>DASZWK010000247.1:0-5033 GCA_035546235.1 Xanthobacteraceae bacterium | reverse complement strand
TTTTGCGGCCGGCGCGACGCGCGCTATCGCGCCGCCTGCTGGCGTTTCGGCGGGAAGGCGGCATCGTGCTTGGTGCCGCGCATCAGCGCCAGCGCTGTTTGCAGCGCCGTGTCGTCTTCCGGCTTCGGCGGCACGTAAGCCTGCGAGCCCTTTTCTTCCTTGCCTTGCGCGTGGAAATGCCCCGGAAGGCTCGCCTCGCTTACTTCGGCCTCGCTGTCCTGCAACTCTTTGGGCACGTTCTGCAGGACCGTGATATCGGGCGTAATTCCCTCGGCTTGGATCGAGCGTCCCGATGGCGTGTAGTAGCGCGCCGTAGTGAGACGAAGCGCGCCATTGCCGGCCCCCAAGGGCATGATGGTCTGAACCGATCCCTTGCCGAAGGAGCGCGAGCCGACGATCGTTGCGCGCTTCTGGTCCTGCAAGGCACCGGAGACAATTTCCGAGGCCGAGCCGCCGTTGATCAGCACGATAAGCGGCTTGCCGTGGATCAGATCGCCCAGTTGGGGCTTGGCAAAGAACCTTTCATCATCGCCGGCGTCGCGACCGCGCGTCGAAACGATCTCGCCCTGGCTCAAGAAGTCGTTCACGACGCCGACGGCCTGGTCGAGCAGCCCGCCCGGATTGTTGCGAAGATCGACGATGTAGCCCTTTAATTTGTCGGCCGGAATCTTCGACGAAAGATCCGCGATCGCGCTCTTCAGTTCGTCGTTCGTCAGCTCATTGAATTCCTTGATACGGATGTAACCGACATCACCGCCCTCGGCGCGCGAACTGACCGGACGGACCTGGATGATCTCCCGCGTCAGGGTCACGACGACCGGCTTTGCAACTTTCGCGCGCTGGATGTCGAGCGTCACTTTCGATCCGACCGAGCCGCGAAGTTTTGCGACCACGTCGCCGAGCGAAAGCTTGTCGATCGGCTTCCCGTCGATCTGCGTAATGACATCACCGGCAAGGATGCCGGCCTTGGCGGCGGGCGTGCCGTCGATCGGTGAAACCACCTTGACGAGATTGTTTTCGGTGGTGACCTCCATGCCGAGGCCGCCGAACTGGCCGGTCGTCTCGACCTGCATTTCCGCAAAGGCCTTGGCGTCCATGTAACTCGAGTGAGGATCGAGGCCGCCTATCATGCCGCTGAGGGCCGATTGGATCAGTTTGTCGGAATCCGGCTTGTCGACATAATCCTGGCGGACCGCCTCGAACACTCTGCCGAGCAGCGAGAGCTCACGATAGGTGGTTGCGGCATCCGCCGAGTCCGCCAAAGGCGCTGCGAGCGCCCTGGAGATCAACGGCTCAACCTTCGGCGAGGTTGCCAGCAGCACCAAAGCCGAGCCGGTCGCGGCGCCGATCATGACATAATGAAGGGTTTTCATGGGGAATCTCTGCTCCTGACCGCCGCATAGTCCGTCATTGTGGCGCGCCGGGGGCACCAAGTCATTCCGGGGCGCGGCCAAATGGCTGCACACCCGGGGGCCATCTTCACGAAGGCCGCCGAGTGGCGCGATAGGGCGCGCACCCCTCGGGATGCGCCATGCGGAACGGCTCGCTATTTCTCTGCAAACAGCTGCCGGCCCACGGTGTTGAAACGGGCCTTCTGCTCATCCGACAGCGCCCCGTAGAAATCGGCAAGGGCCGGCCGGATGGTCTGTACGGCGGCAAGCATCGCCTGCACGTGGCTACCCTCGGCGGCGAGCCGGTCGGGCGGCGTTGCCGGTAGCGCGCTCGGACACGACGCCTTGATCTGGCCGGCTGCCTTGGCGCTGGCGGCGGCGAGAGCGTTCAGCTTGGCGCGCTGCGCCGCATCCGGTTGCACGACGTGGTCGACCTTGTCGGTCGGAAACGCCATCACGCTTTCGGCACAGGTGACTCGCGGGCTTTGCACGTTGCCTTGCCCTGCCCGCTGTCCCTGTTCTTGCGGCTTGGCGCTTGCGTTGCCGATATCGTTGAACCGCGCCTTCTGCTCGTCGGACAATGAGGCATAGAACTTCGCCAGCGGCGGCTGCACAAGGCTCACGGCCTGAGCGAGCCCTTCGAGACGCTGTTGCATGTGGGCAAGGCGGTCGGTCGGCGTGAAAGCGAGCGTGGTCGGGCAGTGCGACCGGATCACATCGCTCGCCTTGATGATGGCATTGCCCAAGTCGTCAAGCAGCGCGGTTTGCTGCGGGTTCGGCGACAGCGCAGCCTGAATTTGGTCGATCGGCCAGCCGGTGACTTCGGCCGCTTCGTCGTTGCAGCTTGCCGTGGCGCCTTGCGTCAGCGCGGTCATCCGCGCAGGCGCCCGCCTCCCCTGCACGTATGCGCCGTAGTCGTAAGGCGAGAAGATACCCTCGTAGATATCGTCATAGCCGTAATACCAGAACGGATCATAGGAGGCGTAGGCGTACGGCCACAACGCGTCATAGAACACGTCGCCATAGGCGTATGGCCAGAACACCGGACCGATCCAGCCCAGGTGATGATGCGGATGCCAGCGCGCGGCCAGGAATGGCCGGAACGACAGCGAGCCGCCAAAGTGGCGCAGATGGGCAAAGCGCGCCGGGTCGGCCCGGCCGGCCAAATGTCCAACATGACCGTGCGCGAACAGACCGTGCAGGTTGGCTGCCTGCGCGTGCGCAGGATGGGGAAAAACGTGATGGGCGGTGAGCGCGCGCTGTGATCCGCGCACGGACGGCGCTCTGCCACCGTGTGCAAGATGCATATGCGGCCCGGACCTGCCGATCCGTGCGTGCGGCACATGCGCGGCGCCGCGGGTGCGGCCTAGCCCGGCATGCGATGCAAAATGCGGCATGCCACGGCTACCGACATGTGGCGCAAAATGCGGTCCGCCGGCTCCACGATGGGCGGCAAAATGCGGCGCGCCGCCACCGATATGGGGAGAAAAATGCGGCCCGCCGCCACCGGGATGAGCCGCAAAATGTGGCCCGCCGCCGCCGCCCATGTGCGCGGCAAAATGCGGCCCGCCGCCGCCCGCGTGCGCGGCAAAATGCGGAGCGCCGCCGCCCGCATGCGGAACACCGCCCGGATGTCCACCGCCGCCGGGATGTCCGCCGGGTGGCGCCGCCGTGCCGGCGGTCGCTGCGAAACACAAGGTCAGGCCGATGCAGGCGATGCCCAGCGCAACGGTTCGCACCATGATCATAATGTCCTGTCGGTCGGTCCGCATGCACTCGCGCGAAAGAACGCGCGCATGAATCGCTTCAGACAAAACGGTGGGTTGTCGTAATGGTTCCGGCACACTTGCCGCAGGCCTTCCCGTAAACGTGAGCACTGCGCGCATTTGCGTGATGCTGCGATGCACAGGCCCGATGCGCGCCGCGCGCTCGATTGCGGCTACGCGGCTTGCTATGGATACGGTCTGACTTGCGGGGCTGAACAGGAATTCGACATGCAAAAAGGAACGTTCGCCTGGCCGAAGGGCCAGCGCATCGCGATCGCCGTCACGGTGATGCTCGAACAATGGTCGGAGGGTAAGGCTCCGCCGTGGGGCGTGCAGGGCACAGGCCTCAAGCCGGGCACGCTCGACCGCGGCCGTATTGCATGGGGCACCTATGGGGGCAAGGTCGGCGTCTGGCGGATCATGAATCTGCTTAGCGAAAACGGCGTGCGCGGCACGTTCTGCGTCAACGCCCACTGCGCCGAAATCTGGCCGGACGCCGCCAAGGCGATCGTCAAATCGGGCCACGATATCGCCGGCCACGGCTATCTGCAGGATCACCTCCTCGCCTACATGACGCCCGATGAAGAGCGCGACAGCATCAAACAGTCGCTCGGCATTTTGGAAAAGATTTCGGGCACGCGGCCGCACGGCTGGATCAGCCCGGTGCTGGCCTGGACCGAGCACACCACCGAGTATCTCGCCGCCGAAGGTTTAGCCTGGCACGGCGACTCGCTCGACATCGACCTGCCGCGCGTGAAAGCGACCAAGAGCGGGCCGATCGCCCTTATTCCGGCGAGCGATTTCACCGACAGCCGCGTGTCGCATTCGAGCCCAACGACGCTGTGGGACGTCTACAAGGACACATTCGACTATCTCTATCTGCGCGAAGCGCCGGCCTTTCTCGGCCTGACGCTGCACTGCCATTTCGGCGGCCGGCCGCTGGTCTGCGCGGTGTTCGACAGAATCCTGAAATATTTCGCGCAGTTCCCCGACGTGTGGTTCGCCTCGCACGGCGAGGTGGCGCGCTGGGTGCTCGACCAGAACATCGAAGCTGAGACGCATGCCAAGCGGCTCGTTGCAGCCGCCTCATGAAGCTCCGGCTCGCGCATTACCGCAACCGGTTCACGATGTTCCGCATCTACTACGCGCTCGGAGCCGGACTGATCAAAGACCACGGCATCGATTGGACCGTGATCGAGGTGCCCGATCCGCCGAGCCGCGAGCTCGAAGAGTGCCTGATCCGCGGCGACGTCGATCTCGCCAACGTGTACCTGCCGAATTTTCTGGAGCGGCGGCTCGCCGGCGCTCCAATCATTGGGCTGTGTACGGAATGGAAATCGACCCGCAAGGGCAACGGACTGTTCGTGCGGCGCGGAGCGTTGGCGGAGCCCGCCGCGCTCGCCGGCAAAACAATCACGACCCATCAGGGCCGGCACGCGATCCACCAATATCTGCTGAAACACTCCTACGGCGTCGCTCCGCAAAGTCTGCAATGGGCGGCAAGCCCGCAGGAAACCCTGCTTGGTATCCTGCGCCGCGGCGATGCCGATGCGGTCGTGCTGCTCGATCAGTTTTTCTTCCATGGTGAAGAGGCAAACGACGCGGAGTGCCTCTACACCGACGGCGATGCCTGGAAACTGCTCACCGGCTTCGACGAGATGATCAAACACATGGTGGCGGCCAGCCAAGCGCTGTTGCAAGACAATCCCGGCCTGCGCGAACCGCTGCTCGATGCGTTCCGCAAGTCTTTCGCCTACAGCGAGCGCAACATCGAGGAGGTCGCCGACATTTTCATCAAATCATACGGCGGCGACCGCGAGACGTTGCTCATTTCGGCGCGCTACCCGCGCATGGAATTCACCTTCACCGACAACGA
>DASZWK010000246.1:0-5138 GCA_035546235.1 Xanthobacteraceae bacterium | reverse complement strand
ACGGCCATCGGCCTTCGGCTCGATGACGATGCTGCTGCGCGGGAAGGGTGTGTACTCGGCCGGCCACCAGTCGTGCATCTTCCTGACGAAGACGTCGAAGGCCCGCGCCGGCGGAACGTGCACGTCGATCGATTTGCGGATGGGGGGAAGCTTCTTGCCACTCATGGTTACTCTCCTTCGTCGGATTCTGCGGCGGCCTTGAATGCGGCCAGCGAGTCGTCCCAGAAGCGATCGAGCCATTGGCGGATCGCACCAAGGCCGTGCGGGTCGATCTGGTAGATGCGCCGGGTGCCCTCCGCGCGATCGGTCACCAGGCCGGCCTCCTTCAGCACCTTGAGGTGCTGGGAGACGGCGGGCCGGCTCACGGGCAATCCCCTGGCCAGTGAGGCCACTGCCTGCGGGCGCTTCGCGACGCGCTCGAAGATTGCGCGGCGGGTGGGATCGGAGAGGGCGGCGAAAAGGCGATAAGCGTTAGCCATGGCTTACCGTAAGTGTCGACTTACAATTAGTCAAGATGCTCCGGTTTGGGTTGATCAACCGGGATTTCGATGGCACCCGAAACCTGAGAGTTGCAGGAGCGGCCGATGGCAATAACCGGTGAAGGAATTTTCGTTCTGGGAGTGCCGCTGGAATTTGTGTTGTTCGCGGCGACGCTGCTCGGCGTGGCGATCTTTCATCATCGCACGCTGCTGGTGTCGCTGACGGGGCTCGCGGCGATCATCGTTTACAAGCTGGTGTTCGGCTTTGAAGAGGCTGCAGGACCAGCCGGCCTTGGCAACCATCTGGTCCACGAGTGGGTTGTTCTGGCAAACCTCGGGCTGCTGCTGACGGGCTTTGCCATCCTGTCGCGCCATTTCGAGGAAAGCAGGCTTCCTGACCTTGCGCCCGACTTCCTGCCCGACGGCTGGATCGGCGGCGTGGTTCTCCTGGTCCTGGTGTTTGTTTTCTCCGGATTCCTCGACAACATCGCGAGCGCGCTGATCGGGGCCACGGTGGCGCGACATGTGTTCAACGGGCGGGTGCACATCGCATTCCTTGCTGCGATTGTCGCGGCGGCAAACGCCGGCGGGGCTGGCAGCGTCGTGGGCGATACTACGACCACCATGATGTGGATCGCCGGCAAGAGCCCGCTCGATGTGCTGCACGGATACGTCGGCGCCATCATTGCTTTGGCAGTGTTCGCCGTGCCGGCGGCGCGCGTGCAGCAGCGCCATCAGCCGATTCAGAAGCACGATACCGGCGGCATCGCCATCGAGTGGGGACGGATCGGTATCGTCGTCCTGATCCTCGTCGCCGTGATTGCGGCAAACGTCGTCACCAACGTCGTTGCTCCCTGGGTTTCGGATGCCTTCCCGGTCCTTGGCATCGCCGTCTGGCTGGCGATCCTGATTGGTGCGTTGTTCCGCAAGACTGATTTTGCCGTATTGCGGGAAGCAGGCGTCGGCGCGCTGTTCCTGCTGGCGCTTGTGCTTTGCGCCTCGCTCATGCCGGTTTCCGAGTTGCCCGCCGCTTCGTGGGAGACCGCGTTCAGCCTTGGCTTCATTTCGTCGGTGTTCGACAACATCCCGCTGACCGCGCTTGCTCTCAAGCAAGGGGGCTATGACTGGGGCATTCTTGCCTTTGCGGTGGGTTTCGGCGGTTCCATGGTGTGGTTTGGATCGTCGGCCGGCGTTGCCGTTTCGAATATGTTCGAAGAGGCGAAATCAGTCGCCGCGTGGTTGCGCGCGGCATGGTGGCTGCCGGCGGCCTACGTGCTTGGATTTTTTGTGTCTCTGGGCGTGCTTGGCTGGCGGCCGCTTTAGCCGGTGGCGATGCCATTGCTCAGACGTACGCCGCGATGCTCTCGCCGATGAGATACAGCCCGACGACGAAAATCACGACGTAGAGGATGCGGTAGAACGGCTCGACCCGGACACGCTTGATGAGCCAGACCCCGAACAAGGTCGGCGGGATCGCGATCGGCAACAGGATCAGCGAGGCTGTCAGGTTCTCGGCATTGAACTGGCCGAGGAAAAAATACGGCACGAGCTTGATCGCGTTCATGATCGCGAAGATGAGCACGGATGTACCGGCGAGAAGCCTGGGCTCCAGGCGAAGCGGCGCGGTGTAGACCTGATAGGGCGGCGCGCCGGCATGGCTGACGAACGACGTGAAGCCGGCGACCGCGCCCCAGAACAGACCCTTCGGCAGGTTGTGTCCGTGCGGATGGGGATTGCGGCTATGGCGGAGCCAGTAATTGAGCGCGAACGCGACCGAGATCACGCCGATGAGCACGCGGATCTCCGTCTCGTTCACCCACGCTGCGGTGAGCCAGGCAATGAGGATGCCGACGACGGCGCCGGAGAGGATGATCTTCACGGTCGGCCGATCGAAGGTTCCGCAGAACAGGACGACGACGATGATGTCGGAGAGCACCAGGATAGGCAGTGTGATGCCGGCAGCCTGCACCGGGGGAATGGCGAGCGCCAGGATCGGAACCGTCAAGACGCCGGCCGAGGTAAAGCCGCCCTTGGACAGGCCAAGGATAAACATCGCGGGAATCGCGGCTGCGTAAAACCAGGGATCGTGAAGCATCAGGAATATGCCGCGGCGGGGAGGGGCCGAACCTATGCCGCCCCGGCTATCACGGCAATCGACGCCGACGTGTAGGATAGCCGCATCTCACTGGTTCAATTGAGGAACAGCGACGTGCCACAGCTTCAGAACAAGGTCGCCATCGTCACCGGTGCAGCGCGCGGTATCGGCAAGGCCATCGCGCGCCGCTTCCTCACCGAAGGTGCGCGCGTCGTTATCGCCGACGTCAATGATGATGGCGGGTCGGCGGCGGTGACGGAGCTCGGCGCGTCGGGGCCGGTGCGCTACGTGCGTGCCGATGTCGGCGACGCGGCGTCGGTGCGACAGCTCGTGGAGTCAACGCTCGCCGCCTTCGGGCCCATCGATGTGCTGGTGAACAATGCCGCTGTTCTGAAGGCCGCCGATTTCCTCGAGCTGGATGAGGCGGAATTCGACCGCGTCATCCGCACCAACCTCAAGGGTTCTTTTCTGCTCGGCCAGGCGGTGGCGCGGCACATGGTCGAACGGGTGAAGCAGGGCGAGAAGCCGGGCGCGATCATCAACATGTCGTCGGTGAACGCCGTATTCGCGATCGCCAACCAGGTGCCGTACTCGGTGTCCAAGGGTGGCATCAACCAGCTGACCAAGGTGATGGCACTGTCGCTCGCCGAACACGGCATCCGCGTCAACGCGATCGGACCGGGCTCGATCAACACCGAGATGCTGGCGGCGACGATGGCGGACAGCGCGGCGCGCGGACGTATCCTGTCGCGCACGCCCATGGGACGGATCGGCGAGCCGGCTGAGATCGCAGCGGTCGCGGTGTTCCTCGCGTCAGACGAGGCGAGCTACATCACCGGGCAGACGATCTACGCCGATGGCGGACGGCTGCCGCTGAACTACACGGTGCCGGTGAAGGGCTAGACGTCGTCGTCCTCGTCTTTCGGCGCCTTATTCATCGACTTCAGCTTGGCGAAGACGGCGCTTGCCTCGTCGGCGGCTTCCTTCTCGGCGCTGCGCTCCGGCCGCGTCGCAGCGGCGGCAAGGGCAGCCGCCGCGGCCGCAGCGGTAGTGGTCTCGGACGCGGGGAGAAGCGTGGCGCCTTCCGTCGGCTGCTCCGTCTGGGGCGCGTTCTTGGCGGCGCGCTCGACCTCGAAGTCGAGGTCGATCTGCGAGCAGAGGCCGAGCGCGACCGGATCGGTCGGCTGGAGGTTGTTCGAGTTCCAGTGTGAACGATTGCGGATGGATTCGATCGTCGGCTTGGTCGTGCCGACGAGGCGCATAATCGCCGCATCCTTCAATTCGGGATGATTGCGGATCAGCCAGAGGATCGCGTTCGGACGATCCTGGCGGCGCGACACCGGCGTGTAGCGCGGCCCCTTGCGCTTGGCGACGGGGGCGCGCACGCGGGGCTCCTGCACGCCAAGCCGGAAGTTCGGGTCTTCCTCGGCGCGCTGTATGTCCTCGCGCGTCAACTGGCCGGTGAGCACCGGGTCCAGTCCCTTGATCGACTGGGCGGCCTCGCCGTCAGCGATTGCTTGCACCTCGAGCGGGTGCAGATGGCAGAATTCGGCGATCTGGTCGAAGGACAGAGAGGTGTTGGCGACGAGCCAGACGGCGGTCGCTTTCGGCATCAGCGGCGTGGCGGTGGTCATGGGCAATTCTCTCCCGGTCGCTCACCGGGTTTCCCGCCGGCGAACCCCAAACGTGAGGATTATTATTGGGATTGGCGCCTATATAGGGCGAGGCGCAGCGGGACGCAAACGCTTCGTTGGCGGAGCGGCAGCGACCGGTTTTCGACAAGCGTGCGAGGCTCCGTTACGTTCCGCACATGCCTCTGTTCGACGACGAAGACGCACCGAAGAAGAAGCGCGCCCACGAGATCGGCGAGGATCTCGCCAAGCTGTCGCTCGACGAATTGGCGGCCCGTGTCGAACTGCTGAAGGCGGAAATTTCGCGCCTGGAAGCGACGGCCGAAGCCAAGCGGGCGAGCGCCAGGACGGCCGCCTCATTCTTCAAGCCGTAAAGGGTCCCGGTCCGGCACGGGACGGCCGAAAACGACCCGATTTCAGGACATCCTGGGCAATTTGGCGGAGGCCGTTAACCATTTCTTAAGCTTTATGCCGCTTAACTCATGGCGGTCCAGTCATCTGGATTTCGAGTGGCTCCGTCCACTCTGTTTGACGCCTCCCTGTTAAAACTCTTCCAGAGCCGCTCTTCAGCGGCTCTTTTTTCGTCGGCCGCCCTGCGGCCGCCGCGTTTCTTCACCACGCTCGTGACGGCCTGTGGATTGCTGTGGATAGCCGCTGCGGGGCGGCTGGCCCGAGCCTTGCGCATGACAGGCACAGGTGTTCCGATGCGGAACGCGTACGGGGTGTGTGGCGTATGAGTGAAGAGCGTTCCAAGGCCGTTTCCGGCGTCCATTTTGGGCCGGAGCCTGTAGCTTTCGGCCGCCGTCTGGCGGCGTCGGATGCGTTCAGGGCAATGTTTCGCGAGGGCATGGCGCTGGTCGAGGAGACCGCGACGTACCTTGACGGGGAAGGCCGTCGTGAATCGCACCAGCTCGCCCGCGCCGTTTCGCTGGC
>DASZWK010000245.1:0-17502 GCA_035546235.1 Xanthobacteraceae bacterium | reverse complement strand
GCAACCGGCTGCGCATAAACCACAGCCGCTGTGGGTGTGCCGCAGTGGCCGCAGCCGGATGCGTAGGTGACGGGCGCATAGACGATCGGGGCTTCAGCGACTCCCCAGCCGCAGCAACCCGCGGATGCCGCCGAGCTGATCCCGGCGGTGAAGAGCGTAGCAAGAACGGCAAGTACGACGCGGTGATGAGACATTGATACTCCTTACGACGCAGCCTCCGTGAGGGAGGCGGATGAAGACAGACCGCCGCAGCGGACCGCCGGACAAAAGCTGACGACGTTTTCGATCGTCACCTCAACGGTTGCGACCGCCGCGCTGCGGACCGAAATTCACGTTCGGCTCGACAATCATCGGCGTCTGCTGGATGGACTGAGGATCGGTCGCCGGCGTCGGCGCCGATTCACTCGACCAGTAGCGATAGAAAGTGGGTGCCGGCGGCGGCAGCCGGCGATTGGCCGGCGGCGTGATTTCGAGGCGGCCGTAGCCGGGACGGCGTCCGTCCGCCGGGTAATAGCCAGGCACGCCATTAGGCACGGGATTCAAATAAGGCCGCCAGATCACGGTGGGCGCGACCTGATTGGGCCGGTCGAGCCCGAATTCGCCCTCGACGATGCCCCAAGAAGATTCGATGCCGTTGATGTAAACGGGCACGCCCGGCTTCCCGGGCACGATGATTTGCGGCTCGCGCTGAGCAAACGCGGCAGTAGCGGATACGACCAACAACAAGGCCGCAAGGGGCAAACGCATACGCAACCCGTACAAACAACAGCCGTTCGGGCGCATTGTAGGGAAGTCGCCGGCCGAATTCGTTTATAGCAGCGTCATTGGGGCGAGGAATTATTTGGTAACATTAACTGCGCCCTACTCGTTCGGCGCGAGCAGGCTACCGATCGTCGTGCCAGATAAGATGCCGGGCAATAACGTTGCGCAGCGCGGCTGCCGCAGCGCACAACAACGCAAAGCCGAGCGCCGCCACAGCGACATCGGTGAGATGATTTGTTAAGTTTTCGGCCGGCGCCGGGCGAAACGGATTTAAGGTCTTCAACAGACCGGCGAGCGCCCCGATGCCGCCTCCGCAAAGGGCGGCGTAGGCGATATTCCATGGGCGCGCCGAATCCCGAAACCGAAAGAGCGATGGCAGCGGCATGGCTACGAACCGCCGACTGCGCGGACCCGCCGCGGAGGATGCGGCGCTATTCGGCGGCCACGGCGTGCGCCGCGCGCCGCTCCTTGATACCGGTCAGATCCGGCAAAACCAAACGGAGCAATTCGGTATCGTCGCGCGCCACGATGTCGACGTGCTCGCCGTCTTCGACGTGCAGTGCCGTCAGCGGCCGATAACCTTCGTGCTGCGCTATTCCCGAGCCCGACAGCACCAGATAAACGCTGGCGCCCTCGGCGCGATAAATCGTACCACGTTCGAAGCTGACGATCTCGGCTCCGCACTGACGCTCGGTGAAGGTACCGAGCGGCCTGTGCATCACGCCCGGCATGCCGGCAACCGGCAACCATTCATAATGCGACGGATCGACCATGATCGGATCGCGATAGCGCGGCTTCGGATATTCCATGCGTTCGCCGTGCGCGTGCTCCCAGATCGCCTGGTAGCCGTCAGTGTTGCGGCGGCCTTCGACATCATCGTTGCGGCGGAAAATGCCGCCCTCGAATGTGCCGTATTTCTTCAGCTCTTCGGTGCCGGCATAGACTTCCTCACGCGACAGATATCCGCTGCCGCTGGCGCCGCCGAATTGCAGCACCGCGGTGACCGAGCGACCCTCCGAGCTTTGCGGACCGTAGGCCGCGCCTTCGGGAAAGTAACCGAAGCTGCCGGCCGCCATCTTGCCGTTGCGATCGAAATTCATCGTGCCTTCGATCTGAAAGCGGAACTGATCGAAATTGTGCCGGTGGCGCGGCGAGGAGAAATCGCCTTCAAGTTGTCCTATGTTGAACTGGAAATTCCCTGGCGTGCCGGGCGCGCCGTTCAGCAGGTGCCTGTAATGGAACGTTCCGCCGCGATGCTGCAGGCCGCGCTTCCATTCCACTGTATCGGCATGAACAATCTTCATGGCGCTGTCCCCTGAATTGAGCTTCTTGCCCGCGGAAATGGGCCCAACGCAACGATTTTAGTGCGTCTTGCCGCCAATGTCAGCCCGAACTCAATACCCGCTGGGGACAGCGCAGGTTGCCCCGCCCGGACGCAACCTCAGCGCGGGCACGGCGATATGTCGCAACACACTTCTAAGTGCCGATATATCCTGCATTCGGCGGCCGGCGTTTCGCCCCCTGCTCAATAGGGTTCGTCTTGATCGAGTTTTACAATCGGGCGCCGCGCTGGCAGGCGGGCACATTGTCCTCTAACATCAGTCCAGGTCGTGTGGGAGATCATGAATTCTGCAAGCTGACCCCCGGCGCACGGGATCGCGCAGCGAGACCGGCGTCGTGGGTAGGCTTGCGCGAATGAGCATAATCAATGGATCCGAGCGTACTGCATTCCGTCGGTGGCGCGTTCCACACGTACGTGCACGATTTCTCCGACGGCGCGGGGCTGGCGCTGCATTCGGCGCACACAGCGCTGTTCATCATCCTCAACCCGACCCGCCTGCTCTATCTGTTCGCGGGCGTGTGCATGGGTCTCGCGCTTGGCATCCTGCCGGGCATCGGCGGCATCGCCGGTACGGCACTGCTGCTGCCCTTCACCTATGACCTCGATCCGCCGACCGCGTTTGCGCTGCTCCTTGGACTGGGCGCGACGACCACGACCGCCGATCCGATAGCGGCGATTCTGTTCGGCGCTCCGGGACACGCCGCATCGGCGGCAACGACGCTCGACGGCTATCCGATGACGCGGCGCGGCGAAGCCGGGCGCGCGCTCGGGGCCTCTTACATGGCAGCCCTGATCGGCGGCCTGTTCGGCGCATTGCTGATGGGCATCGCGTTGCCAATCATGCGGCCGATCATTCTCTATATCGGTTCGCCCGAATTGCTTGCGATCGCGGTGTTCGGCATTTCGATGGTCGCAGTCTTGTCGGGCAATGCGCCGCTGCGTGGGCTGACCTTCGCGTGCTTCGGCATGATGCTGCGCATGATCGGCACCGACCCGCAGTCGGGCACGCTGCGCTGGACCATGGGCACATTATATCTGTGGGACGGACTGCCGCTGGTGCCGCTGACGCTCGGTATCTTCGCGCTGCCGGAACTGTGCGATCTCGCGATCGGCCGCATGGCCGTCGTGCAGGCGGGGCAGACGCTCGACACCAAGACCGGCATGCTGCTCGGCATCAAGGACTGCATCGACAACTGGTTCTTGATTCTGCGCTGCTCCTGGATCGGCTCGGCGATGGGCGCCATTCCCGGTATCGGCGCCTCTGTGATCGACTGGATCTCCTACGGCCACGCGCTGAAGACGGAAAAGGACGCGGCAAAGACGTTCGGCACCGGCGACGTGCGCGGCGTGATCGCCGCCGAGAGCGCCACCAACGCGCGCGAAGGCGGGGCGCTTGTCCCCACCGTCGCTTTCGGAGTGCCGGCCAGCGCCGGCATGGCGATCCTGCTTGGCGCGTTTCTCATCCACGGCCTGGTGCCCGGGCCAGACATGCTGACCAAGCATCTCGACCTGACCTATTCGATGGTGTGGAGCATCGCCATCGCCAACATCCTGGGCTCCGGCCTGTGCTTCGCCTTCAGCGGACAGCTCGCAAAAATCGCGACGCTCCGTTACACGCTGTTCATGCCGGGCGTGCTCAGCCTGGTCTATATCGGGGCGTTCGAGGCGACGCGGAACTGGGGCGATCTGTTCTCGCTGTTGTTCTTCGGCATGCTCGGCTGGGCGATGAAGCATTTCCGCTGGCCGCGGCCGCCGTTCGTGCTCGGCTTCATTCTCGGCGAGCCGATCGAGCGCTACATGTTCATCTCGATCGAGCGTTACGGCGTCGGCTGGATGGTCAAACCATTCGTTCTCATCATGTTCAGCCTGGCTGCGCTCTCATTGCTGGGGCCGCTCCTGCAGGATATTCGATCTCGCGCTCCACAAATGGCCGTTGCCGAGACACACGTTCCATATACGGGATGGCTCGTCAGCTTCTGGCTTGGCCTGAAAAGGACCTGGTCCGGTCTTAAGGTCATGGTGACAAATTTCGGTACACCGCGGTTTGCGACCGATAATCTGTTTCCGGCGGCGCTGTTGATCCTGTTCGTGGTGATGTTGTCGCAGTCGTTCGACTGGGCCTTCGCGGCCCGTATCGTGCCCACAATCGTCGGCATCGGCGCGATCCTGTTCTGCTCGCTGAGCCTCGTTAACGAAATCTTCGGTGTGCACGAGCGCACCGCCACCGCGGGCGCCGCGGGCGCCGAACCGGACAGCACAGCGCCCAAGCGAATTCACATGGACCTCGCGTCGAAGACCGCGCATCTGCCCGGCGCTACGGTGCTGGGCCGCGGCTTCCAGTTCTTTGGCTGGATGGCCGGCGTCATGCTGTTGATGTGGATCATCGGGCTCATTCCGGCGGTGCCCATCTTCATTATTTCCTATATGCGGCTCGAAGGGCGCGAGAAATGGCGGATCGTCATTCCGATGGCGGCCTGCGTCGTGGCCCTGATCTACGTCGTGTTCGACCAATTGCTGGCAATCCCCTGGCCGCCGACATTGCTGGGCACCTTCTTCCCGATCCTCAAGGCGATCCCGAGTGTGTAGACGCGGTCTTTCGCCTTCGCGGCGACCGTAACTGGACCGCCCGAGTGGCCATGCGTGCTAACATCGCGGCCGAACTGCGCCGCGAGCCGCGATGAATTCGATGGAAGCGCAAACGTCAGCCGCGACGGCCCGTCCAGCGCGCGGGACGGCGGAGCCTCCCCGCCACCAGGACGATCAACAACTGGTCAGCCGGCTGCTGCTGTTCTTCGGTCTCGTTTATGTGGTCGAGGGCCTCGGCCAGGTCGTCGGCCTGATCTCGCAGCCGCTGGCATACTATCTGAAAGAAGTGCACGGCTGGACGCCGTTGCAGGTCACCGCCTTCGTCACGGTCTTCAGCCTGCCCTGGGTGATCAAGCCGGTTTACGGCCTTGTTTCCGATTTCCTGCCGCTGTTCGGCTACCGGCGCAAAAGCTACCTGCTCATCGCCAACGTGGGCGCGATTGTCGGCTATTTCTGGGTCACGCAGATCAACGAGCCGCACCTGCTCCTGATCGCCCTGATGCTCACCGCCTACGCCATGGCGATCTCGAGCACGCTGTGCGGCGCGGTGCTTGTTGAAAACGGCCAGCGGCTGCACGAGAGCGGAACCTTCGTCAATCAGCAATGGCTGTGGTTCAACGCCGCCGCCATGGCGGCCGCCATCACCGGCGGCGCGCTCGTGCAGTATCTGCCGCCGGCGTCCGCCCTGCACGTCGCCGGCGGCATCGTCGCCGTCGCGCCGCTGGCCGTCATTTTCGGCACGCTGTGGCTGATCCCGGAACGAAAAACATCGATCAACATCCAGGGCATGAAGGACACGCTTGCCGGACTTAAAGCCTCATTCAAGCGGCGCGAGTTGTGGGTGATCGCGGTCTTCATCTTTCTCTATTATTTCAGCCCGGGCTTTGCCACGCCGCTCTACTTTCACATGACCGACAATCTGAAATTCTCGCAAGGCTATATCGGCATTCTGGGCTCGATCGCCTCAGCCGGCTGGGTGGTCGGCGCCCTGCTCTATCGGCGGTTCTTCGGCGGCTTGACGCTTAAAAGCCTGCTCAACGTCAGTATCGCTTTCGGCGCCGTGACGACTGTGGCCTATCTGCTGCTCGGCAGCGCCACCTCCGCCGCCATCCTGAATTTTTGCAGCGGCTTTGCGGCCATGCTCGCCACCGTGGCGACTCTGACGCTGGCGGCCGATTATTGCCCGCCGCGCGCGGAGGGATTCGCATTTGCGGTTCTGATGTCGATCATCAATCTGGCGACGGCGAGCGCCGACAATGTCGGCTCTTTCCTCTATACGCACGTTTTCAACAAGAACCTGACGCCGCTCGTCATCGTCTCAGCGGCCTTCACGGCGTTTGCGTTCGTACTGGTGCCGCTGTTGCGGCTCGGCGACAAGCGGCAGGGCGAGCCGGCGACGGCCGGCACCGCCGTGGAACCGGACGGTCCGGCATTGCGTTGACATGCGCCCCATCGTCGGGCCTGCCGTCTGGAGTGCCAGATCATGCGAAAGATCGGCGCTTGTCTCGCCGTCGCCGCGCTCGCGGCGACCGCCCTGTCGCCAACGCCCAGCGCGGCGTTCGGCCTCAATCTCGGGCCGATCCATCTCGGACTCCCCTTCTTCGGCTTTCGGCATCGTCATCATGCGCCCCGGCATCGTCTGGCGCTGCATCGTCGGGGTGCCGGCATCGACGCCAGGACAAATTTGGGCGTTCCAGCCGCCGTCCCCGCGCCGAGTGCCGAGCCGGTCGCGTTGCATCCCGCCGCGGCACTTCCGGGACTGCTCGATGCGATCTTCTGGCCGGCCGAAGCGCCGCAATGGCCGTTCAGCTATGATGCGCTGTTCCGCAGCGCTTTCGCAAAGACTGCCCAAGACAATGCGGGTCAGGCCTGTCAGCATCCTGATCGCACGACAGCACTCGTCGGCCGCATCGGCGTCGAGGTGCGCCCAACCGCGGCGCAGCAGCCGCTCTTACAAAAGCTCGGCCAATCCTTGGGCATGGCATCCGGGTATATGGCCAAGGCATGCGCGCAAGCGCTTCCGCCGCAGCCGGTCGCCCGCCTCAAATTGATCCAGTCGCAGCTCCAGTCATTAACGATGGCGATCGATGTCGTGCGGCCGCCGCTTGCCCAATTCGAACAGTCGCTCGACGCCAATCAGAAAAAGCAGTTCGCGGCCATCAAACCCGTCGACAGCAACCCGGCGTGCGGCGCGGCACCGATCCCAACCGAATGGGCGGTCGACGAGATCGATCACTCTGTCCAACCGGATGACGCGCAGCGTAGCGCGCTCGCCGGCCTGAAACTGACCTTCGCCAGCATCGCGGGCGACCTCCACGCGCATTGTCCAGACCCAATACCGGCGACGCCGCTTGCCCGCCTCGAAGCGCTCGAAGCCCGTCTCGACGCCAGCTGGCGCGCGGCCTTGGCCATGCAGGTTGCGCTTGACCAGTTCGAGACCCAACTCAACAATCAGCAGCGAACGCGCCTCGAGGCGATGAACCTGGCGCAAGCGTATTGAGGAGCGATGCCGTGGCCCATGAGACGCCCAATGAAGATGACCGCCCGACCGAAGACGACATCGCCCGCCAGAAACTCGGGCCCCGCGGCGTGCCGGGCGGCGTGGACACGGCGAAAATGACGCCGCAGAACGAGAAGAACACGCCGAGGTCCGGCAAGTTCGACGGTCACACCGCGTAGTCCGCCTCTCAGTTCTGGAAAAAGCGGTTTTTCGGCCGCGGCAGACCGAGATTCTCGCGCAACGTTGCGCCCTCGTATTCAGTGCGGAACAGGCCGCGCCGCTGCAATTCGGGCACGACGCGATTGCAGAAATCCTCCAAACCGCCGGGCAAATACGGGAACATCACCGTGAACCCGTCCGAACCCTCGGTTTCCAGCCACTCCTCCATCTCATCGGCGATGCTTTGCGGCGTCCCAAGCATGGCGAGGCCCGAATAGCCGCCGAGCCGCTGTGCTAACTGCCGCACCGTCAGATTTTCGCGCCGGCCGAGGTTGATGGCACGTTCGCGGCCGCTCTTCGAGGCGTTGCTTTCTGGAATGTTGTCGGGCAGCGGCTTGTCCGGATCGAATTTTGCGGCGTCGTGGCCGAGAGCGATCGACAGCGAAGCGATGGCGTTGGCGTAATTGACCAGACTGTCGAGCCTGGCGCGTTTGGCCTTTGCCTCCTCGACCGTGTCGCCGACGACCACGAAGCACGCCGGCAATATTTTCATGTGATCGCGGTCGCGCCCGAGCTTTTCCATCCGTCCTTTCACGTCCGCATAGAATTTCTGACCGACGGCAAGATCGCTCTGCGCGGTGAACACGGCTTCCGCGGTTTCGGCGGCGAGTTGCCGGCCCGAGTCCGAGGCCCCGGCCTGCACGATGACCGGCCAGCCCTGCACTGGGCGGGCGATATTGAGCGGGCCGCGCACCGACAGATATTTGCCCTTGTGATCGAGCACGTGCATTTTCGACGGCTCGAAGAAAATGCCGTCGTCGACATCGCGCACGAACGCATCGTCGGCCCAGCTGTCCCATAATCCGGTGACGACGTCATAGAACTCGCGCGCGCGGCGGTAGCGTTCGCTGTGTTCCATGTGCTCTTCGAGGCCGAAATTGAGCGCGGCATCGGGATTGGAGGTGGTGACGATATTCCAGCCGGCGCGGCCGTTGCTCAGCCAGTCGAGCGAGGCGAAGCGGCGGGCGATGTGGTATGGCGCGTCGAACGTGGTCGAGCCGGTGGCGACCAGGCCGATATGGTCGGTCGCCTGCGAGAGTGCCGAAAGCAGCGTGAACGGCTCGTACGATGTTGCCGTATGGCTGCGCTTGAGCGCGTCCATCGGCATATTGAGCACGGCCATGTGGTCGGCCATGAAAAACGCGTCGAATTTGGCGCGCTCCAGCGCCTGAATCGATTGCTTGATATGGGCGAAGTTGAAATTCATGTCCGGCCAGGCGCCCGGATAGCGCCAAGCGCCGGTGTGAATGCTGGCCGGACGCATGAATGCGCCGAGATGCAGTTGGCGTCGCGAAGACATTTTGGAAATCCTTTGACGGCAGTCGCTGCCGCTAATGTAGAGCGGCCGGGACGCCGGCGAAAGCACCAGCCGTTTTAAACGCTGGTTGCGGACCGTCGCATGTGGGCCTGCCAATCCTATCCGACATGGCCCTTCTTGGCCGGGCGAATCTGCATGGCGCCGAAACCTGCATGCCCTTGCAAATCGATCGCCATCACGCCAGCTTGAACCGAACGACAGTGTGCAAATAAGATTTGGAGCGTTTCTAAAATGTCCGCCTCCGCCCCGACGGTTGATACTGCTGCGCCGGCCGCCGATCCGCGTGCGCCGCGCCGCGTGCGCCATCAGCCGCGCCGCCGTACGCTCACGATCAAGCAAGTCGACAGGATTGCCGCGCACATGATCCGCGTCACGTTGACCGGAGACCTCGAGGGCTTTAGCAGCCTCGGCTTCGACGATCATATCAAGTTGTTCTTTCCCGACGGCACGCTCGACGCCGCGGGTACTCCCAACACGCTCAGCCGCGATTTCACGCCACGCCGCCACGACGCCGTCGCGAATATTCTTGAGATCGACTTTGCCCTGCACGATGCCGGACCGGCAACGCGCTGGGCCGCCCAGGCAAAGCCCGGCGACGTGCTCAACGTTGGCGGACCGCGCGGCTCCTTTATCATTCCAACGGATTTCGACTGGCATCTGTTGGTCGGAGACGAAACCGCCTTGCCGGCGATCTCGCGACGGCTCGCCGAACTGCCCGCGAATGCACGCGTTCTCGTCGTCGGCGAGATCGACGGCCCCGCCGACCAAGTTGCGCTCGCGACGAAGGCCGATGCGACCGTGGTATGGGCGCACCGTAACGGCGCCGCGGCTGGCGAAAGCGACGTGCTGGCCAAAAAACTCGCGACCTTGAAATTCCCTTCGGGCGACTACTATGCGTGGGTCGCCTGCGAGTCGCTCACGGCGAAGGCGCTGCGTCAGCAATTGATCGCCGATCACGGCGCCAACCCGAAATGGATGCGCGCCGCCGGCTACTGGCGCCGCGGCGCCGTCGCCATCCATGACGTCTTCGAAAGCTGACGACGCAACGCGTTGTCGGCGTCGCTAAAGCGTGGCCAGCACGATCTGGGTCGCCGATTTGACCAAGTCCACGGCGGTTCCGAGCTGATCCGGGAACACCAGGAAGTAGACGACAAAACCCAACGGCGTTACGACCAAGAGCCATTCTCGCATGGGGCACCCCCAGCGCGTTTAGCCCTTCCCCGACATCAGGGATTGTGCGTACCAGTTTCCTGCCAATTGATGAATGCAATCGGTGGATTTGTTCGGATCTCATGGCCAAGATATCGCTTCCGTCATCGCTTCAGTCGGTGACATTTCCGTCAGACGGGCTGCGCCTGTCCGGTGTTGTCCACATTCCCGAAAATCTGCTCCCCGATGAGCGTCGCCCCGCCATCGTTATGATGCACGGCTTCGGCGCCAACATGAATGGCGGGCCGGAATGGGTCTGCCGGCAATTCGCCGCGTGGGGCTATGTGGCGCTGCGTTTTGACTTCCGCGGCTGCGGCGAGAGCGAAGGACCGCGCGGCCGCGTTATTCCATCCGAGGAAGTTGCCGACGCAATCAGTTCCGTCAGCTACATGGCGGCGCGCAAGGACGTCGAGCCCGGCGCAATCGCATTGTGCGGCTCGAGCCTCGGCGGCGGCGTGGCTGTACAGGCGGCGGGAATGGATACCCGTGTCGCAGCTGTGATCGTCGAGAACGGCGTCGCCAACGGCGAGCGGATGATGCGCGGGATGCACACCGAGCAATCGTGGCGAAAATTTCGCGCGCTGCTTGACGAGATCGCGCGGGAGCCTGCCGGCGCAAGCACGAGAATGATCCACCGTTTCGACATGTTCGAGATGCCGAAGACGCTTCAGGTCAATCTCCGGTCGAACGACTCGCTGATGCATTTTACCGCCGACACCGCGCTCGGTTTCTTTGCGTTTCAGCCCGAAGAATTCGCCGCCGCGATTGCACCTCGGCCGCTGCTCATCCTGCACAGTGCGCGCGACAGCGTGACCCAATATGAAGAGGCATTCAGCCTGGTTCGTCACGCCAAAACGCCCGTCGAGCTGCATCTGCTCGATGGGACCGATCATTTCATGTTCGTCAACGCCGATCCGCGCGTGGCGATAACGCTACGGACCTGGTTTGACCGCTATTTCCCGGCGCGGCGCTCGGCGGCATCGTGTTGAACACGGCATTCGCCATTCTTACTGTGGCGGTGCTGTTGGGCGCCGCGATTGCCCTACAGTATCTGCGCGGCGGAGCGTCTCATTCGGTGCCTTGGCCATTCGCCGCCCTGCACGGGCTTATCGGCATTGGCGGGCTGTGCTGTCTGGTCCTTGCGCTGCGCGGGCCGCCGCGCGGCCTCGAGCAGGGGACCGCTTCGTTCGGCATCATCGCGGCCGCGCTTCTGGCGTTCGCGGCGCTTGCCGGGCTCGGCACTCTGCTGATGCGGCGCGGCAAGGGACAAAGCGCCGGGACACTGATCGGAGTGCATGCCACGCTCGCCATCGGCGGTTTCGTCGTGCTCGCCGCTTATCTCATGGCTTGAGCGCCGCCCGGCCTTCAGGCCGGGTGGCTCGTCGTATTCGCCGTGAACATCGCCGGCGTCCCCGACTGGGCTATCGCCTGGTTGAGTGGCGACGTGGTGTCGAGCGCTCCGTTGGCCGGCGCAAACGCAGCCATCGCTTGCGTCAGCTGGCTCAACGAGGCGGGCGCGATGCCAGCCGTCTGCCACTCCAGCCCAACCTGCCCCATCGGCGCGGCCGAGGTGATGGTATTGTGGCTGATGTCATAGACCTCGAACGCGCCGGTATTGGTATTGCGCATCAGCATGTCGGTCTCGTTGGCATTGCCGGAGAAATCGCCGAAGCCCGCGACCTGCCACTCCAGCCCAACCTGACCCATCGGCGCCGTCGAAGTGATATTGTTGTTGTTGACGTCATAGACCTCGAATTGCCCGGTCGTTGAGTTGCGCAGCAGCATGTCGGAGGCATCGCCGCCGAAATCGCCCAGGCCCGCGACCTGCCATTCCGGGGCGACCTGGCCGAGATAGCCAGCACTCAGGATGGTGTTGCGGCCGAGATCGTAGATCTGCAAATCGCCGTTGCGGCCGTCCCGCATGATCATGTCGGCGCTGGTACCGGACGGCGGCGGCGCGTTCGGCGGCTGCGGCACCACCTCGATCAGCGTGCTGCCGTGGCTGTCGCCGACCGCGACAAACTGCTGCGGGCCGAAGCTGCCAGTGAGATTGAGCGAGGCCAAAGTCGCCCCGTTATTGCCGTCGACGAGCGACAGCACCCCGGCGCTCGCGCTGGTCTGCGACCACACGGCTTGGTCGCCGGTGGCAAATGACGTGAAGGCCAAGTCGATAGCATCGCCGGCCACTACCCCGGCGATGCTGCCGCCGATCTGGTTGTTAGCGCTGTCGAGCCGCAGCGTCGCGCCGGCGCCCGCAAAGGTGACGTTGCCGCTCACGAATTCGCCGCCGGCGAGTTCGAGCGTACCGGCGTCGATCACCGTGCCGCCCGTGTAGGCCTCGGCCCCGAATTCGGCGTTCAGCACCAGGGTGCCGGCGCCGGTCTTGACCAGTTCTCCCGTCTGCGTTCCGTCGACGATGGGAAACGGAAGCGTCACCGTCTGCGCCGCAGCCACCGCGAAGTCCACCGCACCGGCGATCGAGATCGGACCGGCGTAGATAAGGTTGGTGTCAAACTCCAGCGTGGACCCGGCATTGAGCGTGATGCTGCCGCCGACTGGATTGCCTGCGGACAGTACCAGCGTGCCGCCATTGTCGACCGTGACGCCGTCCGACAGCGTGCCGTTCTCGATCAGCGTACCGCCTTCGACGGTCCATGGTGCAAACTGAGTAAAGGTCCCGCTCACCGTCCAGGTGCCGCTCACCACGTTGTATGCCGAGAAGCCGGTGTACTGCGTGCCAAGAGTGCCCAGATCGAAACTGCCACTGCCTGCGCCCCCAAGCTGAAAGGTATCGCTGCCGGAGCCGAGCACGTTGCCGCTGATGCTGAAGCCCGCTCCGAGCGTGAGCGTGTTGCCGCCCGCATTGTGCGACAGATCGATCGCGGTGCCACTCGTTCCGACAATCGTGCCGGAATCAAACACGCTGAGCGCGCCGCTGTTTGTCGCCGCGATTCCGACGCCAGCGGTGATGGATCCCGTATTGATAATGCCGCCGGCAAGCTCCGTCACCGCGCCGCTGATGCCGCCGGTGCCGCCTACGCCACCTGTGCCGCCCGCGCCGCCATTGCCGCCAGCGCCGCCATTGCCGCCATTGCCGAAGCCGACATTCGTGTTGCCGTTGTTGCCAAAGCCGGCGTTGTTGTTGTTGCCGGTATTGCCGGTGCTGCCGGTGTTGTTGTTGCCGGTATTGCCGACGCCGGTATTGTTGTTGCCGCTGTTGAAGAAGCTGCCGGCGCCGCCGATCCCGCCCGCGCCACCTGAGCCTCCAGTTCCGCCCAGTCCGCCATTTCCGGCGGTCCCGCCCGCGCCGCCCGCACCGCCAGTCCCGCCCAGGCCTCCATCTCCGCCGGTCCCACCCGCACCGCCCGCACCGCCAATTCCGCCCAGTCCGCCCAGTCCGCCATTTCCGCCGATTCCACCCGCGCCACCAGCCCCGCCCAGGCCTCCTGCTCCGCCGTTGCCGCCGACACCGCCCACAGGTTCGATCAGAATGCCCGTTCCGGCGCTGATGATCGTGCCGTTATTGACGATGCCGCCCGCGACGTTGCCTTCAATCAAAATGGCGTCATTGGTGCTGCTTTGAACCGTGCTGAGAGCGTCGATGCTGATGCCGCCGGCAATCGTCGAGCCGGTGTCGATGATGGAGCCGTTGATCGTACTGTTGGTGACAGTGATGCCGCCGGGAGTGATTGCACCAACGTTGATGATGCCGCCGGAAAACGTCGTGTTGGTCACGGAGATCGAGCCGACCGTGCCAACGTTGGTGAATGGAAAAGGTCCCGTATAAGCGCTCATGATGCATCTCCTCATCCCGCCATCGCGAACTTGGCGTGCCCGTTTGATGGCAGAGACGGGAGCGGGCCGTTGTGCGAAAACTCACACGCCGGTGCGGGCGGGTTGCGGGAAGCCTCGTCGTTGCCGTCAATGGATGGCCGCGGAGCAGGAAAATCGTTATCTATCAGTTGCTTGCGACGAATCCCTTGTTCTCTGATATATCCTGCCTGCAGGTTACGGTCGTCGCCGGGGGCGACCCGAACGGGCACAAGCGTCGAGGTTTGGAGCGTGGCAGCGTTACGGATCAAGCTCCCGTCCGCACGATCAATCAGGCTGACCGCCGGATTGATCATGTTCACCTATGCGAGCTGCCACCTGATCAGCCACGCGACTGGATTGTTCCTGCTCAATGCCATCGAACGCATCGGCCATGACATTATTCTGGCGCCGTGGCGCACACCGCTCGGTCTTTCGCTCCTGCTGGCGGCGTTTCTCACGCATCTCGGCCTCGGACTCTGGGCGCTTTACCGGCGGCGACACCTGCGCATGCCGGCGATCGAGGCGTGGCAGCTCGGCCTTGGCCTGACGATTCCGCTGTTGCTCGCGCCGCACGTCACCGACGCGCGGCTCGGCGTGCTGTACTACGGCCTCGAGGATTCCTATTTCCGCGTCCTCTACGTGTTCTGGGTGCTCGACCCGCTGACCAACCTTTCGCGCCAGCTCGCGCTCCTGGTCGCGGTGTGGACGCACGGCTGCATCGGCATTCACATGTGGCTGCGCTATCGGCCCTGGTATGGCCGGCACGTTCGCTGGTTCGCGGCCGCGGCGATTGCGCTACCGGCACTCGCGATCCTCGGCGTTATCAACGCGGGATGGGACACAGTGTTGCGCTCGGCCGTGGAGCCCGGCTTTTCGTCGGCTCACAGTCCAAGTCCGGCGCAAGGCGCCAACGTTGCCTGGCTGACATTTCGCCTGCAGCTCATCTATCTGGTGCTGCTCGCCGGCGTCCTTGTGCTCCGTTCACTGCGCAACGCACACGAGCGGCACATCAAAGGGATCGAGATCGATTATCGTGCGGTGCGGCGGATCACGGTGCCGCGCGGCTTCTCGATCCTGGAGGCAAGCCGCTGGGCGTCCGTTCCGCACGCGTCGGTCTGCGGCGGCCGCGGGCGCTGCACCACGTGCCGTGTCCGCGTGTGGCGCGGCCTCGAAGACCTGGCGCCGCCGGCGCCGATCGAGCTTGCGGCACTCAAGCGGGTCGGTGCACCGGACGGCATCCGGCTGGCGTGTCAAGTGCGGCCGACATCCGACGTTTCGGTCACGCCGCTCCTGCCCGCGACGCAGCCGGCCGGCGGATGGCAGCTCGAGATCGCCGAGGCCCGCGAGCGGACCATCACGGCGTTGCATACCGACCTGCGCGACTCGGTGCGGCTCGCCGCCGGGCGCCTGCCGTTCGATGCCCTGTTCATCCTTGATCGATATGTGCAGGCGACCAGCTCCGCCATCCTGGCCAATGGCGGCCACATCATCAGCGTCGCCGGCGACGGCATCATGAGCGTGTTCGGCGCGCATACAAACGCGACAACCGCTGCGCGGCAGGCGCTTGTGGCGGCGGCGGCCATCTGGCGCAACATCGACCAGATCAGCACAGAACTCGCCGATGACATCCAGGGGCCGCTGCGTTTCGGCATCGGCATCCATAGCGGCCCCGCCGTGCTGGGCTCGCTCGCGCCGCCCGACCGGCCGTCGCTCCAGTTTCTCGGCGAAACCGGAAATATTGCCGCCCGGCTGCAAGGCCTCACCAAAGAGAAGAGTTGCGCCGTGATAGTCTCGGCGGTCACGGCGACCGCCGCGGGCTGGAGCCGGCCGCCGTGGCGCGGCGCCGAGGTCGATATTCGGGGCAACGATATGACAATGTCGGTTTTCCTGATCGACCGTTGCGACGAACTCCAGCGGCAAGCCGCGTGATGCCCGGCAGGACCAAGCCATGAGTCCACAGACAAGCTCGCAGACGCTGGCGCAGATTCCGCTGTTCAAATCGCTCAGCCGCGAAGCCATCCGCCGGCTCGATACGCAATGCATCTGGCGCCGCGCCAGCGCCGGCGATTACATTCTCCAATACAAGGACGGCGGCAACGACCTCTATTTTGTCGTGCAAGGCCATGTCCGGGTCTTGATTCAGGCGATTTCCGGCAAGGAATCGATCCTGCGCGACATCGAGGCCGGCGAATATTTCGGCGAGCTTGCCGCCATCGACGGACTGCCGCGCTCGGCCGCGATCGTTGCCGTCACCAATGCGGTTATCGCCAAGATGCCGTCAGCGGTTTTTCGGCAGGCCGTGCACGAACACCCGGACGTGTGCGATCAGCTCATGATGCTCTTGGCGTCGCAGGTGCGAATGCTCGCCAATCGGGTCAACGAATATGGCACCCTTGATGTTCGCCGGCGCATCTATGCTGAACTGCTGCGGCTCGCCCGCCCAGCGAGCAAGGGCGCAAACGGCGAAACCGTCATCTCGCCGCCGCCGACCCATGCCGAGCTCGCGGCGCGCGTCAGCAGTCATCGCGAGGCGGTCACCCGGGAACTGAAGAAACTGGAAGCGGGCGGATTGTTGCAGCGCCGCCGCGGCGCCATCGTCATCGTCGATGGGGGGCGGCTTGCCAGAATGATCGAAGACGCCGCCGAATAGGCGCGAAGGGCCGAGGAATGGCGCGAACAGCCGATCGGTGATGGCGCATTCGCCCGGCGGCCTGCCCCGTCCTCTTGGCGGCAGGCGCGCCCATAACCACTTTTGCCTCGCGCCCAAGCTTTGCTAGAAAGCCCGGGCGCAGGCATGCAGCCGGACTCAAGGCCTCCTATCGGGTCCTTGGATGCGCTGGAATGCCGGGTTAGCTCAGCGGTAGAGCAGCGGTTTTGTAAACCGTTGGTCGGGAGTTCAATCCTCTCACCCGGCACCAATCACTCAGTTTAGTTCAGCACACCCGCGGCCAGCGTCGCGAGTATGACAATGCCGAGGCTCATCACAGCCATCGCGACGGGATCGAACATACGCAGTGCAGACACAATGCCTCTCCGGTTGGCGAACCATGTGAATGATCGCCACGGGCCGATGGGTGATATGCAGTGATGGTCGAGCGCCCGCGGCGGCTGCGCGAGCGCTCGTGAATCTTGGAGAAGATCGGCAGCGAGAGCTGGCCTCACTCACTCTCGCGATCCCCGCCGCAACAAAGAAACCATACCACTTTTGCCCGGCGCCGGGTGGCAATCCTAAATGATTGGTTAAAATGACGCGCGGTGCGCGAGCGCCGGCCGGCGCCAAGTAAGTCGCCGCGGCGGTGATAGGCGAACCGATCCGCGCGCCGCGAGAACATGACGTTTCGAGACCTTTACAAGGTAGCAGCGGCGACGGGAGGACACTGGGCCATATGCGGCACCGCCACGCAGGTCGCGGATATCCTGGAGGAGTGGTTTGTCGCCGAGGCTGCCGATGGATTTATGATCCTGCCGGCCCATTTCCCCCGCTCTCTCGACCTCTTTGTCGAACGCGTCGTCCCGGAATTACAGCGGCGCGGATTGTTCAGGCACGAGTATTCCGGCACGACCTTGCGTGACCATCTGGGACTGAAGCGCCCGCCGTCGAAAGCGCGCGCCGGCTCGCCGTGACGTTTGGTGCGCGACCACTTTCGCCAACGGCGTAATTACAGGGATTGATCTTACGGCTTCGGTCCCGCGTTCAGCGCGCGCACCTTGCTGGCCGAGATCGACTCGGTCTCCTCGTCGAGCACGATGCGC
>DASZWK010000244.1:0-1556 GCA_035546235.1 Xanthobacteraceae bacterium | reverse complement strand
TCCGAGACCGCACCTTGGGATGCGTGAGTCCCAAGGGCAGAACCGCCGTGGAACGCCGACAGGCGAGCGCGCCCTGCAGGGTGCGCGCTTGCCGCAAGGCAAGCAGGTAGACCCGCGTCTGTCGGCGTTCTGCTTCCTTTTTTCCGTCCGTCCGTTCTTTCGTGCGCCATGCCCGATCTTGAACCATTCGGATAATCCACGCCGAGGGGTTCTGACGAAGGTCGAGGTGCGGTGTCGTTCTTGGGACTGGCTTGCTCATAGCTCGGACGCGAAAAAACCCGCGCCGCGAGAACGGGAGGGGTTTGCCCGTGCACCTCATCCTGAGGTGCGGGCGAAGCGAGCGCCGAGCACCTCAGGGTGAGGACTATTAGAACAAATCGAAATACTCGTTATGCTCCCATGCGGTCACATCGCCGGTCGCCGTGTCGCCCGCCTCCGATTTGAAGCGCGCGAACTCGGCTTCCTTGAGCCGCACGAAATAATCGACGAACGCGTCACCAAAACCCCGGCGAAAGACCTCGCTGTTGCGCAGCGCCGCGAGCGCTTCGCCCAAATCCTTCGGCAGCATCGGCGCCTTGGTCTCGTAAGGCGTATCGGCCGAGGGGCCCGGGTCGCGTTTGTGGGCGATGCCGTCGAGCCCGGCATAGATCTGCGACGCCATATAGAGATACGGATTGGCGGCCGGCTCGCCAATGCGATTTTCCAGATGCGTCGATGGCTCGCCGGGCTGGCCCAGCAGCCGCACCATAACGCCGCGATTGTCACGCGCCCAGATCACACGGTCGGGCGCGAGCGCATAGGCGCGATAGCGCTTGTAGCCGTTGACGGTCGGCGTGGTGAAGGCGGCCGCTGCGGGCGCGTGCGCCAACAGGCCGCCGAGACAATGCAGCCCAAGCGGCGACAGGCCTTCGCGTGCGTCGCCCGCAAAGGCGTTGAGCTTGCGCTTCTGCTCGATCAGCGACAGGTGCAGGTGCCAGCCGGAGGAAAAGAGATTCGGCAGCCCCGGCCGGCACATGAAGCTTGCCAACAAGCCATGTCGCCGCGCGATCTGTTTGGTGGCGGCGCGGAACAAGATCATCGTATCGGCGGCGTCGAGACCAGACTGCGGCCGGAAGGTGAATTCGCACTGGCTCGGGCCAAGCTCGATTTCAAGCGAACGCAACGGCAGACCGAGCGCCGCGATGCCGCGGCGGATCGGCGTCAGCGCCGCATCGAGCTGATCGTAGCGGCTCTCGGTCAGATACTGATAGCCCTGATTGAGCAGGCTCACTTCCGGCGCACGCGGCGGCCACGTGGCATCGGCCGGCGTAAGCCGGGGGTTCTCCAGCCGGAACAGATGAAACTCGACTTCAAGCCCGGCGAGGAAATCGAAACCCGCTTCGCCGAGCCGCGCCAGCGCCTCGCGCAACACCTGCCGGGTCGAGAACGGCACCGGCTTGCCGTTGGTGAAATAGATGTCGCACAGCATCCAACCGGTGTTCGGCATGCCGTCTTCGCCGGATGGCCACGGCAATACGCGAAACGTTGCCGGGTCCGGCACCATGACGAAGTCGCCG
>DASZWK010000243.1:0-34040 GCA_035546235.1 Xanthobacteraceae bacterium | reverse complement strand
AAGCCGGGTGCGCTTTTCACGGGCGCCGGCAGCCGGTCGATGTGGCCGAGGAAGGCGCGGGCGTCGGCCAGCACTTCGGGCGCTGCCTGATCGTGGCTCACGATCTCGACGAGCTGCATGCGCGATACCGGGTTGAAGAAGTGAATGCCGACGAGCCGCTCCGGTCGCGGCAGTCCTTCGCGCAATTGTTCGAGCGGAATGCTCGATGTGTTGCTGGCGAGGATCGCATCGGGCTTCATCTTCGGCTCGATGCCGGCGAAGATCTTGCGCTTGAGCTCGAGATTTTCCGGCACCGCCTCGATGATCAGGTCGGCGCCGGAAACACCATCGCCTTTCAGATCGGGAATCAACCGGTCAAGCGCGTCGCGCACGCGCCGTCTGTCGTCGCGGCCGATCTTGCCATAAAGCTCGGCGGCGCGCTTGACGGCGCCGCCGATTGCCTTCGCGCTGGTGTCGCCGAGCGTAACGATAAAGCCATTCCACGCGCACCAGGCGGCAATGTCGCCGCCCATGGTGCCGGCGCCGATGACGTGGACGCGCTTGCCGTCCCACTTGCCGCCGGCGAGGTTTTTCAGCTTGTCGCGCAGGAAGAACACGCGCACCAGATTTTGCGCGGTGCCGCCGATCAGGAGTTTGGCGAAGGACGAAATTTCGGCTCTCTGGGCGCTCGCAGCATCGCCGCCGTGTTCAACCCACAGATCGATGAGCGCATAGGGGGCAGGATAATGCGCGCGCGGCGCCCGCTTGGCGGCTTCGCTCGCCATGCGCGATGCCAGCATCTGGCGCGCCGGCTTGAGGTTCAGAAGCGAGGCAGCAAAGCCCTGCTTGGTCTTTTTCAGTTCGCCGCTGACCGCTGCGTTCACGGCGCCGCGCACGTGGCGCTCCTGCGTGACCGCGTCGACCAAGCCGAGACGCCGCGCGCGGCGGGCACGCTCGCTGCGCCCGGTCAGCATCATGGTCATCGCCTGCGTCGGATTGATCAGGCGGGGCAGCCGCACCGTGCCGCCAAGGCCGGGATGCAGCCCAAGCAACACTTCGGGAAAGCCGAAGCTCGCGTCATCGATGGCGATGCGATAATCGCAGGCAAGTGCGAGTTCGAGCCCGCCGCCGAGGCAATAGCCGTGGATGACGGCGACGGTTACGGTGCGGAGCCGATCGAGCCGGTCGAGCACCGCATGGCCGCGTGTGATCAGCGCCTCGATTTCGGCTACGTCCTTGACGCCGCGAAGCTGCGTGATATCGGCGCCGGCGATGAAGCCGCTGCGCTTGGCGGAGCGGATCACGATGCCGCGCGGCGGATTGGTTTCGAGCGTTTGCAGGATGGTGTCGAACTCGGCAAGTACCTCCGATGACAGCGTATTTGCGCTCGAATCTTTCTTGTCCAGCAGCAGCCAGACGATGCCATCCGCATCGGTCCGCATCCGCCAATGTGCGAAGGGGCTCGACTCCTGCGGCGCCTCGTCGATCGTAAACGGTCCGAGTTCGAGATTACGTTTGCCGAGTACGGCGAGGGCCGGCTTGCCCGGATGTGAGGTTGTCATGGGCGCCCTTCAGATTGCTTCGATCAGCATGGCGCCGCCCTGGCCGCCGCCGATACATTCGGTGGCGATGCCGCGCTTTTTGCCGAGCCGTTTCATGGCGTTGATGAGATGCAGCACGATGCGGTTGCCGCTTGCGCCGACCGGATGGCCGGTGCCGATGGCGCCGCCGTCGACATTGAGCCGGTCGCGTGGAATGCGGCCCGCGGAGCCGGGCAGGCCGAGCGCATCGCGGCAGAATTCAGCGTCCTCCCAGGCGGCAAGACAACCCAAAACCTGTGCGGCGAAGGCTTCGTTCAGTTCCCACAATTCGATATCGTCGAGCGCAAGCTGATGCCGCTTAAGCAGTGCTGTGGAGCAGTAGACCGGCCCGAGACCCATGATCGAGGGATCGAGCGCCGACCATTCGCTGTCGACGATGACGGCTCGAGGCGTCAGCTTGTGCTCGCGCACGGCATCTTCCGAAGCGAGAACGACCCACGACGCGCCGTCGGTAATCTGTGAACTGTTGCCCGGTGTCACCTTGCCCCACGGCCGTTCGAAGGCGGGCTTGAGCTTGGCGAGTGAATCGGCGGTCGAGTCAGGACGCACGCCATCGTCATAGTCGAACACCGTGCCGTCGCGCGCGATGGCCGGTTCCAGTTCACCGGCGAAATGGCCGTCCTTCTGCGCCGCCGCCAGCCGCTGCTGGCTCTCGGCCGCATACTCGTCGGCCTGCCGGCGCGTGATGTGAAACAGATGCGCGACGAGCTCGGCGGTCTGGCCCATGTTGAGGTCGGTGATCGGGTCCGTCAGCCCGCGTTCGAGGCCGATGACCGGCTTGAAAAAAGAGGGGCGAACAGCGAGCAGTGCCGCGAGGCGAGCGCCAAGGCTGCGGGCGCCGAACAGCTTCGCATACCAGTTCACCGCACTGCGGCTATAGACCAGCGGCGCGTGGCTGAGCGATTCCGCGCCACCCGCCAGGATGAGATTAGCCGATCCTTCGCGAATGTACCGGAACGCGGTGTCGATCGATTGCATGCCGGAGCCGCAATTGATCTGAACGGTGAAGGCCGTCATCGTTTCGCCCATGCCGAGGCGGAGCGCGGCGACGCGCGCCGGGTTCATCTCGTCGGCGAGAACATTGACGCAGCCAAGGATCACCTGGTCGAAGGTGTTTGGCGCGAATGGTTGGCGCAACAGCAGCGGCCGGCCGCACTGCACGGCGAGGTCGACGGGCGTGAACGGGCCGGGCCGCCCGCGCGCCTTGATGAACGGTGTGCGGCTGCCGTCGACGATGTAGACGGGCCGCTCTACTCGGCCGCTTGCGGTTGCGGTGCCGGTTGTGAGATCGCTTGCGATGACACGTCTTCCTTGTTGGCGCCCCGCGCGGTGAGTTCTTCCGGGGCGAAATCGTCGACCGCACAGGCCGCCGCGACGGCTTCGGCTGCGGCTTTGAGCTGCGCCGCCTCGTCCGCGGTGATCGTACGCTGTGAAACGGCCTGGTCCATATCCCGCACGCGTGCCGCATGCATGCGGTCGCGGATCGGCTGCACCGCGACCGTCATGGCGAAGGCGCGCTCAAGCAGCGCCAGTCCATGGCCGCGTTCACTCTCGGGCGGATGAAACAGATCGACGGTGAGGCGATCACGCGTCGCAGACGGCGTGGTGATGATGTCGGCGCAGACGTCGGTGACACGGTCCGACGGACCGCGATGGCGTCGGCCGAACGGCAGAATGCAGAGGCGTAACAGCCACGCCATCGGGCGGACCGGGAAATTGGCAAAAATCTCGTCGAAACGCGTTTCGATCGTGGCGATGCTCGACTGCAGGCACCATTCGAGCAGTGGAAGATCGTCGTCGAGCCGGCCTTCATCGTTCCAGCGCTTGAGCGCCGCGCTAGACAGATAAAGCTCGGAGAGAATGTCACCGAACCGCGCCGAGAGCATTTCCTTGCGCTTGAGCGCGCCGCCGAGCGTGAGCAGCGCCATGTCGACCGTGAGCGCGAAGGCCGCCGCATAGCGGCCGAGTTGCCGGTAGAACCGCGTCGCCTTGCCGGCATCGGGCGCCGGCGCGAACAGTCCGCCGGTCCAGGCGCGGCCGATGGCGCGTGCCGTGTTGGCGAGGCTGTGCCCGACATGGCCCCAGAACGCCTGGTCGAAGGCGTCGAGGCCGCGGGCACGGTCGGCGTCTTCGAGCGCCATCATTTCCTTCAGCAGATACGGATGGCAGCGGATTGCGCCTTGGCCGAACTGGATCAGCGCGCGCGTGACGATGTTGGCGCCTTCGACTGTGATGCCGATCGGCACGCCGCGATAGAGGCTGCCGAGATAGTTGAGCGGTCCCTCGATGATGGCCTTGCCGCCGTGTACGTCCATCGCGTCGTTGACACAGACACGCATGCGTTCTGTCGCCTGCGCTTTCATGATCGCGGTGACGACAGCGGGATGGTGGCCGTCATCGAGCGCCGCACAGGTCATGCGGCGCGCGGCGTCGAGCAGATAGGCGGTCGCTGCCATGCGGCCGAGCCGTTCCTGGATCGCTTCAAATTTGGAAATCGAGACGTGAAACTGCTCGCGGATGCGGGCGTAAGCCCCGGTGACGTGCGCGGTGTAGGCCGCACCCGCGGCCGACAGCGACGGCAGCGAAATGCCGCGGCCCGCTGCCAGCGCACTCATCAGCATTTTCCAGCCCTTGCCGGCCTGTTCAACGCCGCCGATGACATGGTCCATCGGAATGAAGACGTCGTGACCCCAGTTCGGCCCGTTTTGAAAAACGTGCAGCGCCGGCAGATGGCGCCGGCCGATGCTGATTCCGGGCAGGTGGGTCGGCACCAGCGCCAGCGTGATGCCGACGTCGTCGCGCTCGCCGATCAGATGTTCGGGATCACGCAGCTTGAAAGCAAGTCCCAGCACCGTGGCGATCGGCCCGAGCGTGATGTAGCGCTTGTGCCAGTTGAGCCGGATGCCCAAAACCTCGCTGCCGCCAAACGTACCGCGGCAGACCACGCCGGTGTCGATCATCGAGGCGGCATCGGAGCCGGCCTCCGGACTGGTGAGGCCGAAGCAGGGAATCTCCTCACCGCGCGCCAGCCGCGGCAGCCAGTAGTCGCGCTGCTCCTTGGTGCCGAACTGCATCAGTAATTCGCCCGGGCCGAGCGAATTCGGCACCATGGCGGTGCAAGCGGCGCAGATCGAGCGCGACGACAGCTTGCGGATGACTTCCGAATGCGCGTAGGCGGAAAAGCCGAGGCCGCCGTACTGTTTCGGAATGATCATGGCGAAGAATTTTTTTGCTTTCAGATACTCCCAGACCTCCGGCGGAAGGTCGTGCCATTGCCAGTTTACTTTCCAGTCGTCGACCATGCGGCACAGCTCTTCGACCGGGCCGGCGAGGAACGCCTCTTCCTCCTGCGACAATTTGGCGGGTGCGCAGGCCAGGAGCTTGGCCCATTCGGGGTTGCCGGTGAACAGCTCGGCATCCCACCACACGTCGCCGGCTTCGATGGCCTCGCGTTCGGTTGTGGATAGGCGCGGCAGCGCATGCTGCGCCAGACGAAAGATCGGCTTTGTGATCCAGTCCCGACGGAAGGATGAGGGCATCGGACTTCCCCTTGCTGGCGCGGGCGATTGGCCCGTCGCTGTCAGGATGATTCCCTTTAGAATATATAGGTTTTACCGCAAGAAATGTTACTTTTTGAGGTATTGCCCGGGCCCCAGCCCGGTGCACTGCACGCTTCACCGGGCGGCGTTTGGGGGCACGGCGTTCTTATTACCTTCAGCGGGTAATTGCGGCTCATGTTAGACAGGCTCGAACACTATCTCAGCAGCAAAATCCTCCAATTTCTGGAGCGTCCGACGGTGCGCTACGCGCCGTTTTTCGCACCCGACCCGAGCGTGGTGCGCGCCGCATTGCAGCCCGGTGACATTCTGCTGGTCGAGGGTAACACGCGGCTGGCTGCGATTATCAAATTCCTGACCCAATCCACCTGGTCGCACGCCGCGCTCTATGTGGGCGAACGGCCGGGGCATCGTACCGCGGACGGCGAGCCCAATGTCCTGTTGGAGGCGGATGCCGATACCGGCGTCGTAACCGTGCCGCTATCCAACTACCAGCACTTTCATACGCGCATCTGCCGACCGGTGGGACTATCCGACGATGAAAAGCAGACAGTGATCAATTACGCACTGGCGCGCGTCGGCAAGCAGTACGACTCCAAACAAATCGTCGATCTGGCGCGTTATCTGTTTCCTTATCCGCCGGTGCCGGTGTGGTTTCGCCGTCGCATGCTGGCGATCGGTGCCGGCGATCCCACGAGGGCGATCTGCTCGTCGCTGATCGCCGAGGCGTTCCAATCGATCCATTACCCGATCCTGCCCGAGCGCGTGACGGTTGGCGGCAAGGCCTATGGGATCGCGCCCTATGTGCAAAGCGAGATCGACCATATCCGCAAGCACGGCTTGTTCACACCGCGCGACTTCGACGTGTCGCCGTTCTTCGCTATCATCAAGCCGACGCTCGCCGCCGGTTTCGATTTTCACCAAGTCGCCTGGGCACCGCCCGGACAGGCCTTGCCCGGCGTCCCACCGGCGGCCGAGTGACTGAGGCAACTCAGCTTTGCGCGGCTGCGGCGATCGGCAGCGGCTTGCCGTCGGCGTCAACGCGCACATAGGTGAACACGCCTTCGGTCACCTTGATCGGCTCGTCGTCCAGCCGCCGCCGCACCCAGCTTTCGATCCTGATCGTGACCGAGGTGCGGCCGGTGGTTTCGACCTCGCAGTAGCAGGTGATTTCGTCGCCGACCATGACCGGGCGATGAAACGCCATGGCGGTGATCGCGACTGTCACCGTACGGCCGCCGGCGTATCGCGTCGCGACCGTCGCGCCAGCAAGGTCCATCTGGCATAGGAGCCAGCCGCCGAAAATATCACCGTGCGGGTTGGTGTCCGCCGGCATGGCGATGGTGCGGATCGCCGGCTCTGAGGTTGGACAAGTCTCCGGCGTGTCGGGAGTTTTTGCGGAAGCGTCGGCCACGCTGGGTCCAATACCGTGATAGGGCCCATAAGCCTAGGCGATTCTGCGCTGTTGTGCCAATGGCGAACCATCGCGCGCCGGCGTCGTTACAGGGTGGCCTGCGCCAGCAATGGCGCTGCAGACTGTAATTCGAAGTCCATTTCGATTCGGAGGCACCCGTGGCAAGACAAAAACATAAGCGAAAAACGTTCCACGCCAGCGTGCAGGTAACGCGCATGGAGGACTGGTGCGTCGAAGCGGAATCCGAGGAAGAGGCGCGCGCCTTGCTGGCCAGCGGTGCCGGGGAGCGGTGCGGGATTGGCGATTGCGTCCACATCGAAGTGCAGATCTGCAGCGAATGAACGACGGGGACGGCAGAAGGGGGTGGAGCAGCAGGGGGGCGTTGGCAGGCAGGTCTGGAACCAGATGCGGCGTTCACGGTTATTTGTTCGGCTGATGTGAAGAATTTTAGCGGGAGCTGATTTCGATGGCGAAGAAGAGAAAGCGCAAATACTCGCCGGGAGCGAGTCAGGACGTCGAGAAGGAGATGCGGCGTTACAATCGCGGCACGGCGCGAAGCGGCCGGGGCGGCAAGGGGGGCAAGGTGAAGAGCCGTAAGCAGGCGATCGCGATCGGCCTCTCCAAGGCGCGCAAGGAAGGCAAGCGCGTGCCAAGGAAGAAGAAATGATTGAGCGGGCATTAAGTCGCCTGCCATGTCGGGCGCAAGACTCGGCCGGCGAGTGAGCAAAAAGACCGGTGACGGGACGGAGCCAGCGACCATGCACCTGCGGCTGCCGGGGTTCTCTTGGCTTGGCCGTTGCGCCAGATCGCTGGGGCCGGGCCTGATTACCGGTGCGGCGGACGACGATCCTTCCGGCATTGTGACTTATTCGATTGTCGGCGCGCAGCACGGCATGTCGCTGCTGTGGCTGGCATGGCTGACTTGGCCACTTATGGCGGCCGTGCAGATGATGTGCGCTCGCATCGGCTTGGTCACGGGCCAAGGCCTCGGCAGCGTCTTTAAGATAAAGTTTCCGCGTGCCGTTGTGGTCGCTGTCTGCTCCGCCCTGTTCATTGCCAATACGATCAATATCGCCGCGGATCTGTCCGGCATGGCCGATGCCGCCGAACTGCTCAGCGGATTGAGCGCCTACTTTTTCATTCCGCTGTTCGGCGCCGGCATCGCCTTTGCGATGGTCAAGTGCCGCTACGAGTTGATTGCAACGATCTTGAAATGGCTCGTTCTGTCGTTGTTTGCTTATGTGGCGACGGCTTTTCTGGTCCATCCGAACTGGAGCGAAGTAGCCAAGGCGACCTTCGTGCCAGCGTTGCCGAAGGGAGGGCAGATCTGGGAAGCCATCGTTGCCATTCTCGGCACCACGATCAGCCCCTATTTGTTTTTCTGGCAATCGTCGCAAGAAGTCGAAGAAACGAAGGCCAAAAGCAAGCTCCGCATTCCGCGGCGGGCCACCGTCAGGACCCGGCTTATCGACCGTATGATGGATGTTGGGGCTGGTACGTTTCTGTCCAACCTCATCATGTTTTTCATCATTCTGACGGCAGCGCTCACCCTGCATCGCCAGGGCACGACGGACATTGAAAGCTCCAAGCAGGCTGCCGAAGCGCTCCGCCCGCTGGCCGGAAATTTTGCGGCAGGTCTTTATGCGCTGGCCATCGTTGCGGTCGGTCTGCTTGCTATTCCGACGCTTGCCGGGTCGGCGGGTTATGCGTTCTGCGAAAGCTTCAATCGGCCGCGTGGGCTCGATCGAAACTTTGCCCAGGCTACGGCCTTCTACGCGGTCATTCTGCTTTCGGTTGGGTTTGGCGTTTGCATGGACTTCGTCGGCATCAATCCGATGCGATTTCTGTTCTGGTCCGCCGTCATCAACGGCGTGCTGGCGCCGTTTCTGCTTTTCGGTATCCTGCTTATCGCCGGTGATGCGAAGATTATGAAAAAGGAGACCAGTTCCTTGCTCAATCGCGCCGTCGTCGGCCTGACGACACTGGCGATGTTCGCTGCGGCCCTGGTGATGTTTTACGGTGTTTGGAAGGGCGACTCGTAAGCGGCGATAAGCGCGCCGATATTCAAGGAACGGAATGGGAGGGCGTCGTGCCGGGCAAGCGGGTGAAGATCGACGCGGAAAGCTGGGCCGCGCTGGACCTTTTGGCCCATGATCGGATGATGACGTTTCAGGAACTGGCCGACGAGGCGTTCGCCGATGTTTTGAAGAAACACGGACGGCCGGTCGATCTCCGCGCGGCGCTGCGCAAAAGCGCCGGGGCCAGTGCCGACGTAATTCCGCTCAAGCGCGATAAGGCCAAACCCGGCCGTCGCCGTCGCTCCAAGTAGGAGCGACCGGGCGCGTTACCCGGCCTTGCGGCGTGCGTGTGGCCGGGCGGCCCGTTTGGCGGGAGCTTCTTTTGCCTTCTTGCCGGCGATCGGCAGCAGCATCTCACGTTGACCGTCGTTTCGCTTGCGGCCTTTTTTGGTGGTCTTGGCCGGCCGCGCCGACTGCCCGCCTTCCGCTTTGAGACTGCTGCGCAACGCATCCATGAGATTGATGACGTTGGAAGGCGCACGCTCCTTGGGTTGCTCGATCTTTTCACCCTTCTGTTTCTTGCGCAGCAGTTCCTTCAATGCGCCCTCGTATTCGTCTTCGAATTTTTCCGGTTCGAATTTGCCGCGCTTCGTGTCGACGATATGGGTGGCCAGCTCGAGCATGTCCTTGGGGATTTTTTCGTTTTCAATGTCGGCGAAATATTCGTCGGGTTTGCGCACCTCGTAAGGGTAGCGCAGCGTCACGCCCATCATGCCCTTGCCGCGCGCTTCGAGCGCGATCATGTGTTCGCGAGACGTAAAGACGACTTTCGCGATCGCCACCATGCCTTCCTCGCGAATCGCGTCGCGAATGACCGCGAAGGCTTGTTGGCCGACCTCGCCGTCGGGAACGACGTAATAGGGGTCGGCCAGATAGAGATCGTCGATCTCCTCCTTGGGCACAAACTTGTCGATGTCGATGGTGCGTTTGGCTTCCAGCGCGATTGCGTCGAGCTCCTCGGGCTCGAGCTCGATGTATTCGCCCTTATCGACCTCATAGCCTTTGATGATGTCGGCGGTTTCGACGTCGTCTCCGGTTTCCGCGTCGACCTTGCGATAGCGGATGCGGTTGCCTGTGTTCCGGTTGAGCTGATGAAAGCTGATTTTTTCCCGGCTTGATGTGGCCGGGAACAACGCAATCGGGCAGGAAACGAGCGAAAGCTTCAAGTAGCCTTTCCAATACGCACGCGGGGCCACGGGCCTACTCCGTTACTCTATGAAACACGTTGCAAACCGGCAGAGACGCCACCAGTTCCTCGATTTTTATTTTAGCACATTTTTTGACGTGTCGTAACAGCGCGCCCGCGGAACGTTCGCGAATAGGTGCGCGTTTCCTGTTTGTTCGACCCCTTTTAACGGAAAATAATGCATGCCGTCTCGCATTCGTGAACGCGCTCGTGTCGTTGTGGTCACCGGCGCAACCGCCGGCGTCGGCCGGGCAATCGTCAAGCGTTTTGCGCGAGCCGGCGATCACGTGGGCCTGATCGCGCGCGATGTCGCGGCGCTCGACGCTTTACGCAAGGAGCTGGAGGCGCACGGCGCGGTGGTTGCGGTCGCCGCCGCGGACGTCGCCGATGCCGAGGCGGTGTTGGAGGCCGGACGGTCTCTGGAGCGCCGGCTCGGGCCAGTCGATATCTGGGTCAATGACGCCATGGAGACGGTGTTCTCCCGGTTTGCCGATATCACGCCGCAGGAATTTCGCCGTGTCACCGAGGTCTGTTACCTCGGCTTCGTGCACGGCACGATGACCGCTCTGAAATCGATGCGGCCGCGCGGCCGCGGCTGCATCGTCCAGATCGGTTCGGCGCTGGCTTATCGCGGTATTCCGCTCCAATCGGCCTATTGCGGCGCCAAGCACGCTATTCGTGGTTTCACCGACTCGGTTCGAACGGAGCTGATCAGCGAGGGCTCGCGCATCCGGATCACCATGATCGATCTGCCGGCCGTCAACACTCCGCAATTTGATTGGGCGCGCGTCCACATGGATCGCACCCCGCGGCCGATGGGCAGGCCCATCGAACCCGAAGTCGTGGCCAATGCCGTGTTTCGCGCTGTACGCGGGACGTGGCGCGAATATTGGCTCGGTTTGCCGACCATGCAGCTGATCATCGGCAACACCGTGTTGCCGGGCCTGTTGGATCGCTACTTGGCCAAGAACGCCATTGGCGGTCAGCAGACAAAACAGATCGTCGCGCCGGAGCGGCGTGACAATCTCGATCAGCCGGTAACGTCGCTCCATCGCACACGCGGCTCGTTCACCGTCGAAGCGTCGTCGCATTCGCTGATGCTGCCGGGCGAAGTTGCGCGCGTTGGCGTCGTGGCAGCCGGCGCGCTGTTATTCTTCGCGGCCGGGGCAGTGTGGGGCGCGCTGCGACGGGCGCGATGAAGGTTCGTCATTCCGGATCGCCGCGCAGCGGCGAGTCCGGACTCCATAATCCCGGCGCTGGGCTTATGGATTCCGGGCTCTTCGCTGCGCTCGGCCCCGGAATGACGTTCACAACTCCCCGCATGCTGCCATCGCCCTAATGCGATCCGCGGTGCGGCATGCGATGGCCTGGATGGTGAGCGAAGGGTTGACGCCCCCCACGGTCGGAAACACCGAGCCGTCGCAGATCCACAAATTCGGAATGTCCCACGAGCGACAGTCGGCGTTGACCACGCTGGTCTTCGGATCGTCGCCCATGCGCGCGGTACCGTTGAGATGGCAGGTATCGTCCGTCTCGTCCCAGATTTCGGTCGCGCCCGCGGCCTCGAGCGCCTGCCGCATGAAGGCGAGCGAGTGCGCGATCAGTTTGTTGTCGTTGTCGCAATACGAATAGGTCACGCGCGGCACCGGCAGGCCGTATTGGTCGCGCTCCGCGGTGAGCGTCACGCGGTTGCGTTCCTGCGGCATACATTCGCCGACGATTTTCAGTCCGACCTGATGATTGTAGCGCTCCATTTCGTCGATCAGGCGCTGGCCCCAAAGCCCGCGCTTACCTGACTGGGTCCCGGACCAGGTCAGCGGCAGCGGCCCCTGGCTCATGTAAGCGTAGCCGCCAAAGAAATCCTTGCCGACGTCGGTGTAATTCCAGTGTTCGGTGATCGCCAGCGAGGGGGGACCTTTGTAAGACCTGATTTCGCGCTCCGAGATGCCCCACACCGCCTGGTTCGCTTGCACCATCAGGTTTTTGCCGACGAGGCCCGAGGAATTGGCGAGCCCATCGGGAAATCGGCTCGAAGCGGAGTTCAGCAACAGCCGCGGCGTCTCGATCGAGTACCCTGCCACCACGACGTTGCGCGCTTTCTGAAAACGCCAGCGTCCGAGGCGATGGTAGTGCACGCCGGTGGCCTTGCCGGAATCGTCATGTTCGATGCGGCCCACCATGGCGAGGTCGCGAATTTCGGCGCCGGCGTCGAGCGCGCGCGGCAACCAGGTGATCAGCACACTTTGCTTGGCATTGGTCGAGCAGCCGATAACGCACATGCCGCGATAGACGCATGGATGAGCGCGGCCGCGCGGTGCCGAGACGGTCGCGAGCGGCGTCGGCGACCAGGCAATGCCGAGCGCTTCGGCGCCTTCGGCGAGCGCCAGAGCCGCGGCGTTCAGCTCATGCGCGCGGTAGGGGTAGCGCGGCCGCGGCGGTCCCCACGGGTAATTGATCGGGCCGGAAATTTTCAGCGCGTCCTCGACCTCGGCGTAATAATTCCACATCTCGCGCCAGTCGAGCGGCCAATCGGCGCCGTAGCCGAGCTTGCTGCGCGCCTTGAACCATTCGGGACGGAAGCGCAGCGACACCATGGCGAAATGCACTGTCGAACCGCCGACGGATTTGCCGCAATTGTTGGAGCCGAGCTGCAAGGGATTATCGCCGTCGACGATCCGATCGTCGGTCCAATAGAGCTTGGCCTGATGATGTTCGTCGGAGGCGAAATCCTCCAGCGGCCGCCAATACGGGCCGGCATCAAGCGCCACAACGGAGAAGCCATACTCGGCGAGCTTGCACGCGAGCGTACCGCCACCGGCACCAGTGCCGACGATGGCGAAATCCACTGCCTCTTCGTCTTTAAATTGGCGCATCGGCACCCAGCCGCCTTCGCGAAATACGTCGGGTGCGCGGCCGCCGACAGCGCGGGGCGTTTCGCGTGCGTCAACCGACACGGGCATTCTCCCGCCGTGCTTTTTCTTCGTCCCCGGGCTTTGTCTCGGCGGCCTCCCACGGATCGCGCCGATCGAAATTCATCCGTACGTAGCCGCGCGGGCTCGCCGGTCCGCCGAAGCCTATCTCGCTCCATGCCGTGGGATGCGCGTAGTAGGAGCTGACAATATCGTGGAGGAGCCGCTTCTGAAAAAACAGCTTGGCGGGCAGGTCCCGCCACGCTTTGCCCAGCACGTCACCGTTTTGGATCGCTGTAAGCAGGTCGTCCTGCAGTAACCCGCCGAGTTCATGGAAGCGCCGGCCGTAGCGCGATTTGGCTTCTTCGTCGATGGCGGCGAGCGCACGCCGCCAAGCGTCGCGCATCGGCGGCAGGCGCGCGTCGCGATAGCCATCGCCGTTGTTGGCAGAAAGCTTCTCGTCGACCATCGCGGCGACCGGTGCGGGCACGGCGCGGCCGGCCGGTTGCGGCACAATGCGTGCGCAGATTGCGCACAGCGTCGGCCATTCTTCGGCGGTGAAGAACTCATGCTTGCCAGGATCGATCGCCATGCGCCGGTCGATCACGGCGCGCGTCTGATCGTTCCATGACATCGAATTGCGCTTGTTGAGCACGTCATAGCCGGGATAGCGGTCAGCCATTGCGCTCCTCCTCGATGAGGGCGAGTGCAGCGAGCCCGGCGAGCGCCAATCCGGTGAAGCTCGGCGGTGCCGGCAAGGGCGGACCGTCGACAACATTCTGGCTCCAGTTGCGCCAGCCACCCATCGCGCGTGAAACGCCATAGGCATGAAAGCCGACACCGGCGAATCCGAGCACCGCGGTGAGGCGAAGCCACCAGCGTGCCAAATGATTGATGGCCCGGCCTGGAAAGGCCGCGGCAGCCGAAAGCAGCACGGCTGCGAGTGGTGGCAGCGTCACCGGCGCGACCATGAATGGATTGTGAAAGGCGCCGCGAAAGTGAAGCAATCCGGCTTCGCCGACAGTACCGGCGAGTCCGGCTGCGCTCACGCCGGCAAGCATCCGGCCAGCGGAGAGGCCGAATATTGACGCGCGCCGCCGATACGGCGTGTCGCGCACCTTCTCGGCGCCGCGGCCGAGCAGACCGGCAAGCGCCAATGCCATCGGTGCGCCAATCGGGGCCGCATAAAATAGATTGAGCCAGGACAGGTGGCTTGGCCGCTTGAGTATGTTGTAGGCGTGAAAGCCCAGCCCGGCGAGCCCGGTTGCCGCGGCGGCTCCATAGACCGTATCGCGAACCGGATGGCGCGCGGCGCGCTTGTCCGCCATGCCAAACACGCTGGCGCCGAGCGTCAGGGTGGCGGCCACGAGCGGGGTGTACATGGCGCGGTTCTGAAACGAGCCGCGATAATGCTCGACGGCGCTGTCGGCGAGCACGGAGAATGCCAAAAGACCGGCGCTCCCGTTAAGACGACGGCCCGCAGTCTGCACGACCGTCCGAGACGCGCCATAACCTGAAATCAGCCGCGCCAGTTTTCGCGCGCCTCGCGGACGCGGCGGCGGCGCAAGTCGGCGCAGCAGACCGCGCGACGCCCCGCTCGCCAGCCGCGATGTCATGGGGATGAGCGGCGAGCGCGCGATAGCCGTCACGTGCCGCGGTCGCACCAGCATCGCTGCCGCAGCTCCCGCGAGTGCCAGACCGCTGACCAGGTCGAGTGCGGTGTCCGACCTGTTCATGAAACCGCTCCGCGGATGCGAAAGCGCTCGGCGTCCTTGGCCTTGAATTCGATGCCGTGACCGGGACGGTCGAGGTCGGGTTGGATAACGCCGTCATGCGCGACCGGCGCGCCATCAAACAACATCTGTTCGATGCGCACATGGTCGTGAAACCATTCGAGGTGACGCAAGCGCGGCAGAGCGCAGCCGACGTGGCGGTGAAGGGCCGGTGCGCAATGCGCCGACAAATCGGTGTGGTACGCCTCGCACAGGGCGCCGATCTGTAGAAAACCCGTGATGCCGCCGCAGCGGGAAGCATCGGCCTGCAGGACGTCGACGGCGCTTGCTTCAAGCATTTCGCGCGCGTCGTCCAACGTATAAATGTATTCGCCGGCGGCGATCTCGATGGAGTCGGGCGCGCGTTCGCGCATCAGGTGCAGTCCGGGCAAATCGTCGGACGTGACCGGCTCCTCGAACCAGCGTATGTCCGCGTCCGGACAAGCGTGCGCGAAATTGAGCGCCTGCTTGACCGAGAATGCACCGTTGGCGTCGACGAACAATTCATGATCGCCAATTGCCGATTTCGCCTGCTTGACGCGTTCAGGATCGCGCTCGGGGTCGCTGCCGATCTTCATTTTGACGAAACGGCAGCCGTCGCGCTCGACCCAACCTGAAAGCTGTGCTTTCAGCTGCGTGTCCGTGTAAGTGGTGAAGCCGCCGCTGCCGTAGATCGGCACCTGATCGCGGCAACGCCCCAGAAGCGTCGCGAGCGGCAGGTCCAGGACGCGGGCTTTGAGGTCCCACAGCGCCGCATCAATCGCCGATATCGCACACGCGGCGAGTCCGGAGCGGCCGAGGTTGCGCACGCTCTTCTGCATTGAGAGCCACGCGCCGGGAATATCGAAGCTGTCGCGGTCCTGCGTCGCCTTTCGCAGCAATCCTTCGGTCAGCGGAACGACGGCGGCGTCGGCATAAGTGTAGCCCGTACCCGATCGGCCGCCGGCCTCGACGTTTGCCACCACCAGCGTCGTCGCATCCCAGGCGTAGGTGCCGTCGGCTTCAGGCGAATCCGTCGGGATGCGATAGGCGGCGGCATGCACTGCCGTGATTGGAGCGCCGCCGCTGTTCGAGAGACTCACTTTCATTTCCCGGGAACAAGCGAGGCAAAGACCTGTTTGGCTGTCTCGGTGATGATGCCGCGTTCGCGCGGATCGCCCTTGCCGAGCGTTTCGGTCAGGTGCTTGGCCTCTTCGAAAGTGATGTGCGGCGGCAGCGGCGGCACTTCCGGGTCCGTCTTGACCTCGAGCACCACTGGCCGATCGGCCGCTAACGCCTCTTCCCACGCCGGGCCCATTGCCTCCGGGCGGTCTACGTAAATGCCCTTGAATCCGATCAACTCGCCAAATTTGTGATACGGCACATTGGGAATCTGCTGCGAAGCGTTGAACTTCGGGTCGCCCTCCATCACCCGCTGTTCCCAAGTGACCTGATTCAAGTCCTCGTTGTTGAACACGCACACGATCCAGCGGTGGTCCGACCACTGGCGCCAGTATTTATGGACAGTGATGAGCTCTGCCATGTTGTTCATCTGCATGGCGCCGTCGCCGACCAGCGCGATCACCGGCCGATCCGGATGGGCGAATTTGGCGGCGATGGCGTAAGGCACGGCGGCGCCCATCGATGCCAGTCCGCCAGACAGCGACGCCATCATGCCGCGGCGGATTTTGAGATCACGCGCATACCAGTTGGCGCAAGAACCGGAATCGCTCGTGATAATGACCCCGTCGGGCAGGCGAGGGGACAGCTCCCAAGTCACCCGCTGCGGATTGACCGGATTGGCCGCGACCATGGCGCGGTCGCGCAGCGTCTTCCACCACCCCGTGACATTCTTTTCGATGGTTCTGCGCCATGCGCCGTCGCCTTTGCGCGAGCGGAGCAACGGTAAGAGCGCCCGCAGCGTTTCCGCCGCATCGCCGACCAAGTTGACCTCCATTGGATAGCGCAGCGACAGCATGTCGGGAGCGATGTCGATCTGCACGCCGCGCGCGTGGCCCTCCTTCGGCAGGAATTCCGAATACGGGAAGCCGGAGCCGATCATCAGCAGGGTGTCGCATTCCATCATCATGTCGTAGCTCGGCTTGGTGCCAAGCATGCCGATCGAGCCGGTGACCCAGGGCAGATCGTCGGGCAACACCGCCTTGCCGAGCAGCGCCTTGGCGGCGCCGGCCTCGAGCTTGTCGGCAATGGCGATCACCTCGTCAGTGGCGTGGAGCGCGCCTGCTCCGACCAGGATTGCCACCTTCTTGCCGGCATTAAGCACATCGGCGGCGCGCCGCAGATCCGTATCGTAAGGAACAGTCTTGGGTTTCGAGAAGCCGATGCCCGAGTGGATTGTGCCGTGCCGGCGCGGCGGCTCCTCGTAGGCCATTTCCTGCAGGTCGTTGGGCAGAATGATTGCGGTGACTCGCCGCTCACCGAGCGCAATGCGCACCGCACGATCGACCAGATGACGAACTTGCGCGGGGACGGAGGCTTGCTCGACGAATGCACCCGCCACGTCCTTGAACAAGCTCGGCAGATCGACTTCCTGCTGATAATGGCCGCCGATCGCGGTCCGCGCCTGCTGGCCGGTAATTGCCAGCACCGGCATGTGATCGAGGCGCGCGTCGTAAAGGCCGGTGATCAGGTGCGAGGCGCCGGGACCCGAGGTTGCGATGCAGACGCCAAGTTCGCCGGTGAATTTGGCGTAGGCCGATGCCATGAAGGCGGCCATTTCTTCGTGCCGCGCCTGGATGAACTCGATTTTGCGATCGGGGTCACTTTGCGCGCGATTGAGCGCGCCGAACACGCCGTTGATGCCGTCGCCCGGATACCCGAAGATTTTGCGCACGCCCCAGGCATGGAGCCGTTCCACCAGAAAATCACCGACCGTTTGCGACATGACTGAATCCCCGGCGGAACGCGATTCACCGGTTCCGGCCACAAGTGATTGTAAATCATGAGTTGAACGACCGGACGCGGTGGAAGTTCCGGCGACCGATGAGCGCGGTTGGCAAACAACGGCGCTTCTGATGCGCGCGCGAATCGTGCGGCGTCTGAAAAATTGAAAAAAATCCGGGCGCAGCGTGCTGTGCTGCGCCCGGGTAGGCGCGCTTCGTTCAACTATGCTCGCGCAACCAACGCTCGGCGCCGGGATGCAGCGGCACGTCACGCGGCGACGTGTCGGTCTCGCGCACCATGGTGAGCGCAGAATCGTTGCCGCCCTTCTCGAACGGAATCTCCGCTTCGCGCGCGGCCAGCGCCGCGCAGATGTCGTAGGCCATCTGATCGGGCAGCGAGGCGTTGCAGTAGATCGGCCAACCGGAGAAGTCGAGCTGTTCAAAATCTTTGGCGAGGCCTGGAAAGCGCGCCTTGGGCAACGGCACGCGGCGCCAGCCGAGCTTGCCCATGGCGGTAAACTCGTCTTCGCTGAATTCGATCGGCACGAGCCCGGCGGCGAGCGCCTCGTTGAGCCAGACCTTGATACCTTCGTCGAACACCGCGTCGACCTCGCCGCGCGCCATCGGTTCGAGACGGCGCTTGTCGGACGGCCCGCCGCACAGCATGAGACGGCCACCCCAGGATTCGATATCCTTGAGCGTGAAGCCGTGCAATGCGAACGCCTGGTCGATCAACACATGAGTCGAATGTGTCGGGTCTTCGCGCACCGAGACGCGCAGCGGATAGCGCTTGCTCTTGATGTCGGCGAGTGAGCGGATGCCGGAACGAGGATGTACTGCAAACACCATGCGGTCCCAGCTCGGATAGGACGCGACGATGCGCAAGGGCAGCGGCTTCTTGAACAACCCGACGCCGCGATAGGCTTGCGTCAGCAGCGCCGACGGATTGACGAAGGCGCACTCGACGCCGCCCGCTGCGACTTCTTCGGCGAGGATCGCCGACCCGGTCGCCATGCGCAGCCACGGCCGGAAACGCTCGCCGCCGCCGGATCCGACTGTAATAATCATGTCGCGGTTACCGCCATAGGGCGTGTCGGGATTGCCGGCGATGTGCAGGCCGATCTCCCACAGCGTCTTGCCGCGGACAAAATTGGCGCCTTTTGGGAGCGGTTCCATTGAAGCGTTTCTCCATTGTTTTTCGGGAGGGGCATACTAAGCCATGCGCCGCGGTGCTCAAGCGTGCGTCGCGCTGAAATAAAACATCCCCGGGGATGATGCCCCCGGGGATGCTCTATACGGTGAATTGTGCGTAAGGACGCGCGCGCGTCAAGCACCGCACTGCTTGTCGAGTGGCGCGAACATGTCGCCGAACGTCTTGGCGTCGGGCGAATTCTCGTCGACCTGATCGAGCCCTTCCATCAGCTTTTCGTATTCGGGGCCGATCTTCTGCACCAGTGCGTCCGCCTGATTGGCGAGCGCATCCATTTTTTTCTGATCCTTCTTCTCCTGGGCCGCGGCCATCTGATCGTTGAGCTTCGACAACTGACAATAAGCCTGGACCTTCGCCTTGTCGGCCATGATCATCTGCACAACTTTTTGCACGTCCGCCTTGGTCGGCTTCGGAACCTTGGGCGGAGCGCCGCCCTGTTGCGCCTGCGCGAGCGCCGACATGGCAATCAGCGCGGCAGCGGCGATGACAAGTTTCAGTTTCATGAATTCCTCCTGAAATGGGACGTTCGCCCACAATCGTGATTTTCGAGGCCGATTGTGTCAATCACAATAGCGAAGAATTCTAGACCGAAATTTGTCCACAAGCGCCTGTTTTCTCTGTCGCGCGGGCAAAACTCTGGGTTTGCGCCGGCGCGGCGCCAGATGAGCCTCTGTCCTCCACAGCCACCCGGAGTGGGCTACAGGTAGCCCAGCCAGTGCCAATTGGTGGCGAAAAAACCGTCACACCGATGACGCTGATCCGGGCGTCTGCACTTTCTGCAGAATGGCGATGACGATCGGGATCTGGTCGAGGTGAGCGCCGTGGTGCTGGCGAGTCCAAGGTGAATGACGACCAGAAAAATTGCTATCACCGCCAGGATGCCGAGACCGGCAAGTTGGTTGAGGCCAACCATTGCACGATCAAAGCGGCGAGCCATTGCGCAGCGTGAGTTTGCAACCAAAGATCGCCCGCACGCGCTGCCCGGCTAGCGGCAGCCCTTCCGGTGTCGGCAGCGCTGAAATGAGGATGAGTACCGCGCATGCGGCGATCAAACCCCAATATTTGCCGATCCAGTTTTGCTTCCCGGCGGCTAACGTCACCGGTGAAATTGTTTCCGCGAGCGCCATGGCTCGATCTCCAGCACTGTCGCTGCGAGCGATCGGCCAAACACGCCAAGACGCATTGATCAGGTCAAGCGGCTGAAAACAGCGTCGCGCTGCCGCGACGGTAGCCGGCACCTATGGATCTTGGATAGGAGTCTTGCCGGCAAACGGTCAGTAATTAAGGGGCGCGCTCGCGGCGGATAGGTGTTGCTTCGGATGGCGATGACGGCCAGGGCTGTGCACCGCATGGCGCCAAGCGCGAGGATGGCCCGCGGGGAGGCCGTCATACCAAGCGTTGTGCGGCAGCGTCTGATCAACGATCCAGCCGCCGATGAAGGGAACAACGCAGCCGAGAAGTCCGCTATAGGCCTCGCGCGGGGTCAGTTCGCGATGCACGGCGATCGTGCCAATGATCGGATAGAGCACCATGCAGCCGAACGTGGTGACGCCGAAAGCGACGCCCGGTGAAGTGGTCCGCACCGCCGGGACGCCGTGCTTGTGCGTCAGCGCGTAAGTAGCGCCCGTCGAGGCGATGCCAAGTCCGATGCCGGTCGCCGTGAGGCGGGGATCCTCATGGCCGAACAGAAGTTTCCAGAGCGGATTTTCGTCGGCGCGTACAGCTTGGCTCTGCAGCCCAATCGCCAAGATCAGCGCTGCCGCCCGCCCCATCTTCCAGAGCATTCCAGTAACCCTCGCCCCCAAACAGCTTCGCGGCCGAATCTAGCCGCGGCCGCCCAGTACGGTGAACATGATGCGGCCGTGCCGCCCTGTCGAGCGAACCGGAGTCGCACCGGGCCGAATTCGCCCCGCTGTGCTGTATCGGCAACGGCCGGCTTCGGCCGCTGTCCGGCCATAGCGAGCCGTGCCGCAGCATTGCTGCGCAATTTAGGCGATAAATCGTTAATCGCTACCAACCGGAACGCGGGCGTGGCGGAGGGTCACAAATGCTTTATCACGCGGCGGGGCCGGCGTTGTGCGCCTGGGCGTTTTCTCCGGTAAGCAATTGTGGCATGAGCCGACATGGTGCGGCCTCACTCCTTGTGAAACGAAGTCAGCCGTGGCGGCGGTCCCGAAAATCCAAGCTCGGCCCAGCGCGCCGCAACTCGTTCGTAGACGCCACGACGCAACAGCGTCGTTTGCGGAAATTCCTTCAAATGCTGGTGCGGCTTGCAGGCGTCGATGAGCGCCTTCGAGCCGTAGGGCCGGCGCTCCATCTCAAATTGGCTCGGGTCGAGACCGGTCGACCAAGTCCTGCGAATAATGTCGATGTCCTCGGCCGGATGGCAGCGCGTCGATAGCGCCCACATCACCTCGTTTATGTCGGTCGGATCGACGTCATCGTCCACCGCGATGATCCACTTGGTGTAATAGGCGGCGGCCGGGCATTGCGCGGTGAGCGCCAGCACCTGGGCAGCGTGACCGGGATATTGCTGCTGTAGCGACACCACCACGATGCCCCAACCAGACGCGGCTGCCGGATGGGCGTAAGCGCCGATCACGCCCGGCACGCCGATGCGTTCCAGGTCGTCGAGGATGCGCGCCGACCGCATAATGGCGTAGTAGGCCCCGATTTCGCAGGACGGATATTTTGCCATCAGCGCGGCAGTGAGAATGGGCCCCTTGCGCATGTGGAGCGCGGTTACGTCGATCACCGGCTGCGGCGAGCGCTCGCGGCCGTAATAGCCGGTGAATTCGCCGAGCGGCCCTTCGGCCAGCACATCGCCTTCGCGCACGGTCCCCTCGATCACCAGTTCGGCCCGCGCCGGAATTGGCAACCTGACCGTCTCGGCATCGGTCAATTCGAGGGCATGGCCCATCATGCCGCCGGCGACTTCGAGCTCCGACTCCTTTGCGCCGAATACTTGCGCCGCAACCATGAACAGTACTGGATCGATGCCGTAGGCGACCACGACCTCGCATGCCTTGCCGTCCTTCCACCACGCTTCGCGGTCGAGCAAGCCGTGCTTGCCTGGCGAACAATAAAGGCCGACGCGGCGCGGGCCATGCAGCATTTGCCGATAGCAACCGACGTTGATACGGCCGGTATGCGGAGAGGCGGTGAGCGTGATGTCGCCCGTGCCGATATATCGGCCACCGTCGCCGGGCCAGAATTTTGGCGACGGAAAACGGGTGAGGTCGATATCGTCGCCACGCAGGACGACTTCATTGACGGGGGCCTTGCTCTTCGGCACCTGCTGCGGAGCAATGCGCCGGTTCATGATGCCGCGAGTCTCGGCGATCATCTCGGCGATCGACAGGTTAGGGTTGATGCCAACGGCAAGCGCATAACGCTCCTTGCTCGACCCCAGCATATTTGCCAGCACGCTCGACCCGGACTCGTCGTCCATAATGGTCTCGAAAAGCAGTGCCGGCGCATTCTCGCCGCGCGTTGCCATATAGGTGATGGCTGAAAGCTCCTCGTCGGCATCCACGGGCTCGTAGATTCGCTTCAGCGCGCCGTTCTGCTCGATCAGCGCGATCCATTCGCGCAGGTCGCGCCATTTTTCAGCCCGCGCAGATTTGATGGACGATGTCCGGCGGGAGGCGGGCTCGATGATGCGGTGATCCATGATGATTTCAGTCTATGCTGATTTTACCTGGCGGACGCCGTACTTTATCGAAGATTCCTGGTCGCCGCACTCACGCGATCGCGGCACGGCCCACGGCGCTGCTACGCCAAGTCGATGGCGAATCGCTTGAGATCGGCCAGCGCACAATGGGCCAGTGCGCCTTCATGCGTGGCGCGCAACACGACGCGTGGTGCGTGCCCGGCCTCGAATGCTTCCTGCCAGCGCGGCGCGCACAAGCACCAGCGGTCGCCGGGCTTGAGACCCGGAAAGCCGAATTCCGGCACCGGGGTAGAGAGATCGTTGCCGCGCGATTTGGAAAACTCGAGGAACGGAGACGTCATCACAACGCATACTGTGTGGCTGCCGGCATCCTCGCGGCCGGTGTTGCAGCAGCCGTCGCGATAGAACCCCGTCATCGGGCTGATGGAGCAGTAATCGAGCGGCTCGCCGAGCACGTTGCGTGCGCCCAGGGGCCGGCGGCGTTCCTCGTGCCTGTCGTCTCTCAGCATGGCTATCGAAACTCCGTAGTGGCATCAAACTACCGGATCGATCATTTCGTTGGCAAGGAAGCCGGGGAGAGTACCATGACGTTGCGCCTTCCGACGGATTCTTCGAACCGCGGTGGAACCGGCGGCACGCTATTCTGGTTCAGATTACTGCTGCAGAGACCGTCGGCGCCGAGCGGCGCCGCAAGTTTTTACGAAAAGACGGGCGCTCCGCGACATGATGCCCAATCCTGTGGTTTGTGTCCCTGCCCAGCCGACGCATTGTCGGCGATGGCCAAGCCCGCAATGAGGTTTGGAGATGACTGAGAAAAAGATCTCGCTCGTGCTGGCCGACGTGGATGGCACCCTTGTCACGGAGGAGAAAGTACTCACGAGTCGCGCCCGCGACGCAGTGCGGGGATTGCAGCGTGCCGGAATACGTTTCGCGATCACCAGCGGTCGGCCGCCACGCGGCATGGGAATGCTGTTTGATCCGCTTGGCCTCGACACGCCGATCGCCGGCTTCAACGGCGGTCTGTTCGTCAAGAGGGACCTTTCGATCCTCGCGCAAAAGACCGTGCCCGCCGACGTTGCGCGGCAAGCGATCGATCTCATCCGCAATCGAGGTCTCGACGCCTGGATATACTGCGGCAACGACTGGCTGATTACCAAACGCGATGCTCCGCATGTTGCGCGCGAGGCGTGGACCGTCAAGTTTGAGCCCACCGTGGTGGCAAGTTTTGACGATCGACTGGACCAGGTCGCCAAGATCGTCGGCATCAGCGACGATCTCGATCGCGTGCGGCGCTGCGAAGAAGAGGCTCAGGCTGCGTTTGGCCACCGCGCAACCGCGAACCGCTCGCAGCCATACTATCTCGACATCACCAACAAGGATGCGAACAAAGGAGCGGTAGTGGATTATCTGTCGGGACACATGGGCATACCGGCAGAACAGATCGCCACTATCGGCGATCAGCCAAATGATGTGCTGATGTTCAACCGCTCTGGGCTCAGCATTGCGATGGGCAATGCCTCCGACGAGGTCAAAGCGCAGGCCAAGGCCGTGACGGATTCGTACAACGACGAGGGTTTCGCCAAAGCGATGGAGCGCTTCGTCCTCGGTTCTGACGGTTAGGACACACAATGAACCAGGCAGTCGGACACATCGAGATTTTCCCGGACCCGCTGACGCTGGCGCGTTATGTTGCTGAATGGATGACAGCGGCGACGTTGGCCGCAAATGGGCCTTTCCGCGTGTCGCTGTCGGGCGGGTCGACGCCCAAAACCCTTTATGGGCTGCTCGCGTCAGATGAATTCAAGGGCCGTTTCCCTTGGCCCCGCGTATCCTGGTACTGGGGAGACGAGCGCTTCGTCCCCTACGATCATCCCGATAGCAATTATCGAATGACGCGCGAAGCGATGCTCGACAAGGTGCCTGTGCCGCCGGAAAACGTTCACCCTGTTCCGGTCGACGGGACTCCGGAAGGTGCCGCGTTGCGCTATGAACAAATTCTCCAGCGCGCTTACGGCGCGGCGACTCTTGATCCAGCCCGTCCGCTTTTCGACCTGACACTGCTTGGACTCGGTCCCGACGGCCATACCGCCTCGCTGCTGCCCGGCGAGCCGGTCCTGGAGGAGCGTGCGCGGTGGGTCGAAGCCGTTTCACACGGTCGGCCTGAAATCCGACTTACCATGACTTACCCGGTGATCGACAGCAGCCGGCGTGTCGCATTTCTGGTCACGGGCCGCGAGAAGGCGGCCATCCTGCGGACGATTCGCGCCGGCGGCAGCCAAGTTCCCGCAGCGCGCGTTCATCCCGTCGGCGAGCTTTTTTGGTTTGTCGACCGCGCTGCGGCCGGAACGTAAGTTCAATCTTGATCCGTCGCGGAGATCGCCGCGGTAAGCTTGATGAAGCCGGTCGCCCTGGTATAACTTGGGTTCCGGTTGGTGGTGGGCATCTGACCCGCCGAATAGTGGCTAGCGCGACAAATAAGCAGAAGGTTTTTGCAATCAGAACGCCGCTAATTTTAGTCGGTGTCATTCTGCTGCTGTCTGGCCTCATCTTCATGGGCCAGGGCTCAGGCTATTTTCCCTATCCGGCAGAAAGCTTCATGGTGCGCGCGTCGCAATGGATTTATTACGGCGGCGGGATTGCGGTCATTGGAGTGGTGCTTTTGGTGATAGCTTGGCGCTAACCCGGCGCCGCCCGGGACTTTGCGCGTGCCCCCGGCTTGATCAGCCGGCGAACCCGCCAGCATCGAGAAATGCCAACTCCTCCGGTGTCGAAGGCCGCCCGAGCAACACATTGCGGTGAGGGAAGCGCCCAAAACGCCGGATGATGTCGGCGTGCAGCTCGGCCCATTTCAGCAAATCGGCATCGCCTGCCGCACCGATGAGCGCCACGGCGCGCTCCTGGTCCGCAAGCGCTTCCGAATGTTCGAATGGCAGATAGAAGAAGACACGCTGCGGCATTGCGATCTTCTGGTCGAAGCCCGCGGCGATGGCTCGCTCCGCCGCGGCGCGGGCCAATGCGTCCGTGGCAAACGACCGCGCGCTGCCACGGAACATGTTGCGCGGAAATTGGTCGAGCACGATGACGAGAGCAAGCGCGCTTTGCGGCGCGCTCTCCCACCCACCGAACGCGCCGGCCGCGGCGTCCTCGTAGGTCGCAGCGAAGCGCTCGCGGATCGCGGTGTCGAACGCCTCATCGTGTTCGAACCACCGTTGGTGGCCCGCCGCCAGCCAGAAGGCGAGAACGTCTTCGGCCGTCTGTCTTGCCGGTAGGGCGTGCGCGCTCATGCCTTCGACCCTCAAAAACTCTGCAGCATGGCGTCGCGGAAAAACTTCGGCAGCTCGGCGATGTCGCCCGCCCCGTAGTCGCCGTCAACCGCGGCCGACAGTGATGTGAGCGTGCCCGCCGATAGCGGCATCGGTACGCCGGTGAGCGCGCCGGTCGCTACTGCGGACATGATGTCCTTGCGCAAGGTGCGGATGTCGAGCGTCATGTCGCCAGCTTCGCCCTTCAGCACGCCGGCCTTGGCCTTGAGCCAACCGGTCGCGGTCGCGCTTTCGGACAGCGCGTCGAGCATGGCATCGAGCGCCAGTCCTTGTCTGGCGCCGAGCGCAAGCGACTCCGCGATCGCCTGCACGTAGGCGCCGAGGCCGATATTGGCGGCGAGCTTCATCGCGTAGCCCGCGCCGTGCGGCCCCATGTGCAGAATGCGGCGTGTCAGTTTTTCAAGTACGACACGCGCGCGCGCCAGATCTTCGGCGTGGCCGCCCACCATGGCGAACAGGGTTCCGGCGCGCACTTGCGGAATTGTGCCGAGCACCGGCGATTCAATGAGGCGCGCGCCTTTCGCTTCGACCTGCGGCGCCAAATCTCGTCCGGTCATCGGCTGCAAGGTGCTCATCTCGATGAACAGCTTGCCGTTCACGGCGCCGTCAAGAAAGCCGCCCGGCCCGGTGAAGACGCGGCGCACGCCGTTGTCTTCGGTGATGCTGGAAATGACGATTTCGGACGCGGCCGCGACGTCACGTGCGCTGGTGGCGATGTGCAGACCGCCGGCGGCGAGCCTGCGATTCGCTTCATCGTTCTGATCCCAGCCGGCGACTTCGAAGCCCTGGCCGCGCAGGCGCTCCGACATCGCGCCGCCCATCCTTCCCAGCCCCACAATACCGACTTTCATGTCCAGCTCCCCGATCGTCCCATCGGGGATGATATTAGGCCATCGGCATTGCGGGCGCGACACGCGGCCGCGAAGCGGATCAGTAGCGCACGTGCTGCAGCTTTTCGGGGTTGCGCACCACGTAGATCGCGACGATGCGGCCGTCGTGGTGCTCGAACGCCATCGTCTCGATCGAGCCGTCATCCTCGTGCAGCACGAAGCCCGCCAGTCCATTGACGATCGCCGGACGCGCCCCAATGGTGGCAAGGCCGGGGTTCTTGCGGACGATGCCCTCGAAGAAGCGCATGATCTTGTCGGCGCCGCGGATCGGTTGCAAAGCCGCGGCGCGCTTGCCGCCGCCGTCCGTATAGAGCACGGCGTCTTCGGCCAGGAGCTGCGTCAGCGCCTCCGGTTTGGCGGAGGTGATCGCGGCCTGAAAGGCGGTCGCGAGTCGTCGGCCGTCTTCGGACGAAGGCGAAAACCGCGGCCGGCCGTCTTCGATATGCGTGCGCGCCCGCGCCGCCAGCTGTCGGCACGCGGCCTCACCGCGGCCGAGCGTGCGCGCCACTTCGGCAAAGTCGAGGCCGAACACATCGTGGAGAAGAAAGCTCGCACGTTCGAGCGGCGACAGCCGCTCCAGTACCAGCATCAAGGCGACCGAAATGTCGTGTGCCAGATCGCCGGCCGAACCGTCGTCAAAACTTTCGTCGACCACGGGCTCCGGCAGCCATTGCCCGACATAGATTTCGCGCCGCGCCTGAGCCGATTTCATGCGGTCGAGGCAGAGCCGCGCCACCACGGTGCCGAGATAGCGCCGCGGCTGCTCGACCGCGGCACGATCCGTATTGTGCCAGCGCAGGTACGCGTCCTGCACCACGTCCTCGGCCTCGGCGCGCGAACCGAGCATGCGGTAGGCGAGACCCGTCAGCGCGTGCCGATGCGCCTCGAACGCCGCGACGTCTTGGTCAAGGATCGCGCTCATGCGGCCTTAACCTCTGCGGCTTGGGTCATTGCGCGAAGGACCGGCCGCGCTTCCCCGCCGACGGTGACTCGCCGGCACGCTTGGCCGTGACCGAGCGCGTATTTGAGCGTCGGGAATGACCGCGCCGCCACCATGGCGAAGGCGAGCGAGATCAGGCCGCGCTGGCCGAACTGGCGCACCACTTCCTCGCGCAGATCGTCGGCCTGCGGCGCATGGCGCAATGTCGCTTCGGTGAAGCGTGCGGCAAGCGCCACTTCGTACGGCATGGCGGCGTAATCGCGCGCCACCACCGCACGCAAAACTTCGGGATCGACGCCCTCGCGCTCCGCCATGTCGATGCCGAGCTGCGTGCACGGCCCGCAATCTTCCGCCATGACGGCGACGAGGCCGGCCGCGCACCAGGCGGCAAGCGGCACGCCCTTGCGATATTTGGTCAGTCCTTGCACCTTGCCGAATGTGAGCATCGCGCGCGGGTCGGCCTCGATCATTTCGCGCATATAACTTCCGTCATAATTCCACGTTCGCTCGAACGCGCCGATCTGCCGCCGCAGGAACCATTTGAGCATCGCCCCTCTCCTTCTGCGATTTGCGCAATGGCGTGCAGGGCCAAATGTGGCCGGCAGCACTGCCATCGCCTCATGCGCCTAAGACGAGGCATGCCCGCGCGCTGTGACATAGGAGCGGAAGGAAAATTTCGCAGCCCCCGGCGAGGGGCCGGCCGGAACCTACGCCAAGGCGTCGGCCACGGCCTTACCGCAGGCGGCGGTATTGGCCGCCCCGCCGAGATCGCGGGTTCGCAGCTTTGGTTCGGCGAGCACACGCTCAATCGCCTTGACGATCGCGGCCGAGGCATCGGCCTCGCCGAGGTGTTCCAGCATCATTGCTCCCGACCAGATCTGGCCGATTGGATTGGCGATACCCTGGCCGGCAATGTCCGGCGCCGAGCCGTGCACCGGTTCGAACAGCGACGGGAACCGCCGCTCCGGGTCGATGTTGCCCGACGGCGCGATGCCGATGGTGCCGGTACAGGCCGGCCCGAGGTCGGAGAGAATATCGCCGAACAAATTCGAGCCGACTACGACATTGAACTTGTCGGGCTTGAGCACGAACAGCGCCGTGAGAATGTCGATGTGGTACTTATCCCATTTCACGTCGGGAAAGTTCTTTGACACCGCTTCGACGCGCTCGTCCCAGTACGGCATGGTGATGGCGATGCCGTTCGATTTGGTCGCCGAGGTGAGGTGCTTTTTCGGTGTCTTGCGCGCCAGCTCGAAGGCGAATTTGAGTACGCGGTCGACGCCGGTGCGCGACATCACGGTTTCCTGCACCACCACTTCGCGCTCGGTGCCGCCAAACATGCGGCCGCCGATGGCGGAATATTCGCCTTCGGTGTTTTCGCGCACCACCCAGAAATCGATGTCGCCGGGCCTCCGCCCCACGAGCGGCGACGGCACGCCGGGCATCAGCCGCACCGGCCGCAAATTCACATACTGGTCGAACTCACGGCGGAACTGGATCAGAGAACCCCACAGCGAGATGTGATCCGGGATTTTCGCCGGCCAGCCGACCGCGCCGAAATAGATCGCATCGTGGCGGCCGATCTTTTCTTTCCAGTCCTCCGGCATCATGCGCTCGTGCTTGGCGTAGTAATCGTACGAGGCGAAGTCGAAATGATCCTGGCGCAATTCGAAGCCGAATTTTTTCGCCGCCGCTTCGAGCACGCGCACGCCCTCGGGCACGACCTCCTTGCCGATGCCGTCGCCCGGAATGACGGCAATGCTGTAGACGCGGTTGGTGGGCATCGGACGTTCCTCTTTGGGCGCGTTGTCTGCGAACTACTATAGGGCGGTCTGCTGCAAGGCGAGAGGGCCCCGGCCGACAGTGCGGCGACCTATCGTCCGTCCTCCCACAGCCTCTCCAGCCGGTGCCGAAACGCCTTCGGCCGCTCGGCGAACAGCCGGCGCGCGATACGTGCGGCGCGACGGGTCAACTGCAGGCGCCGTTCGGCGCAGGCCGGCGTCAGCCGCGAGCGCCAATGCGCCAGCGGTTGATGCGGCCCGGTGAACCGCTCCAGCACGGCAAGATCCTGGCATTTGCCGAGCCGGTCGCGCAGCCGCTCGGCTTCCTCGGTCCACATCTTGCCGAAGCGCGGCCACAGCGGCTCGACGATCTCCATCTGATAGCGGTGATCGACCACCCGCTGGCGGAATTTGTGCAGGTCCGCGTCGCTCGCCAGCGTCCAGTCAGGCGGCACGCGCCGGCGCGCGCGGCGATAGCCGTCGGCGAGTTGCTCGGCGATCGCGGAAAAGTCGAACGGATCGAGCGACCACGCCTCGACAGCCGCCGATGCGGCATCGATCCAAGTGATGATTGTCGTCTGCAGGTCCGGCGTAAGTACGGCACGCTCTTCACTGCCGCGTAGCGTCTCGATGCGGTCGCGCATCGTCTCCTGCGTGCGCTCAGACACCACCAATCCACGTTTGAGCACGTCGTCGAAAGCATTGAGCGCTGCCTGGCCGTCGCGGGCGTGCGCGAGCGACCGGGCGTGGTCGCGCGCCTCGACGCGCCAGCGTTCGGCATCGGGAATAAACGGCGCCAACAGTCGCATCAGCGCCCGCCACTCCTTCATGGCGCGGCGAAATTCATGCACGGCGTCCTGGCTGGACAATTCCGGATCGGTCACCACCGCGCGCGCGCCGGTGAGGACATGCTCGGCGATGGCGCGCACCGCCGGTCCAATCGCCTCGCTGGGCTGCAGCGCGGGTTTCCTGGGGGCGGATTTCTTGCCCATTTTCGGTTTTACCGGGCCGTGCATGGCAATTGCTGGGCAAGGATGACAATCGGATGGGAGGATAGTGACAGTATGGCGAATTATCCGCGCCGGCGCACTTCCCTTATCGCCGACCGCTTGCTACATGCATCCCGAAACTTTTGCTCATTGACGCGGGGTGGAGCAGCCCGGTAGCTCGTCAGGCTCATAACCTGAAGGTCGTAGGTTCAAATCCTACCCCCGCAACCAAAACTAAAGCCCGCTAGGTCAATCACTTAGCGGGCTTTTTCTTTGCCCATTTTGCCGATTTTCACCTAACCGACTACCAACCTAGAAATGCTGCACAAATCAACGGTTTACCGGCGCACACCATCAGGTGCTGGCACGTCCATGTCACATGAATGGCACACGGAATAGCGTCTTTTGTTCGCAAAATGTTCGAGTAATCTGTGCGGCGCTGCCGGAGCCCGGCACGCCAAGGTGCCACGATGGCCAAAAGAGCCCTTCAGCTACGTAACGCTACGTCTGATCGCTTATTAAACGCAGGTACTAATTATCATCGCGAGGCAAAAAGGTGCCTCAAGGCAAAAGCATATCTTGCAGCCGAGTGATGCAGGTTTCCGTCCTTGAAGCGGGCCTGCAAGCGATGTGCGCGATCTATGGGGACGAGGTGAAGCGGACTTCCGTTTACCGGCGAAAGCGCTTTCGCAAGAAGCGAGACCGAATACTTGAGTTTTCGTTGAACGAGCTGATCAACATCGCTCGTGAGGTTCAATGTTTTCCTCCTAGAATTATAAGCTGGGGAAAGAGGATTGACCTCGCTGGATTTGCCCACGAAGTTCGAAAAATCAGAAATTCCCTCTGTAAGACGCACCGAAGGGAGTTATTTTCCGAGGTCCGTCCTGCCCGCAACGCTGGGAACTCGAGTTCCGCATAGTCGTTTTTCTCACACTATGGTGGATGATAAAGAAGGCCAGTACCGCAAGAGGGCAGAAGAATGTCTGCGTGTCGCAGGGCAGACCACCCATGAAGACCTGCGCAAGCAGTATACCCGCCTCGCCGAGTGCTATCTTGAACTGGCGGAAGCTGAAGCAGCCCTGTGCGGGAAAGAGCCCCCTAAGTGCTCTCCGGGGTCTGATTAGGTCGGAACCTGAATGTCAGCAATAGAAAGGCGTCCGACCATTTACAACTCGCGCGGCAATCGCCGAAATCTGTGCACAAGCGACCGCCTCAAATTGCGGAGGGCTAGCGCGTGGTTTTTCGCGTGAGATACCCTTCCATTGAGTATGGGTCGACGGAAAACTACATTACGCAGCCGGCCAAGAGGGGCAGAGATGGACATTAGAGACTACTTGATCGAGACGGCAGATCAGTGCGCCCTCATCGCAAAAACGGGCCGGACACTTGTCGAACGCCTCAATACAGTTGCCGGCTCTGAAACGACGCCGCCATTTTCATCACTATCGGCAGGCGGATGGGACCTGTCGGAGAGAGTAGAGCGTATTGCCCAATCACTCCTGGCAAAAGCTGTTGAGATTGATCACGAACAACAAAAGAATGGACCGACTAATCTTCCTTGAACGGATCAATAGTTGACCGCCGCTCGTTTTGCCCGGCATCCGATATCCGATCACAGGCGGACGTTTCTTGGGACCAAAGCTAGCTGCGCTGGAACGACAACGGGGGACGATCAGTCTCGCCAAAAATCCCTGAACCGGTCCGGGGCCAATTCTGTGTAGCGCACCGCGGGGTCGCTGGCTGGAAAGGTCTCGGTCAGCGCCCCGTCCGGGAGTGCATCGAGGTGTGCTTTTTCTTCGCTGCCCGATGTCGGGCCGGCAGGCGGCGGCTTCTCGCTCGGAACTCGACTTCTCCGGCTCTTCGTGACCTCTTCCCGCGACTATATAGAGAGCCGCAGAAGCGCCGCAAACCGAGCGCACCAACTGCGCTCCCGGCTCGTACCGCTTAGGCACTGATGAATACCCAAACTACGGCGGCTGGCTGGGGGTCTCAGTAGTTTCCGAGTCTGCCGCAGCCACCGTGGTGCCAGTACTATCAGGCTAGACAACATATCCGCGTACCGTTGTGGCGTGTGTGATCGGACGCGAAGAACAAGCAGCGCTCCGCAGCATCAGAACGGCCGAGGTTACGACTTCCGGCCGCGCATGGGTGAAGGCAAGGGCGCCAATCCGGAGGAGTTGCTCGGCGCAAGGCATTCGAGGAACATGCGCAGGACGCCAAGAAGAACTGCTCGGTCTCGCGGGCCTTGTCTGGAGTCAACATTCATCTGCGAGCCAAGCTCCTGTAAGTTTCAGCGCGTTGATCACCGCCCTTACATTTTCGGTTGGTACGAAAGCCCGATGGTTAACACTGAATGATCATCAAATCCTCGGATCAAGTCTCGCGCGCCACCCTGCTCAAACGGTTTCCGATACCGAGGAATTTCGGCGTTGCCTCGGAATCGCGCATCGAGCGTGGGAAGGCCTGGCCGGCGCCGGACGGCGCGACCCGGACTAAGATATTCGAGATCTATCGCTACAATCCCGATTCCGGCGAAAACCCACGCCTGGATACTTTCGACGTCGATCTCGATGATTGCGGTCCGATGGTTCTAGATGCGCTCATCTGGATCAAGAACAAGGTCGATTCGACGCTGACCTTCCGACGTTCATGCCGCGAGGGGATTTGCGGCTCTTGCTCGATGAACATTGATGGCACGAACTGGCTCGCCTGCACGCGGTTCATTTCCGATCTGGCCACGCCAGCGACAATTTATCCGCTGGCGAACTTGCGGATCGTCAAGGATCTCGTCCCCGATCTCACGCATCTCTTCGCGCAATATGCGGCGATCGAGCCTTGGCTCAAAACCAAGACCACCGAACCCGAACGGGAACGGCTCCAATCGGCGAGGGAGCGAAGGAAGATCGACGGCTACTACGAATGCATCCTTTGCTTCTGCTGTACCTCGGGTTGCCCGAGCCATTGGTGGAATGGCGATCGCTTTTTCGGCCCCGCGGTGCTCCTGCAGGCCTGGCGCTGGCTGACCGACAGTCGCGACGAGGCGAAGGAAGAGCGGCTCGACAACCTTGAAGACCCATTTCGGCTTTATCGCTGCCACACTATTTTGAACTGCACGCGGACCTGTCCGAAGGGCCTCAATCCTGGCAAGGCGATCGCCGAAATCAAGAAGATGATGATCGAGCGCCGAAGCTGATTGCGCCGAAGGAAGAGACGAATGATGCCTAGTCCCACGATAACGCGACCGAGGCCGCTGTCTCCCAACATACAGATCTATCGGCCGCAGCTTACGTCGGTCCTTTCGATCCTCAACCGGATCACCGGGATTATTCTGAGTGGCTGTGCGGTTGTGCTTGTCGTCTGGTTGGTTGCGGCGGCGTGGGGACCGCATGCCTATGCTCCTGTGCAGGCAGCCATCGCGTCCTGGATCGGTCGGATCGTGTTGTTCGGGGCCACCTTCGCCTTTTTTCTGCATCTCTGCGGCGGCATCCGCCATCTGGTCTGGGACACCGTCCACGGATTCGAACTTCGGTCGATCTACATTTCGGGATGGTCCATCGTCGCTGCGAGCGTGGTGCTCACCGTTGCGGCCTGGGTCGTCAGCGCATTGATGGGAGGGTAGAACCGTGGACCCTCGGAACATGCGGGACATGCGCACGCCCTTGGCTCGTGCGATGGGCCTCGGATCGGCCAAAGAAGGGGTCGGAGCCTGGTGGGCGGAGCGTGTTTCGGCGGTCGCTCTCGTCCCCCTAGCGCTGTGGTTCGCCGCCTCGATCATCGCCCATACCGGCAGCGACTACGCGACGTTCATCGTCTGGCTGAAAACGCCGCTTGCCGCCATCCTGATGATCTTGCTTCT
>DASZWK010000242.1:0-3693 GCA_035546235.1 Xanthobacteraceae bacterium | reverse complement strand
GATGATCGAACTCATCATCACTTGATTGAGTCCGGCGGCGATATCCTGCGACGCTTGGGCGGCTGAACGATACGGCACTTCGACCAGGCCGAGACCGCTGCGTTTGTTGAACAGCTTGGCGCCGAATGCCGCAGCGCCCGCAGTATTGTCGAACGCAATCGAGAGCTTGCCCGGATTGGCCTTGCCGTAGGCTATCAATGCGCCGACGTCCGACACCGGCAGCTTGGCATTCACCGACAGCATCTGCGGCGCCAGATCGCATACCAGCGCCACCGCGGCAAAGTCCCGCGTCGGGTCGTAGGGCAGTTTTTTGAACGAAATCAGGTTGATCGCCATACCCGAAGAATTGGTGAAAAGGATCGTGTAGCCGTCGGGGGCGGCGCGAGCGGCAGCCTGGTGCGCCAGTATTCCCGAGGCGCCGGGGACATTCTCAACGAACACCGCTTGGCCCAGGGTGCGCGACACTCCATCGGCAAGGAGTCGCGCCATGACGTCGGTGGCGGCGCCGGGACCGGTGGGCACGATGAGCTTGATCGGCCGGCTCGGCCAGGTCTCAGCCTTGGCGACGCCGGCCAACGCGACGCTGGCGCAAGCAAGAACGATAGCCAAAAGCCGCTTCATCGCCCTTCGCCTTTGTTTCCCGCGACGATGAGCACTGTATACTGGCGGCGCGAACTGACAAGCGATGGAGCATAGGGTGCAGGGCAACGAACTCCTCCTGGTGGGCAGCATTCCGCTCGACACGCCGGAGCAGGTCTTTCAGTCTTTTGGCGCACCGCTCGGACGGTATCTGTTCGCCATGCCCGATGGCGAGGTCGGCCCACGGCGGCACTGGATCAGCCGCGTGCACTATCAGGTGCTGGCCGCACATCCGGAGCTTGAGGTCGTGCAGCACCCAGCGCCCGACGACAACGGCGTTGAGCGCCAACATCCGCGCAACGCCGCCGATGCGTGGTGGTTCAAGGTCAAGGACGGCGTGAAAGAGGTGCGTTTCGGCGATCCCGGCTGGCGGCTTGGTTACGCGCGCGATGCCGTCAATTCGTATTTCGTTTTCAAGACGCTGAAGGAGAAGGGCGTACTGGCGCAGCACCTGCGTTTTCAGGTCTCGATCCCGATGGTGAACAGCGTGCTGCCGCCGCGCATCTTTCCAAACCGCGACGACCTCGATCGCATCAGGCCCGGCTATGCAGCGGCGACGCGCGCCGAAATCGCCACCATGGTCGACAAAATCCCGGCAAAGGAACTGGCGATCCAATGGGATTGCTCCACCGAAGTTCAGGACAGCTATGGCGCCATTCCCGGCTTCCCGCTCGCCGGCGCCATCGAGCGCAATCTCGACGAGGTGCGCCACCTGTCACCGCATATCCCGCGCGATGTCGCGCTCGGCTATCATTTCTGTTTCGGCACACTCGGCGGCTGGCCGCGCTTTCAGCCGGACGATCTTGGCCAGACCGTGAAGCTCGCCAATGCGTTTGTCGCCGCATCAGGGCGTCCGGTCGACTGGATTCACATCCCGGTGCTTGATCGCAGCGACGATGCGTTCTTCGCGCCGTTGCGCGATCTCGCTCCGCAAGGCGCGCGCGTCTATCTCGGAGCCGTTCACAACATGACGCGCTTCAAAGAGCGGGTCGCGACCGCGCGCAAATTTCTGCCCACGTTCGGCCTCGGCGCCTATTGCGGCTTCGGGCGCGAACCGGTATCGGCGCTACCGCGGATCCTCAACGACCACCTGGACGCTGTCGCCATGGCGGCGCAGGTTTGAATCGCGGGATCATGAGCACCATACAGCCAACGGCCGATCCCCGCGTCGCCGACTTGCTGCACGCCGGCCGAATCCGCGTCGCGCTCTATGTGCCGCAATATCACAAGGACCCGGTGACCGGCGCGCTGAGCGGCTGGCCGATCGACCTTGTCCATGCGCTCGGCGAACGCATCGGCGTGCAAGGCGTGCCGGTCGAACATCCAAACCCCGCCAATGCGCTGAATAGCATCGTTGCGGGAGTCTGCGACGCCGGCATCATCGGCATCGAGGCCGAGCGCGCCACCAAGCTCGATTACACGGCGGCGCTGATCGAGGCCGACTACACGCTGCTGGCGCCGGCCGGCTCGCCGTATCAAGGCCTCGCGGACGCGGACCGCCCGGGCGTTCGCATCGCCGCCGTGCGCCATCACGCCTCGACCATCGCGCTGCAAAAGATCATCAAACACGCGACACTGGTCTACGCCGACACGCCCACCGCAACGTTCGCGATTTTCCAAGGCGGCGGCGCCGACCTGTTTGCCTCGCTGCACGAGGTGCTGCGCCACTATGTAGAGCGGCTACCAGGCGCGCGACTGTTCGACGGGCGCTACGGCTTCAATCCCATCGGCATGGCAGTCGCGAAAGGTCACGCCGCCCGCCTCGCCTATCTGAGTGCCTTCGTCGAAGACGCCAAGGCCTCGGGTCTGATGCAGCGCGCCATCGACCGCGCCTCCTGGCGCGGCATCCGGGTCGCGCCGGCGGCTTAGCAGCGGAGCAGCGGCAACTTTGCTTGGGCGAAAAGTGCGGTAAGCTTGCGCAATGGTGCAAAAGCGCCAGCGGCCGAAAGGGAGCGACCACGATGTTCTACGAACCCGACAAGGACGATCACGGCCTGCCGTACAATCCGTACAAGTCGATCGTCGTGCCGCGGCCGATCGGCTGGATTTCGACGCTCAGCCATGACGGCGTCGTCAATCTCGCGCCCTTCAGTCAGTTCAACAATCTCGCCTTTGATCCACCCTACGTGATGTTCGCGGCGAGTTCGTTCCCGGAAACCGGCCGCCGCAAGGACAGCGCCAAGAACGCCGCCGACACCGGCGAGTTCGTGGTCAACATGGCGACCTATGAGCTGCGCGAAGCGGTCAACATCACCTCACAGTTCGTGCCGCCGGATGTCGACGAGGCAAAACTCGCCGGCCTCGAAATGATCCCGTCGCGGCTCGTTCGGCCGCCGCGCGTCGCCGCATCGCCGGTTCACCTTGAATGCAAGTTTCACTGCGCATTGGCGCTGCCGGCCCGCGTGCTCGATCAGGTCCATCATGTGGTGATCGGCCGCGTCATCGGCGTGCATATTCGCGACGATGCGCTGACCGCCGACGGCAAGCTCGACGTGGTGAAAATCCGCCCGCTCGCCCGGCTCGGCTATCACGACTACACCAGTGTGGAATCGTCATTCACGATGCGGCCGGAAGGTCCGCACCGCGAGGCTCGCGACGCCGGGCTGGAAGGCCGGCCGATCCGGAAAGCGGAAAAGGTGAACTGAGCCCCGTCCGCTGAGGACAAAGCAAGCCGTCACTTGCCCGGTGCGCCGAGCGTTACGCCGTTCACCGTCACGCCGTACATCGAGAACTTGCTGTCGTGGAATTCCTTCCGTGTCGCGGCGACCGAACCGGTAAAGCGCGGATCCTGCGGACGTTCGTGGCTGTCGATGTATCGCGCAACGTCCCAGGCTTGCTGCACCGAAAGCGTCCCCGCGCCGCCGAGCGGCATGTTGGCCTTGGCGAAATTGGCGAGGGCGTCGATATTGCCCATGCCGGCGCCCCAGTTGTAGGAATCGTTGCCCCAAAGCGGCGGGAAGACCGTCGCGCCGCGCACATATTGGCCGCCGCCGCCAGTGCCGTGGCAAAGCGCGCACTGCGCCTTGTAGACCGCTTCACCCCGCGCGTAGTCAG
>DASZWK010000241.1:0-25618 GCA_035546235.1 Xanthobacteraceae bacterium | reverse complement strand
TGTACCTATGACCGCGCCGAATTGACCCACAAGGTCAATCTGTTCGACATGCATCACAAATATGCCGATGTGATGCACGTCGACGAGGTTCTGGCGCATCTGGATTCGCTGAGCCTGCCGCGTGCCGCGGAGTAGGAGAGCTGCGGGCGCCGCGGGTCTTGCGTTATTTGCCGGCGCGATCTTCGCGATGCTTGAAGTTTGCGCGCCGGCATTCGCAAAAAAACGGTTCCGTCAGCTTTGCCGGCAAACCATAGCGGCGGCGAATTAGGCATTCTTGGAGCCTTGCCTTTGACGCCGGGCGTGCCACGCGCTAACCGCATCGCCCTGGCAGGCGGCGGCGCAGGCGGAACGGAATGCTTCGGATTGATAATCTTATCTTTGACGCCTGGGGCCGGCGCTTTTTCGATTCGGCGAGCGTCACGGTTCCCGCCGGCACCAAGGTCGGTCTGGTCGGGCGCAACGGCATCGGCAAATCGACGCTGTTCAAGCTGATCAAGGGCGAACTTGTTCCGCAGGGTGGCGACATTGAGCTGCCCAAGCGCGCCCGGATCGGCTCCGTCGATCAGGAGCACCCCGCAACGCCGGTGAGCCTCTTGGACACGATTTTGGCGGCCGACACCCGGCGCGATGCGCTCCATTCGCAACTGGAGATCGCGGCGCCCGAGGAACTCGCCGAAATCTATCACGAACTCAATGCCATCGACGCCGATCGTGCGCCGGCCCGCGCGGCGGAGATCTTGAGCGGTCTCGGCTTTGCCAATGACGATCTGCATCGCGCCATGGCGGAGTTCTCCGGCGGCTGGCGTATGCGGGTGGCGCTGGCGGCGGCTCTGTTCGCCGAGCCGGACCTGCTGCTGTTGGACGAGCCCACCAACTACCTCGATCTGGAAGGCGCGTTGTGGCTCGAAGCGCGGTTGAAGAAATATCCCCACACCGCGATCATCGTGAGCCACGATCGCGAGCTTCTCGATAACTCGGTCGATGCCATCCTGCACCTAAGCACCGGCAAGCTGACGCTTTACTCGGGCGGCTATAGCCAGTTCGAAACGCAGCGCGCCGAAAAGACCAGGCTCCAGGTCGCGACACGCGCCAAGCAGGAGGCCGAACGCGAGCACCTGCAGAAATTCATCGATCGCTTTCGCGCCAAAGCCAGCAAGGCGACGCAGGCCCAGTCGCGCATCAAGCGCCTCGCAAAACTCGAGCCGATCGCGGCTCCCGTCGAGGAGCGCGTTGCGCCGTTCATCCTGCCGTCGCCGCGCCGTCCGTTGGCGCCGCCGCTCATTCAGCTCGAGGCCGGTGCGGTCGGCTACGATGGCTCGCCGGTGCTGCGCGGCCTTAATCTGCGGCTCGACGTCGACGACCGTATCGGTCTCCTCGGCGTCAACGGCGCCGGCAAAACAACATTCGCCAAGCTTTTGGCCGGCGCGCTGCCGCTCCAATCCGGACAAATGGTCCGCGAGAACCGAATCAAGGTCGGCTGGTTTCATCAGCACCAGATCGAGGCGCTCGATCCCGAGGACACGCCGCTCGACATCATTCGGCGCGCGTTGCCGGACGATGCCGAGTCAGTGCGCCGCTCGCGGCTGGCGCAGTTTGGACTGTCATTCGACAAGCAGGATACGACGGTCGCCAATCTGTCGGGCGGCGAGCGCGCGCGACTGCTGCTCAATCTGGTCGCGATGACTGAGCCGCACCTTCTGATCCTCGATGAGCCGACCAACCACCTCGACATCGACAGCCGACGCGCGCTGCTTGACGCGCTCAACGATTACGAAGGCGCGGTCATCATCATCACCCATGATCGTTCGCTGATGGAACTGGTGGCGGATCGGCTGTGGCTGACGGCCGACGGACATATCAAGGCTTTCAAGGGCGACATGGACGATTACGCGCGCTTCGTCCTGGAGCGAGCGAGGTCGGGTAGCCGGCCGTCACAGGATGACGAAACAGGCGCTGCACGGCCGCAAGGGGGCCGCGAGGAGGTGGCCGATGCAAAGGCCGTCCTGACGCGGGATCAGGCGGCCGCTCGCCAAGCCCGTTACGCCGCAAAAAAGGCCGCGAAACTCAAGCGCCGTGAGAGCCGCTAGCGGGGAAGTGTCCGCTCGAAGGCGGCCGCGCGGGAAGGCGATGTTCGCCGGCATTTCGCCCGCAGCTGCGTCCTTCAGCCAAGCTCATAACGATCGCAGTGTGCTAACCTGAGCCGTTAGCGCATTGCATGGGAAATCCGGGGCGACACATGAACGGAGACAAGGAGTTCGCACATTCCCTCGCGGACTTTTTGGCATTGCACACCGAGCAATCGTCCGGATACCTGTTTCATCTTATTCGGAATTTCTTGCGTGGCGCGGCCAAACTTCCCCGTCTCGAAGCTGCAGAAAAGAAACAAATTATCACCAGGCTGACGGCGGAGGTGGCGGCGCACAACAATGTGCCGAGCTTCTTCCAAAGCTATCTGCTGAGCCATTTGCAGCAGGAGACGTGGCCGCCTCAGGTGACCTTCTACGCATCGCGCTATCTCTGCCGCTCAAGCGACCGCTTCGTCTCATGGTCGCGGCGGCAACGGCTGTTTGCCGAACTTGCGGGGGAGGCCATCAGCGGGACCGAGCTTGGCTTCGGCCAAAATCTGTACAGCCAGGGCGTAGGCCATGTGTTTCGCTGGCGTGGCGTCGCCTGTTTCAAGACGGTACACGATCTTGCGATCTACCAGATGCTTATCGAAGAACTGCGGCCGCGCACCATCATCGAACTGGGCTCCGGCGTCGGCGGATCGGCGCTGTTTCTTGCCGATCTATGCGCGTCGTTCGGTCTGACCACGCAGATCATCTCCGTGGACAAAGACATCGGAGAGGTTTCCGACCCGAGGATCGAGTTCGTTCAAGCCGATTGCCAGGGGTGGCTTGAAGAAACGGCGAAATCGACTCGTGAATTCCAAAGGCCTTGTCTTTTGGTGGAGGATTTTCACGGTGACCTTGGCGATGCTTTCGGCTCCATCGACGCCATTCTGCAAGTGGGCGATTATCTCTTCATCGAAGACAGTCTTAAAAAACAGGCGCAAATCGGCGAGGCGCTCGCAAACCGTCCGTATTCGATCGACTCCAAGTTCACCGACTTTTTCGGCATCAATTGCACGAGCGCAATGAACAGCATCCTCATCAAAAACGGCGATGCGGACCCGTCGCAGGCGCGACGGGAGCAGCAGCGTCTGAAGGAGCAAGACCGCGCCTGGCGCCAGCGAAATCAAGCCAAGTCGTAGCGGTTGCGCTGTCAGCGTCATGGCGGAGTGGGGGCCTACCATGGATCACGGCACGAACCGCCCTTTCGGCAATGTCGAACAGGCGATAGCGGCGCTCAACGCCAATCGTCCGCTCGAGGCGGAGCGGATTGCTCGCGACGTGCTTAAGAATGAACCGCGACACGCCGGCGCATTTCGCGTTCTCGGCTATGCGTTGCTGATGCAAAACCGGGCCCAGGATGCCGTCGCAGCGCTCGAGGCCGCCGTGCGCGATAGTCACGATCCGGAGCTCGAGACCGAATTTGCAATCGCGTTGCGGCATGCCGGCCGGCATGAGGAAGCGCTGCACCAGCTAAAGCGCACGATCAAACGTAAGCCGCCATACGCTGCCGCATTTCACGAGCTCGGCTGCCTGCTGGCGGCGATGAAGCGCTATGACGAGGCGATCGCAGCATTCAAGCGCGGACTGGAAATCGCGCCGATGACGCCCGAACTGTCGATTCAGCTGGGTTATGCCTATCTCAACAGCGCCAGTTTCACAGATGCCAAAATCGCCTTCGACAATGCGCTGCATATTGCGCCAGCATCCCGTGATGCGCGGTTCGGCATGGCCATGGCGCAGCAGGAACTTGGCGAATTTGAACAGGCGGCCGAGGATTTGCGGCGCTGCTTGATGGCAACGCCCGATGACCCTATGGCCTTGCTTGGCCTCGGCAACTGTTTGCTTGCGCTTGGACAACACGACGCCGGCTACGAGTATTTCCGTGCCGCCGTACGGGGCGAGGACCCAAGGCGTTACGGTATGGCGCTCGGCTCGTTAGTGAAGGCCGCTCAGGGCCGGTTTTGGCTTAAGCCGAGCGACGCCGCCCGCTTTTTGCGCGAGAGGAATGCTAGCGCTTCGGCGCCCTGAACTGGTGACGATAGACATCGGTTTCGGTTTTGATCGCGCTTCTCGTGGCAAGGCGACGCGCTATATCGGCCACCGAAAGTTTTTCGCAACTGCCTGACCATGCTTCGCGCTTGACCGGCAGGCATTGTGCCACCGGTGTGCCCTTGGGCAGCACGCCATTGAAGTTCATGTCGTGCCAGCGTGCAGGAAAATTGACAAAAGCTGCGGTGAAGCTGTCGCAATCGACCAGACCGGTCAGCGTCGTGAACGGCAAGTCGGTGCGATTGAGCGGATGGGTAAACAGCATGGAATATCCTTCCGGCGCCTCGATGGTCCAAAAATTGTTGAACTTGATGATGAACCGGTCCTCGTCGCGGAATGGCGCTCCAGGAATCTGGCTGGGATCATGAAAATCGATGGGCGAATGGGGATATTTGCCGACAAAGCCCGGCGGCATTTCGGATTTCCACGTGAACTCGCCGTCGCGCACCACGAGATCAGCGGCCAGCGGAATCAAGAATCCGTAGGTCATCGCGTCGATGAACGGCGGACATTTTTTGACCGTGTGATCCGCCGTACCCATGCTGGGATTGAAAGCCTGGGACGGCATGGACTTGAACCAATCGGGCAGGCCGAGCACCGCTGGAATCGGCTGCGGCAGAACTCCCTCGAGCTCCGGCGGGCAGCGGAACCTTAAGTTCATTTCCCGTGGCTGATTCATTGGGGGAGTTTATGTGTATAAACATTGCTCTTCCATCCGTAAATTTTTCATATCCAGCGTCTTCCGGAACATTCCGGCAACCACGGCACTCGCCATCCCTGGCGGCAGCGGGTAGCGCCCACGGCCGGTGCAGCCAGACTGCGATCCGCGGGCAAGATTCGACAGTCCGGCACCGGCGCCACGTTCAGGTTGCGCCTGTCGGGTACTTGTCTATATAAGGCCACAACTTCACACGCGGATCTTGGCCCCTTACAGGAGCCGTCCGGTGCCTACCCCTCCCTCGGAGGGGTGGGCTCATCGGTCCGCGGCGGATCAACCGGAGAATATATATGGCGCTGCCCGACTTCAGCATGCGCCAGCTTTTGGAAGCTGGCGTGCACTTTGGCCATCAGGCCCACCGTTGGAACCCGAAGATGGCGGAATACATCTTCGGCACCCGCAATAACATCCACATCATCGATCTGACCCAGTCCGTGCCGATGATGCACCGGGCGCTGCAGGCGGTCAGCGATACGGTGGCGCAAGGCGGCCGCATCCTGTTCGTCGGCACCAAGCGCCAGGCACAGGATGCCGTTGCCGAGGCCGCCAAAAAGTCGGCGCAGTATTACGTCAATTCGCGCTGGCTCGGCGGCACGCTGACCAACTGGAAGACGGTCTCGAATTCGATCAAGCGGCTGCGCAAGCTCGAAGAGATGCTGTCGTCCAACGAGGCGCAGGGCTACACCAAGAAGGAACGACTCACTTTGCAGCGCGAGCGCGACAAGCTCGACCGCGCGCTCGGCGGCATCAAGGACATGGGCGGGCTGCCTGACCTGTTGTTCGTGATCGACACCAACAAGGAAGATATCGCGATCAAGGAGGCGCGGCGCCTTAACGTCCCGGTGGCCGCGGTGGTGGACACCAATTGCGATCCGAACGGCATCACCTACGTGATGCCCGGCAATGACGACGCGAGCCGCGCGATTACGCTCTACTGCGATCTCGTCGCCAAGGCGGCCATCGACGGCATTTCGCGGGCGCAGGGCTCCCACGGCGTCGATATCGGCGCTCAGGCGGAGCCGGTCGTCGCCGAGGAATTGCCGGCCGAAACCAACAAGCTCGGCTTCGAGCCGTTGTCGGGGCCGCGCGGCGTTGCCGACGATCTGAAGAAGCTGCCCAGCGTGTCGCCGGCGATCGAGAAGAAGCTCAACGACCTCGGCATCTTCCACTATCAGCAGCTTGCCGAATTATCGCCGGCCGCCACGCATAAAGTCGGCGAAGAGGTCGGACTGCCCGGCCGTGTCGACGCCTGGGTCAACAAGGCAAAACAGCTGACTGCCGAAGCCGAGTAGCTGTCATTCCGGGGCGCGCCGAAGGCGCGAGCCCGGAATCCATAACCGCTCAGTCTGCGGTTACCCAACGTCCGCGCCGTAATTATATGGGCTGTGAATGGATTCCGGGCTCCTCGCTTCGCTCGGCCCCGGAATGACGAAATAGGAATCATTCAATGACCGCGAACATCACTGCCAATATGGTCAAGGAGCTTCGGGAAAAGACCGGAGCCGGCATGATGGACTGCAAGGCCGCGCTCGCGGAGTCTGGTGGCGACTCCGAGGCCGCGGTCGACTGGCTGCGCAAAAAGGGCCTGTCCAAGGCGGCCAAGAAGGCCGATCGGGTAGCGGCAGAAGGTCTGATCGGCTCTGCGCTGAACGCCAACAAGGGCGTGCTGGTCGAGGTCAATTCCGAGACCGATTTCGTCGCGCGCAACGACCTCTTCCAGGGTCTGGTGAAGATGATCGCCGATGTGGCGCTCACCGCCGGGCCCGAAGTCGACAAGATCCTTGCGACCCGCATCGGCGACCGCACGACGGCTGACGCGATCACCGAGACCGTCGCCAAGGTCGGCGAGAACATGACATTGCGCCGCGCCGCCGGGCTTTCAGTCGGCAAGGGCGTGGTGGCGAGCTACATGCACAACTCGCCGGGCGACGGGCTCGGACGCATCGGCGTGATCGTGGCGCTCGAATCGGCCGGGAAGACCGATGAGCTCAAGGCGCTTGGCCACCAGGTCGCGATGCACGTGGCCGCGGCCAATCCGCAAGCCCTCGATCCGTCGGGCCTGTCGGCGTCGGCCATCGAGCGGGAGCGCGCCATCCTATCCGACAAGGCGCAGGGCAAGCCGGCCAACGTGGTGGAAAAGATCGTCGAGTCGGGGCTGAAGACCTTCTACAAGGACGTCTGCCTGCTCGATCAGCCATTCATTCACGACGACAAGAAGAGCGTCGCGCAGGCCCTCAAAGAGAGCGAGGCTACAGTGGGCGGCCCGATCAAGGTCACCGGCTTCGTGCGCTTTGCGCTCGGCGAGGGCATCGACCGGCCGGCCGGCGATTTCGGTGGAGAAGTCGCGGCACTGGCCAGCACGCACTGAGCCGGCGCTCTCGCCTGTTGGGTTTGACGGGCAAATGCGATAGCCCTAGCCAGTCGCGGCCGGAATCGGCTGTGATGCAGGCACCGCCTTTGCGCGGCACCGCGAGCGGACAGTTCTCATGGCGAAGCCGAAATACCGTCGCGTGATCGTCAAGCTCTCGGGCGAGGCGCTGAGCGGTCCGGAGAAATTCGGCATCCATCAGCCGACCATCGATCGCTTCGCCGCCGATCTCATCGCCGCGCACGCGCTCGGCATTGGTTTGGGCGTCGTGGTCGGCGGCGGCAATGTCTTGCGCGGGGCGCAGATTTCCGCCGATGGACTGTCACGGACGACCGCGGATGTGATGGGTATGCTGGCTACGGTCATGAACGCGCTGGTATTGGAAGCCGCCATCGAGCGGGCAGGGGTCAGTGCCCGCACCATGTCGGCGCTGTCGATGCCGCAGGTCTGCGAGACCTACGAGCGTCAGCGTGCGCTCCGGCATCTCGAAGACAATCGGGTCCTCGTATTCGCCGGCGGCACCGGCAATCCCTATTTCACCACCGACACCACCGCGGTGCTGCGCGCCGCCGAGATGGGCTGCGAAGCCGTGCTCAAGGCGACGGATGTGGATGGCGTCTATACGGCCGACCCGAAGCGCGATCCGAGCGCGACCCGCTATCAGCAGCTCGATCACCAGGAGGCGCTGGACCGCCGGCTCCGGATCATGGATGCGACGGCGTTCGCGCTTGCCCAGGAAAACCGCATGCCTATCATTGTGTTCTCGATCCTTGAACAGGGTTCCATTGCCAACGTCCTGCTGGGGAAAGGGCACTTTACCATCGTCGGTTGACGATGCCGTTTGGGGGGGCAGCAGGCCGCCCGGCCCCACGCAATCAGGATGGTTGGGGCGGTCTCGGGCTATAGAGCACTACTCGCGGAGGACGCCATGGCAGCTGATGGATTCGATCTCAACGATCTCAAGCGCCGCATGCAGGGGGCGCTTGCCTCGCTCAAGACGGAATTATCAGGCTTGCGCACCGGACGCGCCTCGACCGCACTGCTCGACCACGTCCAAGTCGAGGCCTATGGCAGCAATATGCCGCTCAATCAGCTGGCGACCATCAGCGTACCGGAGCCGCGTCTGCTGAGCGTTCAGGTCTGGGATCGCTCGATGGTTCACGCAGTCGAGAAGGCGATCTCGGCCGCCAATCTCGGCTTGACGCCGTCGACCGAGGGACAGGTGCTTAAGCTGCGCATTCCTGAGATGAACGAGGAGCGGCGGCGCGAAATCGTCAAGGTCGCGCACAAATATGCTGAAGCCGCGCGCGTGGCGGTGCGGCACGTGCGCCGCGACGGCCTCGATCTTCTTAAGAAGCTCGAGAAAGAGCACAAAATCAGCGAAGACGAACAGAAGCGGCATGACGGCGAAGTGCAGAAAGCCACCGACTCATCCATTGCCGAGGTCGAGAAATTGCTCGCCGGCAAGGAAAAGGAGATCATGACGGTGTGAGCGACGCGGCAAGGGCGACAGATTCGGCACGCGGGCCGCTGGAAACGAGGATTGGCGGGTTCGAGACGCCTCGGCACGTTGCGATCATTATGGATGGCAATGGGCGCTGGGCGGCTGCGCGCGGCCTGCCGCGTGTCGAGGGTCACCGCCGCGGCGTCGAGGCTTTGCGCAAAACCGTGCGCGCGGCGCGCGAACTCGGCATCGGTTATCTGACGATTTTTTCTTTCAGTTCGGAGAACTGGTCGCGGCCCAAATCCGAAATCATGGACTTGTTGGGACTGCTGCGCCGTTTTGTGCGCAACGATTTGGCCGATCTGCACAAAAGCAATGTCCGGGTTCGCATTATCGGCGAGCGCGACGACCTCGACCGCGACATCCGCCTGTTGCTGGAGGAGGCCGAGGATCTGACGCGCAGCAACAGCGGACTGACGCTGGTCGTGGCCTTCAATTACGGTGCGCGCCAGGAAATTGCGCGCGCGGCGCGCCGGTTGGCGCAGGAGGTGGCCGCCGGCCGGATGGCGGCCGACGCCATCACGCCCGACCTCATTACCCGCAATCTCGATGCGCCGGACGTGCCCGATCCCGACGTGATCATTCGCACCAGCGGCGAGCAGCGACTGTCCAATTTCTTGTTGTGGCAGGCCGCTTACAGCGAACTGGTTTTCGTGCCGGTCAATTGGCCGGACTTTGACCGCGCCGCACTCGAATCCGCCATCGCCGAGTACCGTCGGCGTGAACGCCGTTTCGGCGGCCTGATCGCCCAGACCGGATCGTGACCGCCGAAGTCAATCGTGACGCGGCCCGGCGTCGCAACCTGATGCTGCGCGTGGCATCGGCAGCGGTCCTGGCGCCGGTCGTCCTGGTGGCGGGCTATTTTGGCGGTTGGTCTTTTTTCGCGCTCTGCGCGCTGGCGGCGCTCGGCATCTTCTGGGAATGGAGCCGGCTTGCTGGCATCGCCGATCGCGTAGTTCTGGCACCGGGCATCGCCGCGCTTGGAGCGGCGTTCGCCTTCACGGGCTTCGGTTATGCCACCGGTGCAATGGGCGCGGTTGCCGCCGGCGCGGTGTTGGCGGGGATTGCTGCATCTTTGACCGGTCCCACCGGTCGAAATTGGCCGGTGCGCGGAATATGGGCGGTCGGCGGCGTCATCTATGCGGGGGCCGCGTTTCTAGGCCCTGCGCTGCTGCGCCGCGACGCCGAATTCGGCTTTGCGGCGTTTCTCTTCCTGGCGTTGACCGTCTGGGCGACCGATACCTCCGCCTTTGCGGCCGGCCGTGCTATCGGCGGTCCCCTGTTGTGGCCGAAGGTGAGCCCGAACAAGACCTGGTCGGGCGCCTTCGGCGGGCTCGCCGGGGGGGTTGCCGCCGGAACGCTGGTCGCCTATGCGGACGGGTTGAGCCGGCTGGCGGTAGTAGGAGTAATCGCGTTGGTGCTTTCAGCCTTGGCGCAAGCGGGGGATCTGCTTGAATCCGCTATCAAGCGGCATTTCGGCGCCAAGGACACGAGCCAGCTTATCCCAGGTCATGGCGGCCTGATGGATCGGCTCGACGGTTTTCTGGTCGCCGCCGCGGCTGCGCTTCTGATTGGCATCGTGCACCAAGGCACGGCTGCTGCCGCCCACGGCCTCCTGGTATGGTAGGCGCGATGACACATGCACAGCCGTTGGCCAAAGTCGGCGCCAAGGCCGGAACGTCCGCCGCGCCGCGCCGCGTAACACTGCTTGGCGCGACCGGTTCGATCGGCTCGAGCACGATCGACCTGCTGCGGCGCGATCCTGGACGCTACGAGGTCGAGGCCATCACCGCGTATCGCAATGGCGCGGCGTTGGCGCGGCTTGCGCGTGACCTGCGCGTGCGGTTTGCGGCGGTAGGCGACCCCGACGCGTTTGCTGAGCTCAAGGAAGGACTGTCCGGTTCCGGCATCGAAGCAGGTGCGGGTCCTGGCGCGATGGTGGAAGCGGCGGAGCGTCCCGCAGATTGGGTCATGGCTGCGATCACGGGCGCGGCCAGTCTGAAGCCGACGCTGGCCGCGGCCGAGCGCGGCGCGACAGTGGCGCTCGCCAATAAGGAGTGCCTGGTTTGCGCCGGCGCACTGTTCATGCGGCGTGCCGCGGCAGCCGGCGCCAAGGTTCTTCCGGTTGATTCCGAGCACAACGCGATTTTTCAGGCGCTGAGCGCGGGACGGCGCGAAGAAGTGCGCCGAGTTATCCTGACCGCCTCGGGCGGCCCGTTCCGCACGTATTCACCGGAACAGCTGCGCCACGTCACGCTGGAGCAGGCCCTAAAACACCCGGTCTGGTCGATGGGACCGAAAATCACCATCGATTCGGCGACGCTGATGAATAAGGGCCTCGAACTCATCGAGGCGCGGCACTTGTTCGCACTCGCTCCCGATGAACTCGACATCGTGGTGCACGCGCAATCCGTGGTGCACGGCCTCGTGGAGTATCGCGATGGGTCGGTCATCGCCCAGCTCGGTGCGCCGGACATGCGCATCCCGATCGCGCATTGCCTGGCGTATCCGGAGCGAATGGCCACGCCTGCGCAGCGGCTCGACCTCGCCCGCATTTCGAATCTGACCTTCGAAGAGCCCGATCCGGTGCGTTTTCCGGCGTTGCGCATTGCCCGGGCGGCGCTCGTCGCCGGCGGTGCGGCACCCACCGTGCTCAATGCCGCTAATGAAGTCGCGGTCGCCGAATTTGTCGGCAGGCGGCTTAGCTTTGCGGGGATTTCCGCGCTGGTCGAAGCCACCCTCGAGGCCGCCGAACGGACCGGCGCGATGGCGGAACCACAATCGGTCGACCAAGCCGTCGCCATTGACCATACAGCAAGAAGGCTAGCGACCGAACTCTTGCCCGAAATTGCCGCAATGGCATCTTAGGCAAGGTTGGGGTCGGGCAGAACCGGGGCGTGGGACGAGTCATGGGGATGGATATTGTCTCGCATTTGCAGGCACTTCCGCACGATATCCTGCACTATCTCGTTCCCTTTGTGTTCGTCTTAAGCCTTGTGGTTTTTTTCCACGAGCTTGGCCATTTTCTGGTCGCTCGCTGGTGCGGCGTCAGAATCCTGGTTTTTTCGATCGGATTCGGTCCCGAATTGGCCGGTTTCTACGACCGCCACGGCACCCGCTGGAAAATCGCGGCGATTCCGCTGGGCGGCTACGTCAAATTCTTCGGCGACGACAGCGTCGCCAGCACGCCGGATCGCTCGCTGATCGAAAACATCGATCCGGCCGAACGCGAGCACAGCTTTGTTTTCCAGTCAGTCGCCAAGCGCGCGGCCATTGTGGTGGCCGGTCCGGTGGCGAATTTCATTTTGGCTATCGTGATTTTTGCCGGGATATTCATGATCTTTGGCATGCAGACGCTGAGCCCGCGCGTCGATGAGGTGCAGCCCGGTAGTCCGGCCGCCGCGGCCGGCTTCAAGCCCGGGGACATGGTGCTGTCGATCGACGGGGACAAAATCGACAGCTTCGAGACGATGCAGCGGATCGTGTCCGACAGTGCCGGAACGGCCCTGAAGATTACGGTCGAGCGGAATGGCGCTCCGGTCGCGTTGACGGCAACTCCCGTCCTGCATCAGGAAAAGGACATATTCGGGAACGTCCAGCGCATCGGACTCCTCGGCATTCGCCGCTCGCCGTCGCCGGGCGACGTGAAATACCAGCGAGTTTCGCCGCCGAAGGCGGTCTGGTTGAGCGTCCAGGAAACCTGGTTCGTGGTCGACAAGACGTTAACGTATCTCGGCCGGGTGGTTATTGGCCGGGAGCGGGCGAATCAACTGGGCGGCCCGATTCGAATCGCGCAAATGTCCGGACAGGTCGCGAGCATCAGCTTTGTGGCGCTGGTGCATCTTGCTGCGGTACTTTCGGTTTCGATCGGATTGCTCAACCTGTTTCCGATCCCGCTGCTCGATGGCGGCCACCTTCTGTTCTATGGAATCGAGGCGACGCGCGGCCGTCCGTTGTCGGAACGGGCCCAGGAAGTTGGCTTCCGGATTGGTTTCGCGATCGTTATCATGTTGATGATATTTGCAACTTTCAATGACATCGTTCACCTGAGGGCATCTTAGGCGAACGCTATGATTGCCGAATCTGGCAATCGGGACTGGGGAACGACAGGATCGGGGCAGAGCGAGGAGAAGACCACGCTGAACTGATGCTGATGCGGAGCTGAAGGGGATATCGAGGGACCCGCCTGACTGACTGGCGGGCGGGGCGGCTTCTAGGGGAATAAGGGCGCTTTGCGCATGAACATGTGGGTGCGGGTTAGGCGAGGGCTGGTTGTTGCCGGCGTACTCCTCGGCGTAAGCCTTGTCGGCTTTGCGCCCATTTCTGCTTATGCGGCACCGCGCCAGGAGGTCGGCGGCGCCACTCAGATCGTGGTGCAAGGCAATCGGCGCGTCGACACCGACACGATCCGGCAATATTTCAAGGCGGGTCCTGGCAAGCATCTTGATGCCGATCAGATCAATGCCGGCATCAAGGCGCTCTACGAGTCCGGGCTGTTCCAGAACATCAACGTGTCCACGCAGGGCAACCGCGTGATCGTGACGGTCGTCGAGGCGCAGGTCATTGACCGCGTCGCCTTCGAAGGCAATCACCGGATGAAGGACGAGCAGCTGCAGCAGGAGATACAGTCAAAGCCGCGCGGCACCCTGTCGCGTCCGGCGGTGCAGGCTGACACCGAACGGATTATGGAAATCTACCGCCGCAACGGCCGATTCGACATTTCGGTGGTTCCACAGATCATCGAACGGCCGAACAACCGCGTTGATTTGATTTTCAAGATCAACGAAGGCGAGAAGATCGGCATCAAGGACATCATCTTTGTCGGCAACCACGCCTATTCGGCCTGGCGCCTCAAGGACGTGATCAAGACGGCCACGTCGGGTATCTTGAGCTTCCTGCAGACGACCGACGTCTACGACCCGGACCGTATCGAGGCGGATCGCGATCTGTTGCGCCGATTCTATCTCAAGCACGGCTATGCCGATGTGCAGGTCGTGGCGGCGACCGGCGTTTACGATCCCACGAAGAAGGGCTTCGTCATCACATTCACGATCGAGGAGGGCGCGCGGTACCGGTTCGGCAACATCGACATTCAATCCAACGTCCACGCCGTCGATGCCGCCACGCTGCGTTCGATCCTGATGACCCACAAGGGGGACATCTACAACGGCGATGCCGTGCAAAAGTCGGTCGAGGATCTGACCATAGAGATGGCGAGGCGCGGCTATCCGTTCGGCACGGTGCGTCCGCGCGGCGATCGCAACGCGGCGACCCACACGATCGGCGTTGCCTACGTTATCGACGAAGGCACGCGCGCCTATATCGAGCGCATCAACATCCGCGGCAACACGCGCACGCGCGACTACGTCGTCCGGCGCGAGATGGACGTCAACGAAGGCGACCCGTACAACCGCGCGCTTCTGGATCGCGCCGAGCGGCGGATCAAGAACCTGAACTTCTTCAAGTCGGTCAAGATCACCAGCGAACCTGGTTCGGCACCGGACCGCGTGGTGGTGAACGTCGACCTTGTCGAGCAATCGACCGGCGACTTCTCGGTCATGGGCGGGTTTTCGACGGCGGAAGGCTGGATGGTGCAGGCCTCCGTCTCCGAACGAAACCTGTTAGGTACGGGCCGCTTCGCCAAAGTGTCGGGGACTTACGGCGAGTACGTTCGCTCAGCCGAACTCGATTATGTCGAGCCGTATTTCCTCGATCAGCGCATCAGCGCCGGCATCGATCTGTTTGCGCGGCAAACGCTCGCCAACAACTATTTCTCGTACGGCACAGAGTCGCTCGGCGGCACGCTCAAATTCGGCATTCCGCTGCGTGAGGATTTTGCCGTGCAGTTGCGCTATTCGCTGTACACGCAATCGATCCAGCTGCCGACGTTCCTCGACGACTGTAACAACATCAATCCGAATTTCTCGACCAGCTTCCCGAACCTGCAAGCCCTGACGGCCGCTGGCGGCAATGCCGGAAATCTTTGGGGACCGCAGTTTGCGGCAAATTCGGCGGCAGGGTTGCAGACGGATTGCTATGCCCTCGGCCAGGCCTCGCTGCCAATCCGCACCGAGCTTGGACTCGGCACCATCATAACGTCCAGCGCAGGTTACGGGCTGATCTACAACACGCTCGACAACAACAAGAACCCAACCAGCGGCCTCAACGTCAACTTTGGCCAGGATTTTGCCGGCCTTGGCGGCAACTCCTATTTCATTCGATCCGCCATCGACGTTCACGGCTATTACGAGCCGATCTCCGACCTCGTCAGCATCGTGCATCTGCAGGCGGGTGACATGATCGGCCTGCAGAAATGTCCGACGACGGACACGTGTACGTCCAATAACGGCTACGTGAGTATGCTGAACGACTTCAAGATGGGCCCGAACCTGGTTCGCGGATTTGCGCCTGCCGGCATCGGTCCGCGCGACATCACGCCGGGCACGTCGAATGACCTGGTCGGCGGCACGATGTACTGGGGCGCCAGCCTGGAATTCGATTATCCGCTGTATTTCCTGCCCAAGGACTCTGGATTTACCGGCGCTGTGTTCGTCGATTCCGGTTCGGTGTGGGGCTACAAGGCCGAGACGTCGAACTTGGCGACTGGAGAAATCAACGGCAACGTTCCTACTGTGGGCGGACTCCTGAACTGCTCCACCGCCACCGTCGGCGGTAACGGCTGCGGCATGCAAGTTGCCGATGACGCCAACGTTCGCCTGTCGGCGGGCGCCAGCATCATCTGGAACTCGCCGTTCGGCCCGCTACGGTTCGATTTTGCCTACCCGCTCTTGAAGAATTCGTACGATCGCACCCAGTTCTTCCAGTTCGGCGGCGGCACGCATTTCTGATGCGGCCGCGGCGCCGGGTGGGGCGAAAGCATGCCGGCCTTGCGGCAGTCCGATCATAAGCTGACGGTTGCCGAGATCGCCGGCCTGACTGGCTCGACGCTGCGGGAAGGCGACGACGCCGACCGGCGCATTGGCGATATCGCGTCGCTGGACACCGCCGGTGCCCGCGATATCTGCTTTCTCGACGATCCTGGACGGCTTGAGGAGCTGGCTCTGACTCGCGCCGGCGCCTGTTTCATCTCGCCGCGATTTGCCGCCTCGGCGCCGCCGCGCCTCACCGTGCTGCTCAATGAAGAGCCGTACCGCGCCTTCGTCACAGCAGCGCGCGCGCTGTTTTCCGACGCGCTGCGGCCATCGTCGATCTTTGCTGCGAGCGGCCGTTCCCAGGGCGCCCAGGTTCACCCATCGGCGCGGATCGAGGCCGGCGTAACCATCGATCCGCTGGCTGTGATCGGGCCGCGCGCCGAGATCGGTACCGGCACCGTGATTGGCGCCGGCGCAGCAATCGGTCCGGACGTGTGTGTCGGGCGCCATTGTGCAATCGGCCCTGGTGCCACCGTCATCAACGCGCTGATCGGGGATCGCGTCGTGTTCCAGCCCGGCGCCCGAGTCGGTCACGACGGCTCCGCCTACCGAGCGGGCTTGCCGCCTGTCGGCAAGGTTCCGCAGACCAGGCGCGTTATCGTGCAGGATGACGCGGAGATAGGAGCCAACGCCACGGTTGAGCGTGGTGCCACCCGCGATACGGTCATCGGCGAGGGCACCAAGATCGGCGGTCTCGTTCACATCGCCGACGGCGCGATAATCGGGCGTTTCTGCCTCGTCGGGGCGCAAAGCGGCATTGCCGGGGGCGTGACGATCGGGGATTTTGTTGTCATAAACGGACCGGCTGGTGTGGCCGAAAATACTGTGATCGGCGATGGCGCCAGCGTCGCAAAGGGCGGCACGGTGAGTATCGACCTCGCAGCGGGTGCGCGGTTTGACGGCGCGCCGGAACCGTCAGGGAGCGGGCAATGACCGGCGAAAGCGTCGAAGCCGTCGAGATCCTCGAGATTTTGCGGCTCTTACCGCATCGCTACCCGTTCGTGATGATCGACCGCATCATCGAGATCCGCGGCGATGACAGTTGCATCGGCATCAAGAACGTGACGATCAACGAGCCGCAGTTTCTCGGTCATTTTCCCGGAAATCCGGTCATGCCAGGGGTTTTGCTGATCGAAGGAATGGCGCAAACCGGCGCAGTCATCGTATTGCGGCTGCTTAAGCTGCGTGAATCCCATGCCATGTTCCTGCTGACCATCGACAAGGCGAAATTCCGCAGGCCGGCGATGCCGGGTGACAGGATCGAATATCATCTCACCAAGCTGAGAAATCGCCGGGGCATGTGGTGGTACCGCGCCGAGGCCAAGGTCGAAGGCAAGCTCATCTGCGAGGCCGAAGTCGGCGCCATGCTCGGCGGGGCTAGAACGTGATTGATCCGGCGGCGCGCGTTGCCGCTGGCGCGCGCATAGGTCAGGACGTGGAGATCGGGCCTTATTGCGTTGTCGGCCCTAACGTCGAACTCGGCGACGGCGTGCGGTTGATCGCCCATGTCCATGTCACCGGCGTTACCGCGATCGGTGCCGGCACTGTTGTGTATCCGTTTGTGTCGCTCGGCACCCCGCCACAATCGGTGCATTACCGCGGCGGGGCGACACGCCTTGTTGTCGGGCCGCGCTGCGAGCTGCGCGAAGGTGTCACCATGAACACAGGCACCGAGGATGGCGGCGGAGTGACCAGCATTGGCGAGGGCTGCCTGTTCATGGTCGGCTGCCATGTCGGTCACGACTGTCATGTGGGTAATACCGTGACCCTGGCAAATAACGTCGTCCTCGGCGGTCACGTCGCTGTCGGTGACGACGTCTTTCTCGGCGGCCATGCCGCGATCCATCAGTATGTCCGCATCGGCGAGGGGGTCATGATGGCCGGTCTGTCTGGCGCCGCCGGCGATATCATTCCGTTCGGCTTTGCCAAGGGCCATATCGCCAACCTCGTTGGCTTGAACGTTGTCGGCCTGCGACGGCGCGGCGCGACGCGGCAGCAGTTGCATCGGCTGCGTGATGCTTATCGATCGCTGTTTTTCGGTGTGGGCGTGTTTGCCGAGCGCCTCGACGCCGTGGCACGCGATTTTGCGGACGATCCTCTCGTCGGCAAAATCGTCGCATTCATACGCGCCGGTGGTGACCGTCGGCTGATGCTGGCCCGCAGCAACCGCGAATCCGAAGAGCATCGCGACGATGCCAGCTGACGCCCAAGCCTTGCGCGGTGCGGAAGGCGGCCAGGGGAGGCCCGGCGAATCGATCGCCATCATCTGTGGCGGCGGCAGCTTTCCGGGCGCGGTAGCGGACGCAGTCGCGAGATCCGGCCGCCGCGCGGTGATGTTTGCGATCAAGGGCTGGGCCGATGCCGTACTCGTCGAACGGTATCCGCACCACTGGGTCGCGCTTGGTCAGGTCGGCCGATTTCGCCGGCTCGCCAACGACGAGGGCTGCCGGGATGCGCTGCTGATTGGCACGTTGCTGCGGCCGCCGCTGCGGCAGATCCGCCTTGATTGGCAGACCATCCGCTTGATGCCGCGCATCATCCGCGCGTTTCGCGGCGGCGACGATTGGCTGCTCTCAAGTATCGGCAAGATGATGGAGGAGGTGCTGGGGCTGCGGCTGGTCGGCCTGAACGAGGTTGCTCCCGACATCATCGTGCCCGAAGGTGTGCTCGGCCGCCATCAGCCTTCGCAGCGCGACCGCTCAGATATTATGCGCGCGCTTGATTTGATTGCCGTAATGGGGCCGTTCGACGTCGGTCAGGCCGTGGTCGTCGCCAACAACCATGTGCTTGCGGTTGAGGCGGCCGAAGGCACTGACAATCTGCTCCTTCGCCTTTCCGATCTGCGCCGCGAGGGACGCGTGACGGCTCCGGAGCGCGTCGGCGTTCTGGTCAAGGCGCCCAAGCCCGGCCAGGACCGGCGCTTCGACTTGCCGGCGATCGGCCCCGCGACCGTGCGCAATGCGGCGCATGCCGGCCTTGCAGGGATCGCTGTCGCCGCGGGAAGCACGATCATCGCCGATGCCGCCGAGACGGTCGCGGCTGCCGACAGCGCCGGCCTCTTTCTCCTCGGCGTTCCCGAGGCGCGGGCATGACCGGCGCCAGCTCGCAGCAGCGGCCGCTTTCGCTTTATCTGATCGCGGCCGAGGAGTCGGGCGACGCCCTCGGCGCGGCGCTGGCGCTTGCGCTCATGGAGCGTGAGCGCGGCCGGCTTAAGCTTGCCGGTGTCGGCGGCCGGGCCATGGCGGCAGCCGGGATCGCCAGCCCGTTCGCGATCGACGATCTCTCGATCGTTGGCCTCACGGCGATTCCGCGGCGCTTGCCGCTGATCTTGCGCCGCATCCGTGAGACCGCGGACGCTGTCATCGCGGCGCGACCGGATGCTCTCGTCATCATCGACAGTCCCGACTTCACTCACCGGGTTGCGCGTCGCGTGCGCCGCATGGTTCCGTCCATTCCCATTCTCGATTACGTCTCGCCGTCGGTCTGGGCGTGGCGGCCTTGGCGGGCGCGGTCGATGCGCGCCTACATTGATTGCGTGCTGGCGATCCTGCCGTTCGAGCCGGCGGCACATTTGCGGCTGGGCGGCCCGCCCTGCATCTATGTCGGCCATCCCATGATCGAACGGGTCGCCGAGTTGCGACCCAACGCGGACGAACTGAAGCGCCGCAACAGCGATCCCCCGGTAGTGCTGGTGCTGCCCGGCAGCCGCACCGGCGAGATCGGCCGCCTTCTGGCGATATTTGGAGCGGCCATTGCCCGCGTCGCCCAGCGGATTGGCCCCATGGACCTGGTCCTGCCGACGGTGCCGCATCTCTTCGACCGGGTTAGCGCCGAAGTTGCCGGCTGGACCGTGAGGCCGCGTGTGACAGTCGAGTCCGCGGAGAAATGGGCAAAATTTCGCGTGGCGCGGGCCGCGCTGGCGGCGTCTGGTACCGTTACACTCGAACTGGCGCTCGCCGGCGTTCCGATGGTCGGCGCCTATCGCCTGTCACTGATTGAGGAAGCGGTTGCCCGCGCGATGCGGTCGCGTGAGATTTCAACCATCATTCTCGCCAATCTTGTGATCGGCGAGAACATCGTTCCACAATTCGTGCAGCGGGACTGCACGCCCGAGAAGTTGGCCAACGCGCTGGTCCCGCTTGTTTCCGACGCACCCGAGCGGCGGCGACAGGTCGAGGCTTTCGCGCGGCTCGACGCCATCATGGCGATCGGGGAGGCCAAGCCGAGCAGCAAGGCGGCCGCCATCGTTCTCGACATTGCCCGGCGCGGCCGCCGCCACCGTGCGGGCGCCACCGCCACGGTGCCGGCATGATGATGAGCCGGAAGACCAGCTCTGCGCCGCACTACCAATGCGGTGGCCATCCTGCTAAGGGCGCGGGCAGGCCCTCCAATCTCAGCCCAACAGCCAAGCGATCCGCGTGAGCCCAGCGAAGAAAAAGCCGGTCCGAAAATCTCCGCTGCGCGCCGCGATCACCGGCGTGTGCGGGTACGTGCCGCCCGACCTGCTCACGAATGCCAAGCTCGCGCAAATGGTGGACACCACTGACGAGTGGATCGTCGAGCGTACCGGCATCAAGGAACGGCACATTCTTATAGGAAAGGGGCTCGGCACCTCGCATATGGGCGCGGAAGCCGTGCGAGGGCTTTTGACCAAGACCGGTACGGCCCCTGGCGACGTCGATCTCCTGATCTGCGCCACCACTACGCCGGATTTCGTCTTCCCGTCGACTGCGAACCTGATTTGCGACATGTGCGGCATCCGCAACGTCGGCAGCTTCGACGTGCAGGCCGCCTGCTCGGGCTTTGTCTATGCGCTGACGATCGCGGCGCAGTTCATCGCGACTGGCGCGTATCGCAAAATTGTCGTGGTCGGCGCGGACAAGATGTCGTCGATCATCGACTACACCGACCGCGCCACCTGCGTATTGTTCGGTGATGGCGCTGGCGCGGTGCTGCTCGAGCCGAGCCGGAAATACGGTATCATCGATACGCTGATCGGCTCGGACGGGGCCGGCATGCCGCATCTCCACCAGAAGGCCGGCGGCAGCCGCATGCCTCCGACCGCCGAAACGGTGGCTCAGCGCCTGCATTACGTCCACCAGGAGGGCGCCGCCGTCTACAAAGTCGCTGTCGCGCGCATGGCCGATGTCGCGGCTACGCTCATGAAGCGCAATCAGCTTAGCGGCGACGATATCGACTGGGTCGCTCCGCACCAGGCCAACCGTCGGATCATCGAGTCGACCGCCGAGCGCTTAAAGCTGCGGCCGGAGCGGGTCATGATCAACATCGAAAAATACGGCAATACTACAAACGCTACGATTCCGCTCTGCCTGTGGGATTACGAGGGCAAGCTCAAGGCGGGTGATCGCATGCTGCTTGCAACTTTCGGCGGCGGCTTTACCTGGGCGGGCGCGTACCTGACCTGGGCCTATGGCCCGCCCTGACGCGCAGCGAATTGCGAAATCTCGAGTAGCGAATAGAACGAGCCAGCTATTCGCTATTCACCACTCGCTATTCGCGGCCTTCACTTCCGCCTCGACATCGGCTGATAATCGCGCCGCGGAGACCCGGTATAGAGCTGGCGCGGACGGCCGAGCTTCTGGTGCGGGTCCTCGATCATCTCTTTCCACTGCGCGATCCAGCCGACGGTGCGGGCCAAAGCGAACAGCACCGTGAACATGGTGGTGGGGAAGCCCATCGCGCGCAGCGTGATGCCCGAGTAGAAGTCGACGTTCGGATAGAGCTTCTTCGAGACGAAGTAATCGTCGTGGAGCGCGATCTTTTCCAGCTCCATGGCGACATCGAGCAGCGGATCCTTGATGCCGAGCTCGTTGAGCACTTCGTAGCAGGTCTTCTGCATCAGCTTGGCGCGCGGATCGTAGTTCTTGTAGACGCGGTGGCCGAAGCCCATCAGGCGGAACGAGTCGTTCGGATCCTTCGAGCGCTTGATGTATTCGGGAATGCGGTCGACGCTGCCGATCTCGCCCAGCATTTTGAGCGCCGCCTCATTGGCGCCGCCGTGCGCCGGGCCCCACAGGCAGGCGATGCCGGCGGCGATGCAGGCAAACGGATTGGCGCCGGTAGAGCCGGCGAGCCGCACCGTCGAGGTCGACGCGTTCTGCTCGTGATCGGCGTGCAGGGTGAAGATGCGGTCCATGGCGCGCGCCAGAACCGGGTTGGCCTTGAACTCCTCGCACGGCACCGCGAAGCACATGCGCAGGAAGTTCGATGCGTAGTCGAGCGTGTTATCCGGATACATGAACGGCTGGCCGACCGAATATTTGTAGGCCATCGCCGCCAGCGTCGGCATTTTGGCGATCATGCGGATCGAGGCGATCATCCGCTGCGTCGGATCGGTGATGTCGGTCGAGTCGTGATAGAACGCCGACAGTGCGCCCACGGAGCCGACCATCACGGCCATCGGATGGGCGTCGCGCCGGAAGCCTTGGAAGAAGCGGCTCATCTGCTCGTGGACCATGGTGTGATGGACCACGCGATCGACGAAGTCGGCCTTCTGCACGGCCGTCGGCAGCTCACCGTAGAGCAGGAGGTAGCAGGTTTCGAGAAAGTCGCCGTGCTCGGCCAAGTCTTCAATCGGGTAGCCGCGATAGAGCAGGACGCCTTCGTCGCCGTCGATATAGGTGATCTTGGATTCGCACGAACCGGTCGACGTGAAGCCGGGGTCGTAGGTGAAGATGCCGGCCTCGGCGTAAAGCTTGCTGACGTCCAGCACCTCCGGCCCGATGGTTCCGTCGTAAATAGGGAAGGAATAGCTTTTGTCGCCGAGCGTGAGCTTGCCGGTCTTGATGTTGGCGCCGGTTTTCGCGTCCATGATGATTGTCCTCGATGCGGGGCAGCCGGAACTTAAGGCCGCGCGTCCGAAACGGCTCAAGCGGTTGGGCCGGCGTACGTTTAACCCGTGCTATTGGGGTAGCCCAAGCACGTGTGCACTGCAAGATATAGGCATACCGTGGCGCCCCAAAAGGTCCGTAAAATGCCGCAGCGCTTGCGCCGGGACAGAGCGATCAACCGGCGCGCGGTGCGGTATCGCTGGCGCTGAGCTGATCGGCAACGCGACCCAGGCTTTCGATTTTGCCGAGGATGGCAAGCACCTCGAAGATCCCGGGTGACGTCGTCCGCCCGGTCAGCGCCACACGCAGCGGCTGCGCCACCGCGCCGAGCTTGGCGCCGCGCCGTTCGGCGAAGGCACGCACTGCCTGTTCGGTTGCCTCACCGGTCCACGGTTCGACGGCGGTCAGTTCGGGCTCAAGCTCGCGCAACAATGCGACGGCCGGCTCGGTCAACAGCGCCTTGGCCTTTTCGTCCAGCGGCAGCGGCCGGTCGGCGAGGAGAAAATGCGCGCTGTCAATGAGATCGACCAGGGTCTTGGCGCGCTCCTTCAGGCTTGGCATGGCGGCCAGGAACTGCGCCCGTACCGGCGGCGTCAGCTTGGCGGCGATCGCTTGGCCGTTGGCGAGATGCGGCAGCAATTGGTCAATGGCCGCCAGCAGGTCAGCGTCCGTACTTTGCCGAATGTAGTGGCCGTTAAGGCTTTCCAACTTTGCGAAATCAAAGCGCGCCGGCGATCGGCCGATCTGCGGCAGGTCGAAAGCCGCAACCATTTCTTCAGTCGAGAAAATCTCCTGGTCGCCGTGGCTCCAGCCGAGCCGCACCAGGTAATTGCGCAGCGCCGCCGGTAGGTAGCCCATCGCCCGGTAGGCGTCGACGCCGAGCGCGCCGTGCCGCTTGGACAGCTTGGAGCCGTCCGGCCCGTGGATCAGCGGGATATGCGCCATCACCGGCACCGGCCAGCCGAGCGCCTCATAGATCTGCTTCTGCCGCGCGCCGTTGGTCAGATGGTCGTCGCCGCGGATGATGTGGGTGACGCCCATGTCGTGGTCGTCGACGACGACGGCGAGCATGTAGGTCGGTGTGCCGTCGGAACGTAAGAGCACGAGATCGTCGAGGTTCTCGTTCTGCCAGACGACGCGGCCCTGGACCTGGTCTTCAATGACGGTTTCGCCCGTGAATGGCGCCTTGAGCCGAATCGCGGGCGCGACGCCTGGCGGCGCCTCCGACGGATCGCGATCACGCCACGTACCGTCGTAAAGCCGCGTACGCCCCTCGGCCCGCGCCTTTTCGCGCATCTTCGCCAGGTCCTCGGGGCTGCAATAGCAGCGGTAGGCGTTCCCCGACGCCAGCATCTGCTCGACGGCCTCGCGGTGCCGTGCGGCACGGGCGAATTGGTAGATCGGTTCGCCATCCCAGGCGATGCCGAGCCAGCTCAATCCATCGAGGATGGCGTCGATCGCTGCCTGGGTCGAGCGTTCACGATCGGTGTCCTCGATGCGCAAAAACATCTTGCCGCCGCGTCCGCGGGCGTAGAGCCAATTGAACAGGGCCGTGCGAGCGCCGCCGATGTGCAAAAAGCCGGTCGGGGAGGGCGCAAAGCGCGTAACGACGGTCATGCCGGTTCAGAATCCTCGCAAACGCCGCGCCCGTGTAGCACAGATGGATGGCAAGAGAAGCTAATGCACTCAGGCGGCGGCGGACGGACTGGCGGACTTGACCCGGACGGCCAATTTGTCCACTCCGGCCGGCGCGATGCCGCCTTGGAATCGACGCGGGGTCTGGATATCCGGCGGGCCACATTGGATCGAAATAGATTCACGCCATGACACTCGCCGACACCACGGTACGCGAAGCGGGCCAGGATTTTATCCGCGACATCGTGCGCGCCGATCTGGCGTCGGGGAAGCACAAGACGATCGTCACGCGCTTCCCGCCCGAACCCAACGGCTATCTGCACATCGGGCACGCCAAGTCGATATGCCTGAATTTCGGTGTCGCCGAAGAGTTCGGCGGCCGCTGCAATCTGCGCTACGACGACACCAATCCGACCAGGGAAGATCAGGAATATATCGACGCGATCGAGCGCGATGTGCGCTGGCTCGGCTTCGATTGGGGCAAGAATCTGTTCCATGCGTCGGACTATTTCGAGCAGCTTTACGCATGGGCCGAGCATCTGATCCGCGGCGGCAACGCCTATGTGGATGACCAGACCCAGGAGGAAATGCGGGCGACGCGCGGCACGCTGACCGAGGCGGGTATCGAGAGTCCGTTCCGCAAGCGCGGCGTCGAAGAGAATCTCGACCTGTTCCGGCGCATGCGGAGCGGTGAGTTTCCGAACGGCGCGCGCGTGCTTCGCGCCAAGATCGACATGGGATCGGGCAACATCAACCTGCGCGATCCGGTGCTCTACCGCATCCTGCATGCCGAGCATCCGCGCACCGGCAAGACGTGGTGCATCTATCCGAACTACGATTTCGCCCACGGCCAGTCGGATGCCATCGAGGGCATCACGCACTCGATCTGCACGCTTGAATTCGAGGACCATCGGCCGCTCTACGACTGGTTTCTCGACAATCTGCCGGTGCCCTCGCACCCGCATCAGTACGAGTTTGCGCGGCTTAACCTCACCTACACGGTGCTGTCGAAACGGGTGCTCACCGAACTCGTGCGCGGTGGCCATGTCGCGGGTTGGGACGATCCGCGGATGCCGACGCTCGCGGGCTTGCGCCGGCGCGGCGTGCCGCCCGAGGCGATCCGCGATTTCGTCAAGCGTATCGGCGTCGCCAAGGCCAACAGCGTCGTCGACATGGGGATGCTGGAGTTTGCCATCCGCGAGCATCTCAACAAGTCGGCGGAGCGCCGCATGGCGGTGTTGCGGCCGCTGAAAGTCGTGATCGAGAACTTTCCCGAAGGCGAGGGCGAGGAGGTCGAAGCCGTCAATCATCCCGAACGGCCCGACGCCGGCACGCGCAAGATTCGCTTCACCCGCGAGATCTTCATCGAGCGCGAAGACTTTATGGAAAATCCGCCGAAGAAATTTTTCCGTCTGGCGCCCGGCCGTGAAGTCCGGCTGCGCTACGC
>DASZWK010000240.1:0-5154 GCA_035546235.1 Xanthobacteraceae bacterium | reverse complement strand
CGGTAGGGCCTGCCAGAACGATCGTGACCTGGATTTCTATTCCGGCTGCAGGTTGATCGCCTTGACCAACGCGGCATTGATGGCGAATTGCTTCTCGATATACGCGCCGAAGTCGGCTCGTGTCATCGTCATTGGATCGACCCCGAGGGCGGACAGCTTGTGCCGCACCTTCGGTACTTGCAGCGCTTTGAGGGTCTGGTCGTGCAGCGTGTCGAGAATTGCCGGCTCGGTCCGGGCCGGAGCAAATAAGCCGAACCAGATTGGATATTCGGCGTTGGCGTACCCGGCCTCGCGTGTCGTCGGCACGTCCGGAAGCGCGGCTGCGCGCTCGGTGCCGCTGACGACGAGCGCCGCAAGTTTGCCCGCGCGGATCTGGGGCAGCACCAGGCCGACCGGCCCAAAGAAGAAGTCGACGCGCCCCGCGATGACCTCCGTCATGGCTTCGGCGCCGCCCTTGAAGGGGACATGCACGGCTTTCACGCCGGCGCTGAAGCAGAACCGTTCGCCGCTCATGTGCGTCGCGCTTCCCACGCCGACCGACGCGAAGGTCAGCCCGTCCGGTTTGGCCTTGGCGGCGGCGACCAGATCGCCGACCGTTTTGAAACCTTTGGCGGGAGAGACCACCAGCACGTTTGGCGAAGTGCCCAGCGAAATGACGGCCGCGAAGTCGCGCGCCGGATCGTAGCTCAGCTTGGAATAAAGCGCGGGCGCGATGGTATGAGCGGTCGAGTTGACCAGCAGGGTGTAACCGTTCGGTCTCGCTGTCGCGACAAAGGCGCTGCCCATCGTGCCGCCGGCGCCGGGACGGTTCTCGACCACGACGGGCTGACCAAGCTGCGCCGCCAATTGCTCGAACACGACGCGAGGCACGATGTCGGTTGTGCTGCCGGCCCCATAGGGCACGACCACGCGTACGGGTTCCGTCGGCCAGGCTGGCGCAGCCGCCGCTGCCGCCGGCAAGCTGATGCCGATAATCGCCAATAGCGTCAGAAAGCCTCGCATGGCGCCTTCCTCTTTGCCGGTACCGTCCGCGACCAAAGCTGCCGCTGACGCCATTTGACGATCGGGACATCGATACGTCCAATACATACTCGGTCTGGAGTTTAATACCGTTTCGGCATAAGCAAGACGGCATGGACCTTCGGCACACCCGGACTTTCGTGGCCGTGGCCGAACTCGGCACGGTGTCGAAGGCGGCGCTGCAGCTGCGTGTCGCCCAGCCGGCGCTGTCCCGGCAGATCGGCGACCTTGAGCGGGAGCTCGGTCTCAAGCTGTTCGATCGCATCGGCCGCCGCCTGTTGCTGACCAGTGCAGGCGAGCAGTTGCTCGCCGATTGCCGCGGTTTGCTGAACTACGCCAGCGCGCTGGGCGAGCGTGCCGAGCAATTGCGACATGGCGACAGCGGCGTTCTCAAGGTCGGCGCCTCGCCGCAACATATCGCGAGTGTACAGGCCACGTTTCTGCATCGGTATGCGCGGCGCTATCCGAACGTGCAGGTCAAACTGGTCGAGGCGGCCGGACGCGATACGATAGCTTTGCTGGAACGCCATGAGATTCATCTCGGACAGAATTTGAGCCCGTTTCTCGAGTCCGACGATCCGCGCTTCAGCTCGCTCCCGCTGCAGCACGTCGATCTGCTCGCGGCCTGCCATCCAGCAGTCGATCTTGGCGGGGGCCGTAGCATCGACATCGGGCGTCTCGCCCCTCATCCTCTGCTGCTGCTGGATTCAAGCTTCATGTTTCGCCGGGCCTTTGATGCCGCCTGCCGGCTCGCCCAGCTCAAGCCGAACATTTTCATCGAGAGCCGTACGCCGCAAACCTTGCTGGCGCTTGCGGAAGCCCGACATGGAGTCGCGGTGATCCCCTCGCAATTGCAGACGGACCATTGCGATCTGCGCATTGTAGCGCTGACCTATCGCGGCCGGCCGTTGCGCACGCAAATGGTCATTCTATGGAATAAGCAACGGCCGCGGCCGCGTTACGCGATCGCTTATTGTGAGATGCTGGCGGATTATGTTCGCGAAATCTTCCCGATAACGAAGCCTTCGATCCCTGCGGCGGCAGCCGGCGGTGGGAGTAAACGCGCTCGCGCCGTTGACAGGCCGCGATAAGTGTTGAGTCCTGGTCTTTCCGTGCCTGGGAGGACTCCATGACCATCCGTATTGCTGCCGTTGAGGTGAGCCACTGGCACGCCCTCAACGATGCCGCCTATCTGCGCCACCTCCTCACCATGCCGGACGTCGCGCTGATCGGCATTCAGGACTCCGATCCAGACATCGTCGCCAGGCGCGCGGCCGAGGTGAAAAACCCGCCGACCTTTACGGATTACAGGAAAATGCTGGCGGAGCTGCGCCCGGATTTCGTCGTCGCGCTCGGCCGTCACAGTCAGATGGCGGCGATTGCGAACGACCTGCTCGATGCCGGCTACCCGTTTCTGATGGAAAAGCCGATGGGCTTGAACTCCGCGCAGTTGGAGCCGGTGGCTGAAAAGGCGGCAAAGCGTAATGCGTTCATCGCCGTGCCGCTGGCGCAGCGCTACGCTCCATTCGCGCGGCGTGCCCGCGAGCTGATGGCTGCCGGGCGCATCGGGCCGTTGTCGCACATCTATGTGCGCATCATCCGGCCCGGCCCCGCGCGCTATAGGGCTTGGGATTGCCCCTGGATGTTCGATCCCGCGGAATCAGGCGGCGGTTGCCTGCGCAATCTCGGCTCCCACGGCCTCGACATGTTTCTGCATCTCACCGGCGAGGACGCGTCCGTCACCGGCGCGCAGCTCAGCCACCGCGCTCACGCGCTTCCGGTCGAGGATTACGCCAGCGTGATGCTGCGTTCGCAAAGCGGTGTGCTCGGCACCATCGAGGTCGGCAACGGCTTTCCCCGCGACGGCACCGACGGCGAGTGGAAGCTCGCCGGCCGTGACGGGATTCTCACCATGAAGGATGGCGTCTTGAAGCTCGCAACCGCGGCCGGCGACGAAGTGCTGCCGGGCACCGACGTCACTACGCCGTATTTCACCACGCTGCGCGATGCGCTCGATCATTGGCAACAAGGAAAGGCCCCGCCGATCGGCGTGCAAGATTGCCTGCGCGCTGTCCGCCTGATCGATCAGGCCTACGCATCCGCAAAGAAAGTCGGCTGACTGCGATCTTTCGGATAGCCCCGCTCACGAACGCTCAGTGCGCCACCAGCACGTGCGGTGCGTCCGCCGCGTTGTCGGATTTCTGGCTCGCAATCTCAGGCGCGGATTTCAGCGCCCTGAGCGGATCGACGAGGCCGGCGCCGAATTGCGGGTTCGTGCCTTCGGTGCCGAGATGCTTCGCGGTTTGCACCAGGATGTCGCGAATATCCTCAGGGCTCCGCGTGGGCTCTTCGGCCAGCAGCAACGCCGCAACGCCGCTGACATTCGCGCTCGCCACCGAAGTGCCGGTCGTATATTGCACGTCGGCGTTCGGCGCCGGCACCAGCACGTTCACGCCGGGCGCCGCAACCGCGATATAGTCGCCCTGGTTGGCGCCGGAGAACAAGTGGTCGTGCACATCGGTTGCAGTGACAGCAAGCACGTTCGGATCGGCGCCCGGATAGAGCGGCGGTGATTTCGGTCCCGCATTGCCGGCGGCCGCGACAATGAGAATTCCCTTCTCGCGCGCGACTTGCAGTTCCTGGGCGAGCGCCGGATCCTGCGGTCCGGCAAAGCTCATGTTGATGATCTTGGCATTGTGCTCGATCGCGTAATCGAGACCGCGGATGATATTGGCCGATGTCGCCTCAGCCGAGGCGCCGGTGCCCCCGAATGCGCAGATCGCGAGGATCTTCGCGTTCGGTGCAATGCCGAGGAGCCCGATATGGGACGCGATCGCGCCCGCCATGCCGGTACCGTGCGTATCGGGCGGCGCGTTCGGGCCGCAGCCGGCATCGTAGCTGTCGACAATTCTGTCGGCGAAGTCCGGCTGCTTGAGATCGACGCGTGAGTCGATCAGCGCAATGACCACATCGTTGCCCTCGGTGATGCGATGTACGGCGGCAAGGTCGAATTTCTGCACGACGTATTGAGCCGGATCGCCGAGATCGGTGGCTGGGCCAGCGGGATTCTGCATCAGGCTATAAGTGTAGTCGGGCTGCGCCGCGGCATTGAGTCCGGCACCCTGGACTTCGCGAATTACGTCCGGAACCGACTGGCCGTTATTGATGCGAAACGTGTAGAGCGTGCGCCGCAGCGCGGCGATGTTTTGCTGTGAGACGACGGTGAGGCCGAAGCGCTGCGCGGTGGCTGTGACTTGCTGCGGTGTGACATCGGTCCCGAATTGCAGCACGACCTGGCGCGACAGAAAGCGTGTTTCTCCGACGGGCGGCAGGCCCGTGCCGGGCGGCAGCGGCATGACGCGCATGTCGATCAGGCGGGTGCCGAGTGGCGCACCGTTGCCGCCGCGCAGCCGATTGCCGAGACCGGACACCCTCGCCCCCCGCCCAAATTGCCCCGCCCCGAAGGGGCGGCCGCGCGCGCCAAATGCACCCCTGTTGCCGAAATTCGCAAATCGTCCTCGTGCGCCGAAAGCGCCTCGGTTACCGAAGTTTCCAAGCCGCCCGCGTGCCCCGAGGGTGCGGGGATTCCTTCCATTGGCGAACGCGGCATTGCGGGCGCCGAGCGCTCCCACATTGCGGCCATTGCCGAGTGCACCAACATTGCGGCCGTTGCCGAGCGCCGCGGCCGGGGTCCGGGCTCCCGGGCCGAAGGCGCGGAGTCCAGCGCCATTACCGGCCGGGCCGAGCGCTGTTCCGACGCCGGGCTTTACGAGACCCCCGGGTCTGAAACGATTGCCGATGTTTGGCGGCTGGTTGGGAAGTCCGCGTCGCTGGATAGCGAGCGAATGTGGCGCCACACGCGGGTGCTGCTGGACGGCGCGCTTGGGTGGCGGTTTTTCGTGCTTGGTCTCGGCAATTGCGCCGCTGGAAACGATAGAACCGATGCCGAGCAGGCCGATGATGAGCAGAACAGCCGCATTCCACCATCGGGCCTGCATGGCGTTTTCCTTGAATCACGTGACCCCGATAAGGTACCGCTCACAATACGGCTAAATCTTGATTTTAACGATTCCGCCACCGCAGAGCGGCCGTTCAGACGAGCCCTTTATTTGTTTGGACCGTCATTGTCGGACT
>DASZWK010000239.1:0-8958 GCA_035546235.1 Xanthobacteraceae bacterium | reverse complement strand
GTCAGTGGAAACACGTTCGCCCGCGCGCCCTGGTGCATCATGTGGAAGCCCACCATGAACACTTCCCAGATGGGATCGTGCAACGCGCGCTTGAGCGTCTCGTTGGTGAAATCGACGATTGGATTCTCGGTGAGACCGATGTGCCGGATCTTGCCCTTGCGTTTCTGCTCGACCAGCTCCGGAGCGAGCACGTTGCGCGCATGGTCGTACATGTCGGGCTCAATGCCGTGCAGATTGAACACGTCGATGTAGTCGGTACCGAGCAGCCGCAGCGAATTGTCGAGGCTCGCCACCATCCGCTCCGGCGTCCACCATTGGCCGTCGCGCTGGACGGTCGATTTGGTGGCGACGACGACGGCCTCGCGCGGGACTCCCTTGAGCGCCTTGCCGACCACGCCTTCTGTGCCGTAGGGCGGCGCGGTATCGATGAAGTTGACGCCAAGCTCGATGGCATCGCGCACGAGCCGCGCCGACTGATCCTCATTCAGGCCGGATTTCAGCCCCATGCGGGAAAAGCCGCCGGTGCCGAGCCCGGCGACGCTGACGCGCAGGCCGGTTTTGCCGAGAGTGGTGTATTGCATTGTGTCCTTTACGCTGCGTGCAGCATTAGATCGACATGGATCGCATCGAACGGAAAGACAATCCGGCCCTTGTCAGTTTTCTGCAGAATTCCGGCGTTGAGCAAGGCATGCACATCGCCATGGACGGCTTTGACATCGCGGCCGACCCGCCGCGCCGCTGCGCGGATCGTCATCGGACCAGCGCCCGCCATCGAGCGGATCAATTCCCAGCGCTTCGCGGTTATCAACCTGAACAGAACTTCGGGCGACGCAAAGCTGATGCGCGCACCTTGCTTGCTCCCTTTGAAGGCCTCGCGCGCACGACGCTTCACATCGTCGAGCGAAGCAAGTTGCAATGTTACGGTCTTCATTTCATCGCCTCCAAAGCCACGACATCCCGCCAGAAGTCCGCCAGTAATGAATCAGCATCCGTAAACGTGTATCGCCGCTCTGCATCGCCCAGGTGGCGATGGTCGCCCTTGCCCGCTTCGTTGTCGTAGCGAAGCAGGCACATGCCATCGCGGACGAGGGCAAGACGGTACTTGAGACGATGGCGGGAGCCGCGCACTGGACGCGGGACCCGCCAAACCACGATTTCGACGAACGTGTTGTCGCTAAGTACATGACGCTCGTCGATCAGCAGCTCCGCCCTCATGTTGGAGCAATCAACAACGCTTCGGGCATGTTGTCAATAAGTCCAACATTGCTCTCATGGGCTCGGGCGATCGACGTAAAAGCACTGGCCTCCCGCCGCTTTGAACGCTAAACACCGCCCATGCCAACCGAACGTTACAACGCCGCCGAGGCTGAGCCCCGCTGGCAGAAAGTCTGGGACGACCGCGGCATCTTCGCCACGCCGAACGCGAATCTCGGCAAGAAATATTACGTGCTGGAGATGTTCCCCTATCCGTCGGGCCGCATCCATATGGGCCACGTGCGCAACTACACGATGGGCGACGTGGTGGCCCGGGTGAAGCGCGCGAAGGGTTTTTCGGTGCTGCATCCGATGGGCTGGGACGCCTTCGGCATGCCGGCCGAGAACGCCGCCATGGAGCGCAAGGTCCACCCGAAGGCATGGACCTATCAGAACATTTCGGCGATGAAGGCGCAGCTCAAGTCGATGGGGCTGTCGCTCGACTGGAGCCGCGAGATCGCGACATGCGATCCGGCCTACTACAAGCACCAGCAGAAAATGTTTCTCGACTTCCTGCGCGCCGGCCTGGTCGAGCGCAAAAAGTCGAAGGTGAACTGGGACCCCGTCGACAACACCGTGCTCGCCAACGAGCAGGTGATCGACGGCCGCGGCTGGCGCTCGGGCGCGCTGGTCGAGCAGCGCGAACTGACGCAGTGGTTCTTCGCCATCACCAAGTTCGCGCGGCCGTTGCTGGAGGCGCTCGACACGCTCGACCGCTGGCCGGAAAAAGTGCGGCTGATGCAGAAGAACTGGATCGGCCGCTCCGAGGGGCTCCTGGTCCGTTTCACGCTCGATCCGCAGACGACACCCGACGGCGAAAGCGAGCTGGATATCTTCACGACGCGCCCCGACACGCTGTTCGGCGCCAAGTTCATGGCCCTGTCGCCCGACCATCCGCTGGCGCAGGCCGCGGTGAAGAAGAATCCGGCGCTTGCCGAATTCATCGCCGAGTGCAAGCGCCACGGCACTGCGCAGGAAATCATCGACAAGGCGGAGAAGCTCGGCTTCGACACCGGCATCAAGGCGGTGCATCCGTTCGACCCGAACTGGAAACTGCCGGTCTATGTGGCGAACTTCATTCTGATGGACTATGGCACCGGCGCCATCTTCGGTTGCCCGGCGCACGATCAGCGCGACCTCGATTTCGTCAACAAATACGGCCTTGGCGTCACGCCGGTCGTCTGCCCGCCCGAGCAGGATCCAAAATCGTTCGTCATTACCGATACCGCTTACGATGGTGACGGGCGGATGTTCAACTCGCGTTTTCTCGACGGCATGACGCCCGCACAGGCAAGGGAGGATGTCGCGCGGCGGCTGGAAAGCGAGAAGCGCGGCGGTCGCCCGGTGGCGCAGCGTCAGGTGAACTATCGCCTGCGCGATTGGGGTATTTCGCGGCAGCGTTACTGGGGCTGTCCGATTCCGGTCATTCATTGCGAAGCCTGTGGCGTCGTTCCGGTGCCGGAGCAAGATTTGCCGGTGAAGTTGCCTGACGATGTGACCTTCGATCGGCCGGGCAACCCGCTCGATCATCATCCGATGTGGAAGACGGTGCATTGTCCGCAGTGCGGACGTGCGGGGCGGCGCGAGACCGACACGATGGATACGTTTGTCGACTCGTCGTGGTATTTCGCCCGCTTCACCGATCCGTGGATCGAGAGCGCACCGACCGATCCGGCGATCGCTGACGCCTGGATGCCGGTCGATCAATATATCGGCGGGATCGAGCACGCGATCCTGCATCTGCTCTACAGCCGCTTCTTCACCCGCGCCATGAAACAGACCGGTCACATCGGGCTCGAAGAGCCATTCGCCGGGTTGTTCACCCAGGGCATGGTGGTGCACGAGACATTTCGCCGGAAGAACGGCGAATGGGCCGCGCCCGCGGAAGTGAAAATCGAATCGAACGGCGATGCACGTCGCGCCACGCTGATCGCGACCGGCGAAGAGGTCGAGATCGGGCCGATCGAGAAGATGTCGAAGTCGAAGCGCAATACCGTGGACCCCGACGATATCATCGGCGAGTACGGTGCCGACGTGGCGCGGTGGTTCATGCTGTCGGACTCGCCGCCGGAGCGCGACGTGGAATGGACCGAGCGCGGCGTGCAGGGCGCCGCGCGCTTCGTGCAGCGGCTGTGGCGGCTGGTGGGTGAGGCGGGCGAGATCGGTCGAACCGCGCCTGCCGCGCCGCCGGCGCAATTTTCGGCGGCTTCATTGGCGCTGCGCAAGGCGAGCCACAAGGCGCTGGCGAATGTCGGCGACGCGGTGGAAAAACTGCACTTCAACGTCTGCGTGGCGCACATTTATGAATTCGCCAACGCGCTCACCGCCGCCATCGGCGATATCGACGAAACGGCGGTCGCGCCGGATATGCGCTGGGCGATGCGCGAAGCGGCGAACATTCTGGCGCAGATATTCGCTCCAATGATGCCGCATCTTGCCGAGGAATGCTGGGCCGCGCTTGGGCACAGAACGCTCGTGTCGGAGGCTCCGTGGCCGACCGTCGAGCGCGATCTGTTGATCGAGGACACGATCACGCTGCCGGTGCAGGTCAACGGCCGCAAGCGTGCCGAAGTCACCGTGCCGCGCAACGCCAGCAATGCCGAAGTCGAAGCAGCAGTGCTGGCGCTTGATGCCGTCAAGGCCGCGCTCGGCGGCAAGCCGCCGAAAAAGGTGATCGTCGTGCCGCAGCGGATCGTCAACGTGGTGGCGTGATGGTCGCGATCAAGGCTTCGGAAGTTGACGCCTTCATTGCCCGCCCTGATCCGGCGCGGCCGGTCGTGCTGGTGTTCGGGCCGGACGCGGGCCTCGTGAGCGAGCGCGTCAACGCGCTGATCAAGGCGTCGGTCGACGATGTCAACGATCCGTTCGCGCTGGCGCGGCTCGAAAGCGACGATCTGGCGGCCGAGCCGTCGCGACTGGTCGAAGAGGCGCAGACCATTCCCCTGTTCGGCGGCCGGCGCGCGGTGTGGGTCAAGGCCGGCGGCCGCAATATCGCGCCGTCAGTCGAGCCCTTGCTGGCCATTCGCGGCTCGGAGTGCCGCGTCGTCATCGAGGCCGGCAATCTGCCGCGCAACGCGCCGCTGCGTGCTTTGATCGAGCGCGCCAAGAATGCCGCAGCGCTGCCGTGCTACGCGGACGATGAAAAGGCGCGCGAACGCCTCATCGACCAGGAGATGCGCGAGGCCGGCCTGACGCTCGCGCCCGACGCCCGCGCCTTGCTGCTGCCGCTCCTGGGCGGCGACCGCGCCGCCTCGCGCAGCGAGATTCGCAAGCTCGCATTGTACGCGCGCGGACAGGATCGGGTCGGCGTCGACGACATTGCCGCGGTCGTGTCGGACGCATCGGCGCTGGCGCTCGACGACATTGTTGACGCGGCCTTTGCGGGCCAGACAGCGGAGCTCGAGGCCCGGCTGGCCAAGGCGCGCACCGCCGGGACATCGCCCGGCTCGATCTTCTTCGCCGCCCAGCGCCAGCTGGCGCAGCTGCACAAATGGCGCATGGCGATCGAAGCCGGTACCGGTTTCTCGATCGACACGGCGCTGCCGCCGGCGCAGTTTCGCCGCAAGAAGCTCGTTGAAGCCGCGCTCAAGCTCTGGAACGCCGCGCGGCTTGCGGTTGCGATGGCGGACCTTGCCGGCGCGGTTCTGCAATCGCGGCGCACCAACGAACTCGACCAGACCATCGCCGATCGCGCATTGCTGGCGATTGCCGTCAACGCGCGGCGCAGCGCGGCGTGACCGCGACATTTACTGCGTCGTTGTCGCGGCAGCGACGCGGCGTCTGCGCCAGTCCGCAAGCGCCTGGCGGCCGGCCGGCGACATTTTCGCCGTGGCGCCTGCGACCGTCTCGTGCACGAGCTCAACGAACCGATCCTTGGCCTGGCTCGATTGCGCCATGGCCGCCCGCACCGCCGCGGGATCGAACGGCTGCGCGCGCAGGCTATCGCGTATGGCCTGCTCCGAGAGCCTCACCTGCGTCTCCGCCGTCGTCAATTTGATCGCCTGCGCATGGAAATCCGCGCGAAGAATAGTGGCATCGTTCGCTGGCAGGGCCGCGGCGATGCGATCGAAGCGCTGCTCCACGCCGCGATCCATGCCGACTATCGGCTGCAGCGGCGGCAGTTTGGTCGCGTGCTGGAACGCCACGGCGCCCGCCGCGCCGGCAAACACCAAATTCAGCGTCAACGACCCAAGCAACAGATAGCGCGCACGCGTCCCGCTTAAAGCGTCCGTGAAAATAGACATTGTCGCCTCCCGATAACCAGCCGGCGTCCCCGTCGAGCAAGCTCGACCAGCCGGCCGCCCTAATCATACGCCGCGGGCGAAGCCGCACAAGTTGGGGCTACGACGGATTTTCCAGACTGAACGCGCCGGAATCGTCATCGTAGGCATAGACCTCGGCGAAGCGGCCCCATGCGGTCACAGCGCGCAGCGTGCCTTCGGCATCATCCGTGCTCATGTGATCCTCGAGTTCGTCGAGAAAGCGGCTTTTTGGGGCCAGATGGTTGGCGCGCTCCTGCAAAACGCGGCGAACGTGCGCGGCAAGCGGTACATGGGCCAGAAGTTGCCGCTGGAACAGCTTTTTGCGATCGTCCATGCCGGATTCGGCAAACTGTTTTCCCACGTCAGTGAGTTTGATATCGCCGCCCTCGATCTCGGCAAAGTGAAGAAGCTGCAGCGATTCCGAGACCGGAAACAGTTCATCGAGTTCAAGATGCAACTCATCGGCCAGCACCGGCAGGTCCGCCTTGCCGTTGAATGGCGCGGCGGCGAGCGTCTCGATCAGGCCGGACAACAGGTTGGCTGAGACGCGCGGCAGCACGGTATCGATCGTTGCCGTCCGCTCGCCTGTCGTTCCGATCGCGACCGGCGAGCTTTTGCGCGCGGTCATCGCCACGTAGATTTTCTCCACCAGATCGCGGAACTGCGGCTCGAGCCGATTGCGCGGCTGTTTCAAATCGACGGCGATTTCGCTGATGATGCGGCCGGGATTGGTGGAGAACAGCAGGATGCGGTCGCACATCAGCACCGCCTCCTCGATATTGTGCGTGACCAGGATCACGCCCTTGATGGGCAGCTTGCCTTCGCCCCACAGTTCCAGAAAGTCGGTGCGCAGCGTCTCGGCGGTGAGCACGTCGAGCGCCGAAAACGGCTCGTCCATCAATAGAATGTTGGGATGAACCACGAGAGCGCGCGCGAAGCCGACGCGCTGGCGCATGCCGCCCGACAACTCGCGCGGATAGGCGGATTCGTAACCGTCCAGCCCGATCAGGTCGATCGCCGCCAGCGCCCGCTGGCGGATGTCCGCCTCGGGCAGACCGAGCGCCTCAAGACCGAGTTGCACGTTTTCCAGCACCGTCAGCCACGGGAACAGCGCGAACGACTGGAACACCATGGCGATGCCCGCCGCCGGAGCCCGCACCGGCTGGCCCAAATAGGTGACGGTGCCGCCGGACGGCAACGCCAGGCCGGCAATCAGGCGCAGCAGGGTCGATTTGCCGGACCCGGTGCGGCCCAACAGGCCAACAATCTGGCCCTGCTGCAGTGCGAGTTCCACGCCGTCGAGCACCAGGTGCTCGCCGCCGTCGGCGCGCGGGAACGACTGGCGCAAACCGTGAATGTCGAGGAGAGCTGGAGCGGCTGTCATGTTTTCTCCTCATCCCAGCCGGAACTTGCGTTCGGCGTAGTAGTACAGCGGGCGCCAGAACACCCGATTGACGACGACCACATACAGACTCATCACGATGATGCCGAGCACGATGCGATGAAAGTCGCCCGCGTCGGTTTCGTGCGCGATATAGGCGCCGAGCCCGGCGGCCTGCAGGTGCTGGTTGCCCCATGACGCCACCTCGGCGACGATACTGGCGTTCCACGAGCCGCCGGACGCGGTGATCGCGCCGGTGACGTAATATGGAAACACCGCAGGCAGGGCGATACGCCGCCACCACAGCCAGCCGCGGACGCGGAAATTGGCGCCGCAGGCGCGCAGCTCCGCGGGCAACGCCGACGCGCCGGCAATGACGTTGAACAGAATGTACCACTGGGTGCCCAGGATCATCAGCGGGCTGAGCCAGATATTGGGGTCGAGCCGCCAGACCACGATCACCGAGACGAAGATCGGAAACAGCAGGTTCGCCGGGAACGCGGCCAAAAACTGCGCCACCGGCTGCACCATGTTGGCGACGCGCGGATGCGTGCCGACCCAGACGCCGATCGGCACCCAGATGACGCTGGCGATCGCAATCAGCACGACGACGCGAATGAGCGTCGCCAGCCCGAGCAGCAGCGTTGTGCCGACATCGCCCAGCGTGATCGTGCCGATAAAGAAATCGGCGACGCACCACACGAGATATGCGGAAACCGCCGCCGCGAGCAGACCGAACAGATATCCGATCCAGCCATTGTTTCGACGCGCGGGCGTCTTCACCGGCAAGGCCGTGTCGACCCGCCGCGGCCGCAGCGACAGCCGCCACAGCACGGCGAACGGTTCGGTGGCGCGGTCGACCAGGCGCGAACGGCGGAGCACGTCAAACACCCAGGACCGTGGCGGCAGCATGCCGGCCTCCTGCTCGAAGCGGAAGCGGTCGGCCCAGGCCACCAACGGTCGGAACAGAAGCTGGTCGTAGATCAGGATCACCACCAGCATGGCGCCGATTGCCCACCACACCGCGCCGAGATCGCGACGCTCGATGGCGAGAGCGATGTAGGAGCCGATGCCGGGCAGCGTGACCGTCGTATTGCCGACGCTGATCGCTTCTGATGCCACGACGAAGAACCAGCTTCCGGACATCGACATCATCATGTTCCAGATCAGCTGCGGCATGGCGAACGGCACGTCGAGCCGCCAGAAGGTCATCCACGGGCCGAGCCGGAAGCTCCGCGACGCCTCTTCGAGTTCGGTCGGAACGGTGCGCAGCGACTGATAGAAGCTGAAGGCCATGTTCCAGGCCTGGCTGGTGAAAATCGCGAAAATCGCGGCGTACTCGGCCCCCAGGACCCGGCCGGGCGCCAGCTCCATGAAGAAAACCACCGTTATCGAGATGAAGCCGAGGATCGGCACCGATTGGAGAATGTCGAGCAGCGGCACCAGGATGCGCTCGGCATATTTGTTCTTGGCCGCGAACGTCGCATAGGTGAACGTGAAGATCAGCGAGAACACCATCGCCACCAGCATGCGCAGCGTGGTGCGGGCCGCGTATTCCGGCAGATGACGCGGATCGAGCGACGGCGGCTGTTTCTGCAATTCGGCCAGCGGCTCGAACAGATGCCGGCTTGCTTCGCCGAGGAAAATCAGGAGGCCGAGCACCAACAGGATCGCGACTACGTCCCAGCGGCTGAACAGACGGACCCATCCCCCGACCGAAATTGGCACGTTGACGCGCATGCTCGGTGTCCGGCTGTCACACAACGGTCAAAGAAGCTGCGGCCTCGCCCCATCGAGGCCGCATGTGATCGCGACCACATAACACCGACTTTATGTCATTCAAACCATTTTGCGGCGCGACCCACGATCCCTCCCCCCTATCGCGGCTGGAAGTAATAAATTCCCGTTCTCGCAATGCGGTTTTTGTTCGCACCCGAGGCATGAGGCACGCCATTGCCAAAAACGACGCCGCGCTCTCGACCTTCGTCGGATGAACCCGGCCGTGGAGGGCCGGATCACCACGATCGGAGACGGCGCAAGACCGGCTGCAAATCTTTTAGA
>DASZWK010000238.1:0-2111 GCA_035546235.1 Xanthobacteraceae bacterium | reverse complement strand
GCGCCGCCGCCCGTTGCCTATTACGCGCCGGCTTACCCGGTCTATCCGGGGCCCTACTACGCGCGCCGGGGTTATTGGCGCGGCTACGGCCCGCGCTTCGGCTACGGCTACGGCCCGCATTTCGCCTACGGCTACGGCCGGCACTACGCTTATGGCCATGGCCACTGGGGCCACGGCTGGCACCGCTAAGGAGCGCAGTTGCACCCTCTCCCGATCGCGGGAGAGGGGTGTCATACGGGGTCGCCTTTCGCCGCTCTCACCACGTGTAGCGCAGCGTTCCCGAGCCGGCGTAGAGCTGCGAGCCGGAGGCGAATTCGCCGTCGAATTTGGTGAGGAATGACCAGTTCGGCGTGATGAACAATTGCGCGCCCGCGGACGCGAGCGCCGAGTCGTGCGGGATCGGTGCGCCGTTGACCGTGAAGCTCGCGCCCGGCAGCGCCTCGAAGCTGGCATTGAGCGCCGGGTTGCTCACGAAGTCGTGCGCCCAAGCGAGCTTGGCGCGCAGGATCAACGGCATGCCGTTCACCGCGGTGAGATCGTCGAAGCGGCCGCCGAGTTCACTGCGCGTGTCGGTGCCGTTCATGGCATTGTAAGAGAGCCCGAATCCCCCGCCGCTCAGATCAGTCTCGCTGTAGGTCGGCGTGTGGAAGTCTTGCGCCTGGATCGCCGCATAGGGTGTGAGGCCGACCGCGTTGTGATCCATCGGGACCAAAAAGCGATAGCCGCCTTCGAGCCGGGCCGCATAGCTCTGGCCCTGGAAATTGGCGGTGAGCTGATCGCCCAGCGCCGTGCGGCTGGTGGTGAACCAGTTGTTGGCGAAAGCGAGCGCGGTGGCGAGGTAAGCTGGGCCGGCGTGAGTCACCCCATAGACGCCGGCAAGGAACGCATCGCTCCGCCCGGTGCCGAGCGCGTTGGCGAGGTTCCAGTTGGTGCCGCCGCCGGCGAACGAGAAGCCAAGCACCGTGTCAGGCGAGTAGTGATAATCCATGCCGGCCGCGTAGCCGTAAGTGCTCGTGGTGACGTTATTTGATCCGACGATCGGATCGCCATTCGCCGTGCTGCTGCCGCCGAAACCTGCGCCCCATGCGGTCCAGCGCTGATCAAAGGTTTGCTTTGGTGGCGCCTTGAGCAATCCCGCATAGGCGAGCGCGATGTCGGGCGGCAGGCTGTTCGCCCGATCCGGTGCGAAGCCGAGCGGCTGACCGCCGGGGGAGAAGCTGCCGCGGCCATAGACAAAGGGATCGAGCATCAGCTGCAAGAACTCGTTCGTGAGCTGCAACGCGCTGCGTTCGGCGCCCGTGCCGGCTTCGCCGTCGAGTTGCGAAAGCCCCGACGGAGGCAGAGCGAAGAACTGTGAAGGGATGCCGCCGGTGTTGTTGAAGTAATTGCCCAACGCGTTGGCAACATTCTGCTGGTTGGTCGTGAGCCCGGTATACGTTGTAAAGCCCGGCACAAGATTGAGAAACACGTCGTTGCCGCTGTAGCTCAGCGTGTCGCGCGCTCCCGCCGGCAGACCGAGATTGCTGATTGCCGAGAAGGTGCCGCTCACGCCGCCGGACGCAGTGAGGATTGTGTATTGCTTCGCCACATAATTTCCCGACGCGAAATTAGCCAGCACCGTGCCGGCGAGCGACGCCGAGCCCGTGACATTGGCGAACGTTGACGTGGTCGGGTTGAAATAGACGACATAGAGCGCGCCGGAGGCAAAGGCGAGATTGCCGGCGATCGTTATCGAGGTGCCGGGCACGCCGGCTGTGCCGGGCACGAAAGTGGCGCCGGAATTGATGGTCACCGTTAGCGGATCGACGATGCCGGTGCCGCCGAGCGTGCCGCCTGAATTGACCGTCACGCTCGATGTGCCTGTGATCGAGCCGGTGACATTGAGCGAGCCGCCGTTGATCGTGGTGGCGCCCGAATAAGGGTTAGTCCCGCTCAGGGTCTCGGTCCCGGTGGTCAGCGTCAGCCCGCCCGTTCCATCGATCGCGCCGGAGAATGTGCCGCTCGCGTTCGACAGCGTCAGGGTGTTGGCGCCGAGCGCGACGGCGCCGCTGCCCGACAGACTGGCGATCGAGGTGCCGCCGTTCAGGCCGGAAATGTCGAACCTGCCGTTG
>DASZWK010000237.1:0-8013 GCA_035546235.1 Xanthobacteraceae bacterium | reverse complement strand
CATCGCGAAATCGTGCTGCATGGCCGCCGCGAAAGCGGACGTCTGCTGCGCCTTCGGCATTGAGGCGTAACTGGCCGGCAGCGTCCATAGCGGGTTGGCTGCGGCGCAGACGATCTTGAACGCGGTGCCTTGATTGTTCTGATATTGCAGCCAGAACGTGCCTTTGGTCGGATCTGGCCAGGGCCCGGTGGGATTGGTCTCAAGATCTTTGATGCAATGCCCCGCAGTGAGCAGAACCTGCGGCGCGATGAACTGCGCGGTGCAGCCCGACAGCAGTCCCGGCTGCTTCTGGGTCGGCGTCGGAATGAGCAACAGGCCGGCCCATTTGAACGGCGCTTGGCTGGGATTGCCAGTGGTCGCTTCGCCGCTGGGGACCTGGGGGACGATGACCCCTTGGGCGGCGGCGCAGGTCGTACCGGCCACAATCGCGATCAATGAAAGTGCAATGCAGACAACGCGCATCCATGCCCCCCATGAGTTCGCCGTGCGACTTAACATCAGCCGCGAACGGCGTTCAAGCGCCAGGGGATTGTGACACCGGCACGAATCCACTCGATACGAACGGCGTTGTCGCCGGTTTGAGCTAATGCGTCGCCGCCTTGAGGCCCAACGTCTTGGCCAGGCCGGCGAGCGTCACGCGCTGCTCCTTGATCGCGTCGGCGAATTCGGCCGGCCCGCGCAGCGATAAGATCTGACCGGTGGTCGCCAGTTTCTTGGCGATCTCCGGATTGGCGGCGGCGACTTTGCGGAAATCCCCTGCAATACGATTACGCAGGTCTTCAGGCATACCGGGCGGGCCGAACACGCCGCCGATGCTCTCAAATGTCAGATCCGGATAGCCGGCTTCGATCGCCGTCGGCACGTTGGGCTGGCTCGGGGCGCGCTGCTTGCTGGTCACCACCAGGAGCTTGAGGCTCCCGGCGTTCGCCAGGGCCTGCGGCACGACAAGCGATGACGACAGCACTTGAATACGGCCTGCCATGAGATCATTCGGCGCCTGCATGATGTCGCGATACGGCACCTCGGCGACCTGCAGGCCCTGTTTCTTGAAGAAACCAAACAGCAGAAAGTCCGAGATGCCCGGAGCCGCGGCGGCGTTGAGCTTGCCCGGCTCGGACCGCGCCAGCGCCAGCAACTGACCGACCGTGTCGATCTTCATCGACGCCGGCATCGACACCGTGAGCACGACGACCGAGACGCTGACGACCGGCTTCATGTTGGGCGATGGATCGAACGGCAGCGTATCGTGCATGTAGGGCAGGGCGGTGAAGGCGCCGGCCGGACCGAACCACAGCACATGGTCGTCCTTGGCCTGGGCAAACGCGCTGAGCGACACGAGCGCGTCGCCGCCCGGCCGGTTGTCCACCACCACCGGCTTGCCCCACAGCTTGCTCAAACCCTCGGCAAACATGCGCGCAGCGATATCGGTGGCGCTCGCGGCGCCATAAGGCAGGATGAAGCGCACGGTGTGCGACGGATAAGTCGATTGCGCCGCCGCGCCGCCGCCGAGTGGCAAGCCAAACATGGCAAGTGCCGCAGCGAATACGAGAAGCCGTCCCATCGTCACTCTCCCTGTGCCTGGATCGATTTGGCGGCTTAGAATAGCATTCACGCATACACAAAGCATCTCGCGGCCCGGTCACGCGAGGGGCTCAGGGAGGCCGAGATGAAGCACAGCACCGATCGCATTTTGACGACGCATGCCGGAAGCCTGTCGCGGCCGGCGAAACTCATCGCGTTGAGCAAATCGATCGCCATCGGCGAAGCCAAGGCGGGTGACGGAGCCTACGCGCAAGTACTGGCCGAGTCGGTTGCCGACGTGGTGAAGAAGCAGCGCGCGCTTGGCGTCGACATTCCGGACGACGGCGAGTTCGGCAAGCCGGTAGCCGGTTCGTACGACTACGGGGCGTGGTGGAATTACGCCTTTGCGCGCATGTCGGGTTTTTCTGCCGCCGGCAGCGCGGCAACCGCGGCGCACGAGACCCAGCACAAAAAGTCGACTGTTGCGGACGTGGCGCTCACATCGTTTGCCAACCGCCGCGACTGGCAGAAATTCGGCGAGTTCTATCTCGATCCGGAATCGAGCGGCAGCCTGATGGGCAGCGCCGCGCGCCGTCCGGTCGGCCGTCCGGCCTGCACCGGGCCGCTCAAATATATTGGCCACGCCGCGCTGCAAGCCGACATCGACAATCTGAAAAAGGCGATGGCCGCAACCGGTACCGACGAAGGCTTCATGTGTTCGATCGGTCCGGGCAGCTTCGCCCGCGGCGTCGACCTTTACTACAAGACTGAGGAGGAGTTTCTGTTTGCTGCGGCGGACGCCATGCGTGACGAGTACAAGGCGATCGTCGATGCCGGCATCGTGCTGCAGATCGACGATCCGAGTCTGCCGGACAACTGGGACATGATCAATCCGGAGCCGCCGCTCAAGGAATTCAAGAAATTCGAGCAGGTGCGCATGGAGGCGCTCAATCATGCGCTGCGCGGGCTGCCGGCGGACCGTATCCGCTTTCACATCTGCTGGGGCAGTTGGCACGGTCCGCACACCACGGACATTCCGCTCACCGACATTGTCGATCTGGTGCTGAGCGTCAACGCCGGCGCCTATTCGGTCGAGGCCGGCAATGTTCGCCACGAGCACGAGTGGCGCGTCTGGCAGGACGTCAAGCTGCCCGAAGGCAAGATGCTCATCCCCGGCGTGGTCAGCCATGCCACCAACATCGTCGAACACCCGCAGGTGGTCGCCGACCGCATCGTGCGCTACGCCAAAGTCGTTGGCCGTGAGAACGTCATCGCCGGCACGGATTGCGGCCTCGGCGGCCGTATCCATCCGCAGATCGCCTGGGCGAAGCTCGAAGCGCTGGCGGCGGGCGCGCGGCTCGCGACCAAGGAGTTGTGGGGTAGCTAGCGCGACGACGCCGTCTTGCTCATTGCCTTGCGCGCGGCGTCGATCACCTTGCGCATTGCGGGCGTCGGATCGCCCAGCGTCACCAGCGCGAGGTGCTGTTCGATGGCGGTGTCGGTCTTCAGCTCCGCGCAGTTCGAGTTTTTCACAATGCTCGTCTGCGACAGACCGATCGCGGCGGGAATGATTGCGGTGATCTTGACCACCTGAGCGCTGCCTTGGACGAAGATCGGCTTGATGGCCTTGATGTGTTGGCCGCCGAGGAACTCGTTTTCGATCGAGGACTGCACGCCGCCGCCCTCGCTAACCATCACGATGCTGATCGGCAGATCGGGGCCGCCGACCTCGCGCCAGTTGGTGATCTCGCCCAGCAAAATGCGACGCATGTTTGCGTCGCTGACCTGGTGGATCGGGTTGTCCCGGCTGATGGCAAAGGCCATGTGAACGGCCGAAACGTCGAAAGTCCGTAACTGGTCGAACGGCAGATCCGGATTGGTTTTGCGCAAATCCGCAATTTCGTTCTTCAGCGGCCCGGAGATCATGGCGAAATCGGCGCGCCGTTCGAACAACGCGAGCAGGCCCTGGCTGGATTTTGTCGGTACGACCTTGAGCTTGTGGCCACTCGAGGCCTCGATGACGCCGCCGAACGGCTCCAAGACCCGGTGCGTAAATGTCGTCGATCCCTGAACCACGTAAGGTTTTGCGCCGTCGGTCGCGGCCTCATTGGCGAGCGTAGCTGCGCACGACATGAGGACGATGACGGCGGCAAGGGCCAGGAGATTGCTGTTTCGGCGCATCGGCGCGTGGTCCAATATTCGCAAAAGCGGGCGCCTCGTAGCATGGACCGGTTATCGTTGGCTTAAAGGGCCGGTACCGGGTGGGGGGCCGGCCGCTGCAGCCGCCGGTTAAGCCGCCGGTTTTAGCGATCTGGTGCAGCGGCAACCGGCGCTTTTGCCCGTCGCTGCGGCACAATTGTCGGCGGCCGAGAGTAGCGTCGCGGCGGGCAGTCTGCGATGATGTGGGTCCAATCCCACGCGCCGCCGATGTGGGACAATCAATGTCGCAAGAGGGAGGACGCATTATGAAGAGGAAGCCGGCAGCATCGCGGGCTCATAGCCGCGGCAAGGTCGATCACGGCCGCCGCACGCTGGTCAAGCTGATGGCCGCCGGCGGCGCCGCCGCCGTCACGTCGCCCTGGAGCTTCCAATCCTCGCGCGCTGCGTCTCGCCCCATCAAAATCGGCATGATTACGCCTGAGACCGGCCCGATCGCGGCCTTCGGCGAGCCCTCGAAATGGGTCGCCGAAGGCGTCAGCAAGTTTCTCGGCGATGGCATCATGGTCGCCGGCGAGAAGCATCCGGTCCAGATCCTCAATCGCGATAGCCAGTCGAATCCGAATCGCGCATCGGAAGTGGCCGCACAGCTCATCAACAACGATCGCGTCGACATCATGGTCGCCTCGTCGACCGGCGACACCACCAATCCGGTGGCCGACCAGTGCGAACTCAACGGCGTGCCCTGCATCACGTCGGACGATCCGTGGCAGTCCTGGTTTTTCGGCCGCAAGGGGGACCCCAAGAAGGGCTTCCAGTGGACCTACCACTTCTTCTGGGGCTTCGATCAGGTCGCCAACATGTATGCCGAGATGTGGTTGAGCATTCCGACCAACAAGAAGGTCGGCGTGATGCTCACCAACGATCCCGACGGTATCGCGGCGAGCGATCCGGTACACGGATTGCCGGCGACCATCAAGAGCCACGGCTTCGACGTGAATTTCCTCGGCCTCTATCCGCCGCTGTCGGATGATTTCACGGCGCAGATCGCCAAGCTGAAGAACATGAATGCCGATGTCGCCTGCGGCATTTTCAACCCGCCGCAGTTCGCGATTTTCTGGACCCAATGCGCGCAGCAGGGTTTCAGGCCCAAGATCATGACGCCGCCGAAGGCGCTGTTATTTCCCACCGCCGTCGAGGCGCTCGGCAACCGCGGCACCGGCACGTCGACCGAAGTATGGTGGTCGCACCACCACCCGTTCGAATCGAGCCTGACCGGTGAGACGGCCCAGCAATATTGCGACGCTTACGAGAAGGCGAGCGGCAAGCAGTGGACGCAACCGCTCGGCTTCAAGCACGCCAATCTCGAAGTCGCGATCGATGTGCTCAAGCGCGCCAAGAAGCTCGACGCCGCCTCGATCCGCGACGCGATCGCGCAGACCGATTACCATTCGATCGTCGGCCCGATCACCTGGAAGGGCGGTCCAACCAATCCGGTGCCCAACGTCTGCACCACGCCGCTGGTCGGCGGGCAGTGGGAGAAAGGCACCAAATGGAAATACGACCTCAACATCGTATTCAACAAGACGGCGCCGGAAATCCCGCTCGACAGGCCGTTCTCGGCGATTCAATATTCCTGACGTTTTCTAGGCGCTCAGATACGAGGTTGCCGCTCCGCCCGTCCCTTTACCGCAGGCCGGCGATGAGCGGGGCGGCCGCCGATCGAAGTTGTTCATGACGGTCCTCCTCCAACTCACCGGAGTGTCCAAGTCCTACGGTGCGCTCAAGGCCGTGGACACGGTGGACCTTGCCGTTGAGGGCGGCGAGGCGCTGGCCGTGATCGGTCCCAACGGCGCCGGCAAGACAACGCTGTTTAATTTGATCACGGGCGACGTTGCTCCGAGCAGCGGGCGCGTCCTGTTCGACGGCGCCGATGTCACCGCCATGGCGCCGCACGGCCGCTCGCGGCTCGGGATCGGGCGCTCGTATCAAATCCCGCATCCGTTCGCCAATATGAGCGTGTTCGAAAACCTTCTGGTCGGCGCCATCTTCGGCGGTCGGGCAACCGAGCGCGAGAGCTACCGGCGCTGCAGCGACGTGCTTCGCGTCACCGGACTTTACGATAAGGCCAACGTGCCGGCGCGCACGCTGACGCTCTTGCAGCGCAAGCGGCTGGAGATGGCGCGGGCGCTGGCGATCGAGCCGAAGCTTCTGCTGCTCGACGAGATTGCTGGCGGATTGACCGAGTATGAATGTGGTGAACTGGTGAAGACGATTCGTGAAATTCACGCGCGTGGCACCACAATCGTGTGGATCGAGCATATCGTGCATGCACTGCTCTCGATCGCGAGCCGGCTGATCGTGATGAATTTCGGCCAGATCCTCGCCCAGGGCGCGCCACGCGAGGTGATGGCGGACGCTCGCGTGCGCGAAGTCTATATGGGCATCCCGGTGTCATGACGCTCCTGCGGACGCAAAATCTTTCGGCGTTCTACGGCGACTTCCAGGCGCTGTTCGATATCAACGTCACGGTCGAAGAGCGCGAAACCGTTGCCATCATCGGCGCCAACGGGGCCGGCAAGACCACGTTCCTGCGCACCGTCGCGGGTGCGCTGCCGAGCGCGCCGGACGCCGTACTGTTTGACGGCCGCCCGATCGGCGGCAAGCCGCCGCACGACATCGTCCGGCTCGGCATCGCCATGGTGCCGGAAGGGCGGCGATTGTTTCCGAGCTTGTCGGTGGAAGAAAATCTGTCGCTCGGCGCCCACAGCGAACGCGCCGGACCGTGGAGTCTCAAACGGGTCTACGAGCTGTTTCCCCGGCTTTATGAGCTGCGCCGGCTGCCGGCGCCGTCGCTGTCGGGCGGGCAGCAGCAGATGGCGGCGATCGGCCGGGCGCTGATGTCGAATCCGCGGCTGTTGCTGTGCGACGAGCTGTCGTTGGGTCTGGCGCCGGTCATTATCCGCGACATCTACCAATGCCTCGGCGCCATTACCGCCGAGGGCACGACTGTGGTGCTCGTCGAGCAGGACATCAACCGGGCGCTCGACGCATCGGCACGCTTCTACTGTTTTCAGGAAGGCCGGCTTGCGCTGACGGCGCCGACCAAGGACTTCGATCGCGCCGCGCTGACCGCGGCTTATTTCGGCATGTAGCGGGCGGCCGGCATGGAATGGGTCAACATCTTCATTCAGGGCACCTTACTGGGCGGCTTCTATTCGCTGTTCGCCATCGGCCTGTCGATGTCGTTCGGCATCATGCGGCTCGTCAACATCGCGCACGGCGACTTCATCGTGCTTGCGGCCTATGTCGGGATGGTCGCCGTGCAGAGCACCGGGCTCAGTCCGTTTTTAAGCCTGGTGATCGTGGTGCCGGTGATGTTCCTGCTCGGCTACGCACTGCAGCGCGGGCTGTTGAATTTCACGCTCAGCGGCGGACTGTTGCCGCCGCTGCTCGTGACCTTCGGAATTTCGGTGATCATTCAGAACGGCCTGCTGCAGGGCTTTGGCGCCTACGACCATCGGCTTCAGGAAGGCGCGATCGAAACCGCGAGCCTGCAGCTGCCGGGCGGCATCGATGTCGGCGTCTATCCGCTGGTGGTTTTCGGCGTGGCGGTGCTGGGCATCGGCGCCCTGCAGCTTCTGTTCTACGGCACGCGCCTTGGGCGCGCCTTTCGCGCGGTGTCGGACGATGCCGATACCGCCGAACTGATGGGCATCGACAATCGCAAGCTCTACGCGCTCGCGCTCGGCATTGCGATGGTGTTCACCGCGATCGCGGGCGTGCTGTTCGGGATCCGCACGATCTTCGATCCGGCGGCGGGGCCGATCCGGCTCATTCTTGCGTTCGAAGCCGTCATCATCGGCGGCCTCGGCAGCATGTGGGGTACGCTGATCGGCGGCATGGTGCTCGGCATTTCGCAAGCGATCGGCGCGGCGCTCAATCCGAATTGGCAGATCCTCGCCGGCCATGTCGCCTTTCTGATCATTCTGATTCTGCGCCCGAGCGGGCTGTTTCCGCGGACGAGGGACTGAGATGGCTGCTGCGGTCGAGACAGTCCGTGTCGAGCGCGCCACCGGGGCGAGCCGCGTCTTTGCCGCGCTGGCGGCCGTAATCCTCGCCGCTCTGGTCTCGCTGCCGTGGTGGGGCGATGCCGGTGACATGCGGCTGATCGCCGAAATGGCCTACTACGTGGCGCTCGCGCAATTGTGGAATTTGCTCGCCGGCTATGCGGGTCTCGTGTCGGTAGGTCAGCAGGCCTATGTCGGCCTCGGCGGCTACATGCTGTTCTATCTGACCGGCGTCTGGAACGTGAATGTCTATGTGGCCGTACTG
>DASZWK010000236.1:0-17251 GCA_035546235.1 Xanthobacteraceae bacterium | reverse complement strand
GCGCCGCCGCCCGTTGCCTATTACGCGCCGGCTTACCCGGTCTATCCGGGGCCCTACTACGCGCGCCGGGGTTATTGGCGCGGCTACGGCCCGCGCTTCGGCTACGGCTACGGCCCGCATTTCGCCTACGGCTACGGCCGGTACTACGCTTATGGCCATGGCCACTGGGGCCACGGCTGGCACCGCTGAAGGCGGGCGCTCACCCGGCCGCTTCGCGGCCACTCTCTCCCGCAAGCGGGAGAGAGTGACAGCCGTTCAATCCAGCGCCTTGAAGCCCGAAGTCTTCACCACCGGCTGCCAGCGTGCGATCTCTTCCTTGATCCAGGCGGTGAAATCGGCGGTGGTCATATAGGTCGGCTCGGTGCCGAATTTGGCGAGGCTGTCGATCATTTGTTTGGACGCCGTGGCCTTGCGCATCGCGCCGTTGAGCGCTTCGACGATCCGCGCGGGCGTCTTCGCCGGCACGAACACGCCGGTCATCGACTCGACCACGACGTTGAAGCCTTGCTCTTTCATGGTCGGCACGTCGGGCAGAAACGGCGTGCGCTTCTCGCCGGTTACCGCCAGCGCCCGGATCTTGCCGGCGCTGGCGAACGCCATCACCTCGCTCACCGGATTGACGCTTGCCGGCACGTGGCCGCCGATCAGATCCTCCATGGCCGGCGCGCCGCCGCGGTAATGCACCGGCGTCAGCGTGACTTTGGCCTCTTGCCCCAGCATGACGGTGGTGAAATGCGGCGTCGCGCCCGCCGACGTATCGGCGACGTTGGCCTTGCCCGGGTTCGCCTTGCACCAGGCGATGAAATCTTTGAGCGTTTTGACGTCGGCCGGCACGCCGGGCCCGGTGACCAGGACCAGCGACCCCTTGGCCGCGGGCCCGACCGCGGTGAAATCCTTGAGCGGATCGTATTTCAGAGCCTTGAAGCTCGACGGATAGAGCGTCATCGGAAAGTCGGGCGTGAACAGCATCACGCTGCCGTCCGCCGGCGCGTTCTTGACATACTCGACCGCGAGCCGGGCGCTGGCGCCCGGCCGGTCCTCGACGACGATGCCCGAGGCGTAGTCGCCTTGGATCGCCTGCGCCAGCACGCGCGCGACGATGTCGGTGCCGCCGCCGGCTGGAAAGCCGACGATGACGTGGACGACCGTGTCGATCGTTGCCGCGTGCGCCCCCGTAGCGCCACCGGCTGCGATGGCGCCGATCGCCGTGCCGAGCGCCTGACGACGGTTGAGCATGAAAACCTCCCAAAACATTCGTGTCGGTGCAGTTTGCATCGTTTGTGGGCCGATGCCAGCAGCCTCACCCGATACCAGTGGCCCGGATCAGCGCATAGCTCATCAGACCAAGCACGATCAGCGATGCTGTCACGGCGAGCGTCACGCGCATGCCGGTGCGCGCCACGGCGCGGATATCGACGCCGAGTCCGAGCCCGGCCATCGCGATGGTGGTGAGGAAGGCCGCTGTCCCGGTGATCGGCGCCAGCAAAAACGATGGAATGAGGCCGGCCGAGCGCAGCAGCAACGCGGCCAGGAATCCGGTGATGAACCACGGCACCAGCTCGCTCGGCCGCAGGCTGCGGCGATTGGAGCGGTTCGCTGGGTCGCGCAAGCCTCCGGCGAACAACGAAAAGCTCAAGACCACCGGCCCGAGCATCAGCACGCGCACGAGTTTGACGACCGTTCCGACCTGATTGCTCAGCGCGCCGATCGGCAGCGTCGCGGCCAGCACCTGCGGCACGGCGTAGACCGTCAGCCCCGCCAGCACGCCGTATTGTGTCAGGCTCAATTGCAGGAGCGGCACCAGGAGCGGCAGTGTCAGGACGACGATGACGCCGAGCACCGCGGTAAACGAGATCGACGACGCAATGTCGTCGCCGTCCGCGCCGATCACCGGCGCGACCGCCGCGATTGCCGAATTGCCGCAGATCGAGTTGCCCGCAGCGATCAGGATCGACAGGCGCTGCGGCAGGCCGAGCGCGCGGCTGATCAGATAGCTCGCGCCAATGCCGATCGACACGATGACGGCGATGCCGACGATGAGGTGCAGGCCGAGTGCCATGATGGTGGCCGCGCTCACAGATGCGCCGAGCATCACGATCGCGCATTCGAGGACGAACTTGGCGGAGACATCGATGCCGGGGTTCCAGCGCGGGCCGGGTTTCCACGCGGTGCGGACGGCAACGCCGATAAGGATCGCGAGCACCAGCGCTTCAAGATAGGGCTCGCCGGTGGTGGCTGTCTCGACGCGCTCGAGGCCATAGGCGGCGAATGTGATGGCGATGCAAAGAAGCACGCCCGGCGCCAGCCGCTTCAGATGATCGCCCACCGTTTCCGCCCTGCGTAGAAAATCCTTTGCCGCGCTCGCTGAAGGCGGCAATTACATTCTCCCTTATAGCAGTGCGGGAGCGGGCAGGTCCCGTCCGGCGCTTAAGGCTGCTTCGCCCGTGTCGTTCTTCGTCGCGGCTTCCGCATGTCGCAATATAAGGGAATAGGAATTTATTGCTTGACAATTGTCGTGAATTCGGATACAAAGTCGTTATCGAATCTCGCTCGGTGAAGGACGCCTTCGGCCGAAGGTAAAACCGAAAGCGGAGCGAGTGCGGTACCCGCGGGCGGGCTTACCACCCGGTCTCGGGCAGCGTCGGGCATCAGCCTGCCGGCACTATGACCGGCGTGTGAGGTGCTCACTGTACGGGGATAGTCGTTCGTCGTTTTTCCGGCGCGGGTAACGCCCGCGAGTGGTGCATGATCTTGCCGGAAACCGGCATCCACTTTTCCGGATCATGCATGCGAAGCGCAAGATCTCCGCTCCCCGGTTGGAGCGGCCGTACAGGATCGAACGCTCCGGACTGTCTCCCGAAGCATGGCCTGACGCTGAGCCTTGGGGACCAGCTGTCTCCCTGGCAAGAGCCGCGGTGGAACGCCGACAGGCGAGCGCGCCCGCAAAGCGCGCGCTGCGCCGGCAGGTGCAGCAGTTGGTTACGCGTCTGTCGGCGTTCTGCCTCCTTGCTTGCTCTTCTCTTTGCTGGCAGTGGCGAAGGGAAGCAAACAAAGTCCCGATCGGTGAAAAACGGGACGCTGGTTTTTTCGACTCGCTCCGCGAATCAAAAAATTGCGGGGCGGGAATGGGAGCGCTTATCCTCACCCGCGATGGCGGGGGCGGAGAAGAATGACGTAAGGAGACCCATATGCGCATTCGCTTCGACTTCGGTTCCCTGACGCTCGACGCCGAACTCGCCGATACGCCAACCGCCAAGGCGATCGCCGCGGCGCTGCCGATTGAGGCTGCGGCGCTGACCTGGGGCGAGGAGGTGTATTTCGAAATCCCGGTGCGGGTCGCGCGCGAGAAGGACGCGCGTGCGGTGGTGACGCCGGGCGAGATCGCCTACTGGCCCGACGGCCACGCCATCGCCATCGGCTTCGGCCGCACGCCGATCTCCAAAAGCGACGAGACGCGGCTCGCCAGCCCCTGCAACATCTGGGCGAAGGCGCTGTCCGATGTGAAGGCGCTGAAGGCGGTGAGGGGCGGGACGAAGATCAAAGTCAGCGTCGTCGAGTAGCTTTGGAAAGCTCTATTGGCTCGGCGGGTGCGCGTTGTCGCCGTGGCGGCGCGCGAAGGTAATGGTGAGGTCCCAGGCGTTGCGAATGTTCACCAGCAAGAGCAGCAGCAGCGAGGCGGCGAGAGTTATCGGCGCCCGCTGCGACGACATCATGATGAGGACCCCAGCTCCCGTAATGCCCGCGTAAGCGACAAACGGCCAGGCGCCATAGGCGAAGCGATCGACCAATTCCGATTTGCTGTCGCGAAACAGCCGCACGCTGATCGCGACCGAACCGACAAGGCCGACGACGCCGGAAAGCCCGATGATTGTACCAAGCACGGCGTTGCCGAGCGCCGGAATCAGTATCACGAGGCTGATGAACAGGACGCTGGCATAATGCAGGATGATCGGACTGACATAGAGGCGCGTTCCAGTCGCCCGTTCGCTGGTCAAAAGCCCGACGCCCACGGATGCGGCGACAAAGAGCAGCGCGACCAACGTGGCCGCTGCCGTGCCGAGCAGTCCGTAGAATTCGTGCCATCCCTCGAACATGAACAAAACTCATCCGCGTCCGACAAACGGCATCAGGTTCGCCATGACGGTCATGAACAGCACATTGGTGTCGAGCGGCAGGCTCGCCATGTAAACCACCGCGCGGCCGACGTCCTCGGCCGCCATGCGCGGCTCGATCATCTTGTGGCCGTCGGGCTGCAGCACGCCTTCGCCCTGCACCATGCGCTCGGTCAGCGGCGTTGCGGCGTTGCCGATGTCGATCTGGCCGCAGCAAATGTCGTACGGGCGGCAGTCGAGCGCCGTTTGTTTGGTGAGGCCCGTGACGGCGTGCTTGGTCGCGGTGTAGGGCGCCGAGCCCGGCCGCGGCGTGTGCGCGGAGATCGAGCCGTTGTTGACGATGCGGCCGCCGCGCGGGTTCTGCGCCTTCATGATCTTGATGGCTTCCTGCGTACACAGGAACAGGCCGGTCAGATTGGTGGCGACCACGGCCTGCCAGCGCTCGAACGGAATTTCGTCGATCGGCATCGCCGGCGCGCCGATGCCGGCGTTGTTGAACAGCAGGTCGAGACGGCCGTATGTGTCCTTCGTCTTGGCAAACAGCGCCTTGATCGAGGCCGGATCGGACACATCGGCGGGCACGACGAGCGTCGGCCCGTTGGCCTCGCGGGCCACTTCTTCGAGCTTGTCGCGGCGCCGTCCGGACAGCACGACCGCATAGCCCTCGCGCAACAGCGCCAACGCCGCCGCGCGCCCCACGCCCGTGCCTGCTCCTGTCACCAGTGCGATTTTTTGCGCCACGTATCCCTCCCACCATTCAACGCGTGTCATCGTCCGCGACGGCGGACGATCCAGTATCCTCGAGGTTTGTGGTTATACACCAGCGCAGGTGACTACTGGATGCCCGCCTTCGCGGGCATGACAGGGGAGGAAGCCTGCCTAGCTTGCGAGCGCGATTTCCTCGTCGGGGCTGCCGACGCGATAGGCCTCGGGGGTGGCGAGGCGCGCGTCGATGTCGCTGGCCAGCCCGGGCCGGCCGAAGCGATAGCCCTGCATCGAATGCACGCCGGCGGCGCGCAGAAACAGATGCTGTTCCGGCGTTTCGACACCTTCCGCCGTGACCTTCATGCCGAGACCGCGGCCGAGGCTCACCACCGCATGCACGATGGCGGCGGCGTCGGGCGCCTTCTCGATGGCGCGCACGAAGCTCGAATCGATCTTGAGCTTGTCGAACGGGAAGCGCCGCAGATAGAGCAGGCTCGAATAACCGGTGCCGAAATCGTCGAGCGCAAAACGCACGCCGATCGCCTTGAGCCGCAGCATCGACAGTTCCGCCGTCTCCAGGTTGCCGAGGAGCGTGCTCTCGGTCAGTTCAAGCTCAAGACGGGTGGCGTCGAAATTGGTCTCCTTGAGGATGCGCTCGACCACGTCGACGAAATCGGAGCGGCGGAACTGCAGCGGCGAGACGTTGACCGCAACCATCAAATTCGGCCAGTCGCGGCCGTCGAGGCAGGCCCGTCGCAGCATCCACTCGCCCAACTCAATGATCAAACCGGAATGTTCGGCAATCGGAATGAACTCCGACGGTGGAATCTCGCCGAGCTTCGGATGGGCCCAGCGCGCCAGCGCCTCGACGCCGATCACCTTGTCGCCGCTGGCGTTGACGATTGGCTGATAGGCGGATCGCAGCCCGTCGTTCTGGATCGCCTGGTGGAGGTCGCCTTCGAGCAGCTTGCGGTTCGACAGGTCGGCATCCATCGCCGCGTCATAGATGCAGGCGCGGTTGCGGCCTTCGTTCTTGGCGCGGTACAGCGCCATATCGGCGTAGCGCAGAATGTCGGCGGAGTCGCGCGAGCGGCGGTCGATTACCGCGATGCCGATCGATGCGCCGATGATGATGTTGTGGCCGTTGATCAGGTAAGGCGCGCAAACCGCGGTGATAATGCGTCCGGCGATCGCCTGCAGCGAATAAGAATCCGACGCGCAGATGGTGATGATCGCGAATTCATCGCCGCCGAGCCGGGCGACGAGATCGTTGCCGCGCAGGATGCGGCTCAGCCGCTGCGTCACGTTGAGGATGAGCTCGTCGCCGATCGGGTGGCCGAGCGTGTCGTTGACGTCCTTGAAGTGATCGAGATCGATGTAGAACACCGCGGCCGATGGACCGCCGCCGCGCACTTCGCCGATCACGGTTTCCAGCCGCTCGCCGAAGCAGATGCGGTTCGGCAGGCCGCAGACCGGATCGTGCATGGCGAGATGGCGCAATTGCGCTTCGCCGTCGGCCAGCGCTTCGGCGGTGCGGCGCATGTATCGGATCACCAGGGCGACGAGCAGGGCGAAGCCGGCGAGCGCGATGGCGATAAACGGCGCCACGCTCTGTACCACCTCGCGGCCGGGCGTCGACGGCTTCCAGGTGAAGCGCGCAATCGGGTCGCCGCGGGCATCGGCGATTTCGGTGACGTAATCGGCTGGGCCGGGCGGCGTGCCGATCCGGTGCAGGTCCGCGAGCTGAAGATCCTCGCCGATCTCGCGCATCATCGCTTCGTCAATGTATTTGATGGCGAATACGATCGGCGCCTGGGCGTTGCCGGAGCGCAACTGATCGCCGGTGCCGACCGCGACTGCGGCGACGATTGCCGGGCGGCCGAGAAAATGCTGGATCAGCGCCGTCGTCGGTCCGGGCTGCCGCGGATTTTGCGTCGCGAGTACGTCAAGGGTCCCTGCCGGCAAGGCGGCCAGACGGCCGCGCAACAGGTTGAGGCTGGTCGCGATTTCGAGACGCACGTCGGCGGCTGCCGGATCGGGCGTGGCGCGCGAATGGATGGATTTGATCTGGTCCGCGCCGTCGACGACCGCCACGACGTCGTGCTTGAAATAGGTCTGCAGCCAATCGCCGATGTGGTTGACCCATTGCGGGTCATAGTTGTCGCGGATAGCGGCCGCGCCGTGCGGCGTGCCCGCAACGCTGTCGAGCTGGCGCAGGACGCGGACGCCGTTATCGGAGATGGCCTGCCGGATCAGCTGCTGCTCGCGGCTGAACGAAACCTCGTCGGCGCGTTGCGCCGAGGTCAAAACCGCAACGACCACGCAGACGATCGCTACGGCAACGATGACGCCGATTGGCAGAACCAGGCTGACGCGGGCGCGGTCCCACCGCGACCGGCGCGAGCCGTTGCTCTCCCCGGCAATGCGCTGCTGCAGAGCAGGCTGCACCCTTCCATCCTTTTTATTACGGGCCGTTTCGAAGATAGGGAGAAAACGTTGCAAATCGCTTGCAAATTAGCCGCGTGCTTGCTTGCAACGGGAACGGGAGAGCCTGCGCCTCGGCCAATGTCGCTCAATTCGGTTGCAGGCTTAATTTCAGGTAAAGGCCGGCAGCCGCCCGGCGCTTATCGCCGCTCAGGCGCGCCGGCCGTAGGGCGGCCGCGGAATGCCGATATGGGCCGCGCGCAAAGCCGCCGACCAGCGCTCCCGCAAATCGGTGAAATACGGCTCGCCGGGCTCGATCCGGTAGATCAGCTCGGCCTCGCAGGTATCGCGCCGCACGATCAGGAGGTCGATGGGCATGCCGACGCTCAGATTCGAACGCATGGTCGAGTCGATGGAAACGAGTCCGACCTTGAGCGCGTCGTACAAGTCCATCTCGAACCCGATCGCGCGGTCGAGCACCGGCTTGCCGTATTTGTGCTCGCCGATCTGCAAATAGGGTGTGTCGGTCGTACACTCGATGAAATTGCCGGCCGAATAGATCATGAACAGCCGCATGCGCTCGCCCATGATTTGTCCGCCGAACAGAAACGAGACATCGAAACTGACATCGGAGGCTTCGAGCGCCTTGCCTTCGGTCGCATGGATGCTGCGGATGACATTGCCGACCCGCTGCGCGGCCTGGAACATGGTCGGCGAATTCATCAACGTCTCGCGTTCGCCGGTCGCCGGATTATCGTAGCCTTCGGCCAGGATGCTGAGCACCGACTGGCTGATCGACAAGTTGCCCGACGACGCGATCGCCATGATGCGTTTCTTCGGATCGCTGAAGACGTGCAGCTTGCGGAACGTCGACACGTTATCGACGCCCGCGTTGGTGCGCGTGTCCGCGAACATCACGAGGCCTTCGCGCACGAGAATTCCGCCGCAATAAGTCATTGCACCGTCTGCTCCGCCGGCGTTTCGAGACTTCTTATAGCGGCAGCGCGCGAGTCGCGGCAACGCCGCCTATTGGCCAACCCGGATCGCGACTTCGAGGCTTTCGGCGCCGATGCCGTAACGGGTGCCGCGCACCGGCGCGGCGCCGAGCGAATCGAGGCCGATGGCGACGCGCACATAAGCATCCGTGGGGCAGACGCCGTTGGTAGGATCGAAGCCGACCCAGCCGAGATCGGGCAGAAACGCTTCCGCCCAGGCATGGCCCGCCTCCTGATCGATGGTGCCGTCCGTAAGCTGCAGGTAGCCCGCGACATAGCGCGCCGGAACCGCAAGACAGTGCGCGACGGCAATGAAGATGTGCGTCAGGTCACGGCAAACGCCGCGCTTGCGTGCAAACGCCTCCGCCGCATTCATCGGCGTGTTGGTCAGTGCGAGATCGTAAGCCATCTCGCCGTGGAGACGTTCCAGCAACGCGTGCAGGCTGGCGATGTCGGCGCCGCCGTTCGCGCCGCGGACCTCCTCGGCGAGTTTCGCGATTGCGGCGTCGGCCTGCGTCAGCGGAGTCTCACGCAGGAACAGGCTTGGCGGAAACCGCTCGACCGTGCCGCGCACCACGCCGTCGGTGTTGTGCGTTTCGACAACGCCGTCGACCGCGACGCTCAATTGGCGAAACGGTCCGGTGGCTGTGAACACATGTGTCATGTTGCCGAACGCATCTTCGCGCGCCGACAGCCGGGCGTCCGGCGACACGTCGATGCGCCAGCGCACCACATACTGTCCGTCATGGTTGCGCGGCGTCAGCCGAAGGAGCTGGATCGCACCCGTTGCGGGCGGATCGTAATGATAGACGGTCGAATGGGCGATGTGCAGGCGCATTGCGATAAAGGGCGACAGATCACTGATGACGGCGAAAGGATAGGCCATGCGAGCGGCGCTGTCTCGCATCGTTCGCCGCGCGCCGGTTGCCCTGCATCACATCAAATATTGCTGAGCGACGGCAGTGCCCAGACGGTTATTGTCTTCGATGAAACCGCCGATGAATTCGTGCAAGCCGTGCTGGAAAATGTCTTCGATCTTGCTGTTTTCGAGTCGTGCCCGAACCGCGCGAGCCTGGCGCTGCGCCTGACCCTGGCGGCCGTAGGCGCCGGCGATGCGGTCGAGATTTTGCACCAGATTCTCGTAGCAGCTCGCCAGCGACCGCGGCATCTCGTCCTTGAGGATGAGCAGGTCGGCCACGAGCCACGGCTTGACGTTCTCGCGGTAGACCCAGTGATAGGCGGTGAGCGCCGACACGGAGCGCAGGATCGCCGACCACTGAAAATAATCGAGCGGGCCGCCGACCTGTTCTTGAGCCGGCAGCAGCAGATGAAATTTAACGTCGAGGATGCGCGCGGTGTTGTCGGCGCGTTCGAGGTGAACGCCGAGCCGGGAGAACCAGTAGGCGTCGTTGCGCAGCATGGTGCGATAGGCGCTGCCGTCAAAGCGCAGCGAGGATTCCTGCACCCAGCGCAGAAAGCGCGCGAATTCCTCGCGCGACGGCGGACCGTTGCCCCATTTTCTCAGTTCGAGCCACGCGCCGTTGATGGTGTCCCACATTTCGATGGTCAGCGCGGTGCGCACCGCGCGGGCGTTGTTGCGCGCGCTTTCGAAGCAATTGCGGATCGAGGAGGGATTGCTGGACGAAAACGCGAGAAACTCGGTGACGGTCTCCTCGTTGGCCTCGCCGTGGGCGGCAAAAAATGCGCCGGTGCAGCCAGCCGTGGCGACCGCGGATTCCCACTCGTTGCTCGCGCCCACATAGTCGAGCGGCAGCGTGCTCAGCCGCAAAGTGGTGTCGAGGATGCGCGCCAGATATTCGGCGCGCTCGACGTAGCGGGCGAGCCAGTAAAGATTATCGGCGGTGCGCGACAGCATCTGCGATCCAGAACCCAATCACCTATCCAGAACCCACGTGTCCTTGGTGCCGCCGCCCTGGCTGGAGTTGACGACGAGCGAGCCCTTTTGCAGCGCGACGCGCGTCAGGCCGCCAGGCACGATGCGGATGCGGTCACGGCCGGCGAGTACGAAGGGCCGGAGGTCGACGTGGCGCGGCGCGATGCCTTCGTCAACGCAGGTCGGGCAGGTCGACAGCGCAAGCGTCGGCTGCGCGATGAAGTTCTTCGGGTTGGATTTCAGCTTGGCGCGGAAGGCGGCGATTGTCGCCTTGTCGGCTCTCGGGCCGACCAGCATGCCGTAACCGCCGGAGCCGTGGACTTCCTTCACCACGAGTTCGTCGATGTGGTCGAGCACATAGGACAGGTGCTCGGCCTCGCGACAGCGCCAGGTCGGCACGTTTTTCAGGAGCGGGTCCTCGCCGAGATAGAATTTCACGATCTCGGGCATGTAGCTGTAGACCGCCTTGTCGTCGGCGATGCCGGTGCCGACCGCGTTAGCGAGCGTGACATTGCCGGCCTGATAGGCCGACATCAGGCCGGCCACGCCGAGCCCGCTGTCGGGCCGGAACACGAGCGGATCGAGGAAATCGTCGTCGAGGCGGCGATAGATCACGTCGACGCGTTTGAGACCTTCGGTCGTGCGCATGTAGACCATGTCGTCTTTAGTGACGAGGTCGCGTCCCTCGACCAGTTCGACGCCGAGCTTGTCGGCCAGAAACGAGTGCTCGTAATAGGCGGAATTGTGGACGCCCGGCGTGAGCAGGACGACGGTCGGGTCGGACGAGGCGGTCGGCGGCGCCACCGATTTCAGCGTCTGCAAGAGTTCATCCGGGTAATTTTCGACCGGTGCGATGCGATAGCGCGAGAACAGCTCGGGAAACAGCCGCAGCATGATCTCGCGGTTTTCGAGCATGTAGGAGACGCCCGACGGCGTGCGGGCGTTATCCTCGAGCACATAAAAGCTGTCGGCATCGACGCGCACGAGATCGATGCCGGCGACGTGGACGTAAATGTCGTGCGGCACCTTCTGACCGTTCATCTCCGGACGGAACACCGGATTCTGAAATACCAGGTCCTCGGGCACGATGCCGGCGCGCAGGATATCGCGGCGATTATAGACGTCCTTGATATAGGCGTTGATCGCCTTGACGCGCTGCTCAAGCCCCCGGCGCAGCGTCTCCCATTCCGCTGCGGAAAGAATGCGCGGAATGACGTCGAATGGGATGAGGCGCTCCTGCGCTTCGGGATCGCCGTGGACCGCAAAGGTAATGCCGATGCGGCGGAACAAGAGTTCTGCTTCGCGCCGACGGAAGTCGAGCACGTCGGGCTTGATCTGTCCGAGCCAGTCGGAAAGCGCCGCATAGGCCGGCCGCACCGCGCCGCTGCCGTTCCCAATGCCCCGCATTTCGTCGAACATAGTAGCCCCGGCGCGGCCGGCTTGCGCCGCCGCCCACTCGGTTCCGTAGCAAGCTTTGCGCCACACCAAGCGGGCAGGGCGAGGGATGGCCGCGGAGCCCATTATTGCCCACGTTTTAGGCGGCGTGCCTATCCTGGCGGCGCACTGCGTCCAGCCCGTCGTGCCCGGTCACTCCAGCCCGCCGCGGAACAGCCAAGCCGCCGACGACAGCGTGACGGTGGCTATGATCGCCATCGGCCAAAGATCGGGAATGAGCTGATGAAGACCGGCACCCTCCAGATAAACCCGGTGCGCAATATCGATCGCATACCGCAGCGGATTGAGGAGCGTGAAGTCCTGGAATATCTCCGGCATGTTGCTCAGCGGTGTCGTCAGCCCGGAGAGCAGCGCAAACGGCATCATGACGACGAAGGCGTACAGCATCGCTTGCTGCATGGTGGCGACGACGGCCGACAGCATCAGTCCCATGCCGACGGCGGCCATCAGGAACAGCAACAAACCCGCATAGAGCGTGATATACGAGCCGACGAACGGAATCCTGAACCAGAGCTGCGCGACCAAAAGTATCAGCGTCGCTTGGATGAGACCGATCAGCACCGACGGCACGGCCTTGCCGACCATGATCTCGAACGGGCGGAACGGCGTCACCAGGAGCTGATCGAACGTGCCCTGTTCGCGCTCGCGCGCGACCGACATTGCGGTCAGCAGCAGCGTCTGAAGAAATGTCAGCGTGCCGATCAGGGCCGGCACCATGTACCAGCGCGTCTCCAAATTGGCGTTGTACCAGGCGCGCATGGTGACCTGCAGCGGCGGCGCCGGCGCGCCGTGGCTTGCCGCCCAGTTGGCATTGAAGCTGTCGACGATCGCACCGACATAGCCGAGCGCGGTTCCCGCGGTATTGGAATTGCGGCCGTCGGCGATGACTTGCACGTCGGCGGGCAGGCCCGCCGCCAAGCGGCGCTGAAAATCCTGCCCGATGACGACGACAAGCAGCGCGGTTTCCTGGTCGATGACCGGCTTGATGTCCGTCTGATTGCGAAGCTGCTCAACGCGATGAAATACGCCCGAACCGTCGAGCGATGCCAGCAAGTCATGGGACGCGGCGCTGCGGTCCTGGTCCAGCACCGCGTAGGGCACGTTGCTCAGATCATATGTCGCGGCGTAGCCGAAGATCAGGCATTGCAATACGGGCGGCATGAAAAGGCTCACCCGGCTGCGCGGGTCTTTGAGGATCGCCAGCAGTTCCTTGTGGATGAGCGCGAGAATGCGCAGGATCGCTTCCACCATGGTCCGCCTCATACCAGCCGTTTGGTTGTGACCGCTCGCGCCACCGCCAGCAGCACGGCGGCCATGACGGCCAGCACCGCGGCGTTGGGCAGCACCACGCCCCAGATATTGCCGGCCAGAAACAGCGTTTGCAGCAGGTTCACATAATACCGCGCCGGCAGCGCGTAGCTGATGACGCGGATCGCCGCCGGCATGCTGCGCAGATCGAACAGGAAGCCGGACAGAAACAGAGCCGGCAGGAAGGTGATGACCATCGTCGCCATGCTGGCAACGAACTGACTCTTGGTGATGGAGGAAATCGACAGACCGATCGCGAGCGACACCAACAGATAAAGTGTGGAGACGCCGGTCAGGATCAGCACCGAGCCGCGGAACGGCACGCCGAACAGGAATTTGGCGGCGAAGATGCACAGCCCAAGCCCGATCATGCCGAGCGCGAAATAGGGGATCATCTTGGACAGAACGATTTCACCGGAACGCACCGGCGTGACGAACAGCGCCTCCAAGGTGCCGCGCTCCCATTCGCGCGCCATCACCAGCGTGGTCAGGAACGCGCCGATCAACGTCATGATCAGGACGACGAGACCCGGCACGAGGAAATAATGGCTGTCGTTGGCTTCGTTGAACCAGAGCCTGCTTTGCACCACCACCGAAGCGCCGCCGGGCGACGGATGCCCTTCGGCGGCGCGGCGCGCGAGATATTGGGCGATGGCGCCCTGGGCGTAACCCTCGATGATGCGGGCGCGATTGGCGTCTGTTCCGTAGACGAGGAGCTGGACTTGCCCATTGGCGCTGTTGAGCTGGCGGGCAAAATCGGACCGGATGCGAATGATGCCGTCGACTTTTTGCTGCAGCAGAAGCTCCTGTGCGCGCGGCAGCGACGTCGTCTCGTGTGTTTCGAAATAGGGCGAAAGCGCGAAGCCCGCCGCGAGTTCCGTCGCGGTCGGCGAGGGCGCCTCGAGCACGATCGCGACCGGAACGTTTTTCACATCGAGCGACAGCCCGAAACCGAACAGGAAGATCAGGAGCGCCGGCATGACAACGCCGATCGCGATCGCGCTCGGATCGCGAAACAGCTGGTAGGTCTCCTTGCGCACCAGGGCGGCAAGCCGGTGCAGGCGTGCCGTCATGGTGGCGTGAGATGAGGTCTTCGACGCACTCATGGCGCGACCTGCGGTCCGTGCTCGCGCGCCTGCTCGACGATGCCGATAAAGGCGTCCTCCATCGTCGCGCGATGCGCGTCGCGCGATGCCTGCTGCCGGACGCTTGCCGGCGTGCCTTCCGCCAGCATGCGGCCGCCGTCGAGGATCGCGATCCGGTCGCAATATTCGGCCTCTTCCATGAAATGGGTGGTGACGATGATGGTGACCTGCTGCTGCGCCAGTTGGGTGATGCGTTGCCAGAACTCGCGCCGTGCCAGCGGATCGGCGCCGCTCGTCGGCTCGTCGAGGAACAGGATCTGCGGGGCGTGCAAGAGCGCGGTCGCCATCGCCAGGCGCTGCTTGTAGCCGCCGGGCAGTTGGCCGCTCGGCAGCCGCATCAGCGGCTCGAGCTCGAACTGGGCGAGCGCCCAGGCAATCCGTTCCCGCTTGCGCGCGCCGCGCAGCCCGTAGGCGCTGGCGAAGAAATCGAGATTCTCGGCGACCGAGAGCTGGCCATAGAGCGAGAATTTCTGTGCCACATAGCCGATGTGCTGCCGCGCCGAGGCACGCGCGCGCCGCAGGTCGAAGCCGGCGACGCGCAGCGTCCCCGAAGTTGCCGACAAAAGCCCGCACAACATGCGAAAAGTTGTGGTCTTGCCCGCGCCGTTCGGACCGAGCAGGCCGTAGATCTCGCCGCAACGGACTTCGAAATTGATGTGATTGACGGCGATGAAGTTGCCGAACTTGCGGACCAGGTCGTGCACCTCGATCACGTTCTCGCCGGCATCGGTCACGCCGCTGCGGTCGGCCGACGGCAACGCGGATGGCTGCGGTCTCGCGCTGCTTTGCCGGCGCAGCAGCGACATGAAACCGTCCTCAAACCGCGCCGGCACGGCGACGACGTGCAATCCCTTCAGCAATCGATCCCGCTCCGCGTCGACGTCAGCGTCAACAAAATGGACACGGCCCGCTTCGGGGACGGCGTCGATGATCGCCGGATCGTCGAGCAACCGCGACTGAAGGTTTCGGGCCGGTTCGCCCGCGGGCGGATCGGCCTCGAAGCTGTGGCCTTCGGCGATGGCGGTAACCTCCTGCGGCGGTCCGTTCGCGAGCAGCTTGCCCTCGCGCAGCACAAAGACCTGATCGCAGCGCTCGGCTTCGTCGAGATAGGACGTGCTCATCAAGACGGTAAGGCTTTGCTCGCGGACCAGGCGCGCGATGATCTCCCACAATTCGCGGCGCGACAGCGGATCGACGCCGACCGTCGGCTCGTCAAGCAACAGCACCTCGGGCGAGCCGATCAGCGTGCAGGCAAGACCGAGTTTCTGCTTCATGCCGCCGGACAGATTGCCGGCGAGGCGCTGCGTAAACCGGGCAAGGTCGGTCATCTGCAACAGCTCGGGATAGCGGCGGTTGCGTTCTTGCCGACTGATGCCGTGCAGGCTGGCGTAGAGGTCGAGATTCTCCTGGACGCTGAGGTCCTCGTAGAGCCCGAACCGCTGCGGCATATAGGCGATGCGATCCTGGATCTGCTGCGGCTCGCGCGTCACGTCGATGCCGTCGACAATCAGTGTCCCGGCGTCAGGCCGCATCAAGCCGGCGATGAGCCGGATCAGCGTCGTCTTGCCGGCGCCGTCGGGGCCGACCAAAGCGGCGAGTGCACCGCGCGGCACCTCGATCGACACATCGTCAAGCGCCACGACGATGTCGCCGGTCTCGCGGCGAAATTGCTTGCGCAAATTCCGGCTGACGATGGCCAGACTGTCGGGCTGCGTCGCGGTCACGGCCGTTTGTCCGCTGCGGAGCCTGCCGGCGGCGCCGCGTCCTGCGCGAGCGGCAGCGTGACCGTCGCAGGCATGCCGAGACGCAGGTCATCGTTAGGGTCTTTGACAAAGACCCGCACTTCGTAAACGAGGCTCGACCGCAGCTCCTCGGTCTGCACTGTCTTTGGCGTGAATTCGGCGACCGGTGAGATGAAACCGACCCAGCCGGCGAAACCTCGCTTGGGGAAAGCGTCTACGCTGATGGACGCTTTCATGCCGGGATGGACGCGGCCCAGGTCGGGCTCCGAAACGTAGGCGCGGACCCATTTCGGATCCATGACGGCAAGCGAGAATACCGGGCGCTGCGGTGAGGCCATGTCGCCCGGCTCCATCAGCCGCGACCGCACGATCGCGTCGACCGGCGCTTTCAGCTCGGCGTCAGCGAGTTGCTGGCGCACCAAAGCCAACTGCGCTTCGTTGCCGCGGAGCTGCGCCTCGGCCTGGGCGACATCCTCGATGCGCGGTCCGGCAATGGCGAGATCGAGCGCCTTCTGATTGACCTCGACCTTGGCATCCGCCACGTCCATCGCGGCCTTGGCGTTGTCGACGTCCTGGCGGGTCCCGCTCGCTTTTTCGAACAGGCCTTTGGCGCGCGCGTAGATGACGTGGGCGTTTTCGGCATCGGCCTTGGCGGAGGCGAGGTTGGCGCGGGCCTGCGCAATCTCTTCGGGCCGGCTGCCGTTGTGCATCCGCTGCACGGCTGCTTTTTGGGCCGCGGCCTGAGCCTTGGCGGCTTCGAATTGCGGCTGCAGCCGGCTGGTGTCGAGGCGCGCCAGCACCTCGCCCTTGTGAATGACATCGCCTTCCTGCACCAGCACCGCGGCAATCCGCTCGCTGCCGTTGAACGCCAGATCGACCTGACGCAGATCGACATTGCCGTAGAGCACGAGCTGTTGCGCCTGCTGCGTCGGGCGCGTGTACCAATAGGCCGTCCCCGCCACGGCGGCGGCGATCAGCAGGGCTGCGACAATGAATGCGATCCGGCGCTTCACGGTTTCCTCCGCCGCGTTGCTTTGAGTTTGGGCGCGAAGGTGGCCTCGATCTGTGCGCGCAGCACCCGCTTGACGAGCTTAAGCCGCTCGCCGTCGAAATCCCGCCAACCCGTCACGCGCAACGCCGCCTCGCGCGCTGTGCGGAAGAACACCAGTTGGCCGATCAGGGTGAAGGTGCGGATACGGACTTCCATGTCGGAAGCCGGGCGGTCCAGCAGGCGGCCGACGAGCGCCGCGAGCGTGTTGAAGGTCCGTTGCATGACCCGTTCGAAGATGATGTCAAACGCCTTGGTCGGCTGCGCCTGTTCGCGGATGATGAACATCACCCATTTCTCGAGCTCGTGTGCGCCGAGGAAGAAGTCGGTAAAGCCGTCGACAAAAGTGAGCAGCATCTCGATCACACGAACGCGCGGCGGTGGCGTGCCCGCGAGCGTGTCGGCTACGCCGTCGGTCAGAGC
>DASZWK010000235.1:0-11469 GCA_035546235.1 Xanthobacteraceae bacterium | reverse complement strand
TCTCATCGACCTGCGCGAGAAAAGCGAACGCGAGAAGCACGGAACCATTCCCGGCTCACTGCACGCGCCTTACCCGGATCTGCAGGAGAACATCGGCAAAGGCGGCATGCTGCACGAACTGGCTACGGCAACTGGCAAGCGACTCGTGTTCTACTGTGCGTTTGGCGAACGCTCGGCCATGGCGGTGCAGGCCGCACAGGATGCGGGATTGGCCGGCGCCTGTCATATCGAAGGCGGGATCGCCGCGTGGAAGAAGGCGGCCGGACCGCTCGCGCACTAGTGGAGCGGATTTAACATTCGCTACCCACCAGCCGCATCTCCGGTAGCGAATGTCAAATCCAAAAGCTCCACTAGCACTTATATTTGCTAGTAGTCCTTTGATTCTAACATTCGCACGAGAGGGTGCTGAAATGGGATGCGAATGTTAGAATCGGACCACTAGGTGCCGGAAAGCCGCAAGCGTGAGGCGATGCGCGCGGCACCTCGCGAATCACGAAAGCCGCAGGTGAAAAATCCTGCGGCTTTCGCTTTGGCACCGGCTGCGGGGAGGCAGAATTCAGCGGGCGCCTGGGGGAAAGAATGTCGTATCAGGCCGGTTAGAGTTGCGAGCCTCCGCCATTGCCGTCACCGTCCGGGCGACCGTGATGATGACCAAATCCGCCTTCCATTCCGCGGCCACCTTGGCGCCAACCGCCGTTACGCTCGTTGAAGGCGAACCGGCGAGGATGCGGCCGCAGCACCCGCGCCAGCGTCTTGAAACGCTCCTTCTGCGCATCGGTCAGGCTTTGGTAGAGCGGCGCACCCGTCTCGGCGACCTTCTTGAGCGCGGCGCTGGTCTTGGTCATGGCATCGGCGCGACGAGCTAGGCGATCGAACGGACCGTTCTGAGCCGGGCCCGATTGCGGCGTGACACCCGGCTGTGGGGCGGCACCCTGCTGCGGCGCGGCGCTCGGCTGAGCCCCACCCTGTTGCATCCGCGCCTGCCGCGCCTCGATGCGCTGCATGCGCAATTGCGCCATGTCGCGCAGCGCCTGCTCGAATGCCGGCCAATTCTTCTGCTGGTCGGGGGTCAATTCGAGACCGGCCTTGAGCGCGGCAATCCGCGCGTCGGTGAATGCCGCCATATCGGCGGGGTTCACCGGATGGCGATGTTCGAAACGCGCGCCCCGTTGACCGAAGCCGTCGCGGTCGCCGAAACGCTGTTGTGCGTACACGAGCGAAGAGCCGGCAAAGGCGAGAACCGCCGTCGCGGCAATTACGGGCTTGAGCATTTGATCCTCCACGGATGGCAAGGTGATGCAAATAAAATCACGACGCCGCGTGAGCTCAAGTTAAACTTTGGACACCTGAAACATAAAGCGGATTACGGCTTTGTAATCCTGAACAGACCTTCATCACGACGGCACAATGTCGCCATTTTTCGCGTCGCCGGAAGCGCAGATGGCACTTCAAATATCAAACGTCAGTGGAGAATTTGTTGCAGGAACAGTCGGGTTCGCTCGTGCTGCGGAGCATCGAAGAAGTTCTTTGGCGTATTGATTTCGACGATCTGGCCGTCAGCCATGAAGATGATGCGGTCGGCGACCTGGCGCGCAAATCCCATCTCGTGCGTCACCACCAGCATCGTGATGCCGTCGGACGCGAGCTCCACCATGGTGTCGAGCACTTCCTTCACCATCTCCGGATCGAGCGCCGACGTCGGCTCGTCGAACAGCATGATCTTCGGATTCATGCACAGTGCCCGCGCAATCGCCACGCGCTGCTGCTGGCCGCCTGACAAGCGCGCCGGATACTTGTCGGCCTGCTCGGGAATCTTGACACGCTTGAGAAACGTCATCGCCAGTTCTTCGGCGTCGCGCCGCGGCATGTGGCGAACCCAGATCGGCGCCAGCGTGCAGTTCTGCAGCACCGTCAGATGCGGAAACAGATTGAATTGCTGGAACACCATGCCGACATCGCGTCGCACCGCATCGATCTGCCTCGGATCGCCGGTCAATTCGACGCCGTCGACCACGATGCGGCCGCGCTGCCAGTCCTCCAGGCGATTGATGCAGCGCAAGAGCGTCGACTTGCCACCGCCGGACGGGCCGCAGATGACGATGCGTTCGCCGCGCATCACTTCGAGGTTGATGTCGCGCAGCACATGAAATTCGCCGTACCATTTATGGACGTCGACGATCTCGACCGCCGGCTTGACTGAGGCCGGCAGTTTATTCGCATCGGCGGCTTGCTGTGCCATCGCCAAATTCCTTTACTGCCGGTCGGCCCGCTGCAGCCGCGCTTCCACGCCACGCGCGTAGCGCGACATGCCGTAACAGCAGGCGAAATAGAACAAAGCGGCGAACACGTAGCCGGTGGTGGTGGTGGTCGGCGTCGACCAATTTGGATCGCCACGCGCGGCCTCAATCGTGCGCAGGAAATCAAAAATGCCGACGATAAACACCAGCGTCGTGTCCTTGAACAGGCCGATGAAGGTGTTGACGATGTTCGGCAGCGTGATCCGCAGCGCCTGCGGCAGGACCACCAGGGCCATCATCCGCCAGTAGCCGAGACCGAGCGCGCGCGCCGCCTCGTACTGGCCGCGCGGCACAGCGATAAGGCCGCCGCGGACCACCTCGGCCATGTAGGCCGATGCGAACAGCGCAACGCCGATCAGCGCACGCAACAACTTGTCGGGCTCAAAGCGCTGCGGCACGAACAGCGGCAGCATCACGCTCGCCATGAACAGCACCGTAATCAGCGGCACGCCGCGCACGAATTCGATGAAGCCAATCGACAGCCACCGCACCGCCGGAAGCTCAGACCGCCGTCCCAACGCCAGCAAAATGCCGATCGGCAGCGATACGACCATGCCGACAGCGGCGACCACAATGGTCACAAGCACCCCGCCCCATAGGTTGGTCGGCACTGCAACGAGGCCGATAGCCGGAAAGCCGTAGAGCAACACCAGCGAGATCGGCGGCAGCCCCACGAAAAAGTAGATCGAGCCGAGACCGCGACGCGGCGCCCGCTGCCACGCCAGCCAGGCGATGCCGAAAATCAGCGCGGCAAAGAATACGTCGACGCGCCAGCGCTGCGCGATCGGATAGAACCCATAGACGAAATATGAGAACCACACGCGCACGAACGCCCAGCAGGCGCCGGGGTCGGGATTCGCCGCGGTGGCCAGGCAGGCCGTGCGATCGCTTCCCGACCAGACGGCGTCGATCAGGAGGAAGCGCAGCAGCGGTGGCACCACCCAGATAATCAGGCTCGTGCAGATAACCGTAAGCACGACATTCGCGGGCGACGAGAGCAGATTGGCGCGCAGCCAGCCCAGAATACCGGTATGCGCTATCGGTGGCGGCAAGTTTTCGGCCGCCGTGCGGCGTAGATACCCGAGCCGGACATCGGACACCGCCATGACGTCAGCGCTCCACCAGCGCGGTTGTGCGCCCGTATAGATTCATCAGCAGTGACGTGACCAGACTGATGACGAGATAGACCGCCATCGTGATGGCAATCACTTCGACCGCCTGCCCGGTGATGTTGAGGACCGATCCGGCAAAGACCTGCACCAGGTCCGGGTAACCGATGGCGACGGCCAGCGAAGAGTTTTTGATCAAATTGAGATATTGGCTGGTCAATGGCGGCACGATCACCCGCATCGCCTGCGGGATGACGATCAGGCGCAGCGTCAGGCCGCCGCGCAGCCCGAGCGCCTGCGCAGCTTCGGTCTGGCCGGGCGCGACGGCAAGAATACCGGCGCGCACCACTTCGGCGATGAAGGCCGCGGTGTAGACCGAAAGCGCCAGAAGCAGCGCGGCGAATTCGGGCAGCACTTCGAGGCCACCCGCCACATTAAAGCGGCCGAGCTGCGGCACGCTGAACGACAATGGAAAACCGGCCAGCGCGAATGCAACGAGCGGCAGCCCGCAGATCAAGCCCAGCATCCACCAGCCAGTGCGCGGCTGTGCGCCGGTACGCTCCTGCCGGTGCCGGGCCCAGAGATGGAGCACGTACGATGCAACGAGGCCGACCAGCAGGGCTGCCACGACCCCGCCAAAGCCGGGCTTGAAAAGCGGCGCCGGCAGAAACAGTCCGCGATTGTTGAGCAGTCCCCCGCCCGGCAGCATCAAGCTCTGGCGCAGCTCAGGCAGCGTCTTGAGGACGGCGTTGTACCAGAACAGAAGCTGCAGCAAGAGCGGGACATTGCGAATGAGACCAACGTAGCCGCCGGCGAGACGCGCCACCAGCCAGTTACGCGACAGCCGCGCAATGCCGATCGTGAAGCCGAGCACCGTCGCCAGCACGATGCCGAGCGCCGCGACCAACAGCGTATTGAGCAGTCCAACCCAGAACGCGCGGCCGAAGGTCGAGGTGCTTGACGAGTAGGCGATCAGCGTCTGGCTGATGTCGAAACCCGCCGTATTGTTCCAGAAGCGGAAGCCGGACGAGATGTTGGCGCGTGCAAGGTGATCCGCCGCGTTGACGAAGGCGCCGTAGAACACCGCCGCGACCACGATAACGAGCGCCGCCTGAAACACGATCCGCGCCGCCTTGCGGGCGCCGCCTGACGAGCGTTTGGCGATGGCGATCATCGGCGACCTCGCGGCGGCACAACCGACGCCGGCGCCCACGCGCGCAAGACTGCGCCCTCAGCGGACCGGCAGTCCGTATTGCAAACCGCCCTTGGTCCACAGCGCATTCAGGCCGCGGGCAATCTTCAGCGGCGAGCCTTGGCCGACGTTACGATCGAACACCTCGCCGTAGTTACCGACCAGCTTGATGATGCGGTAAGCCCAGTCGTTTGTCAGCCCGATCGACTGGCCGAATTGGCCTTCAACACCGAGCAAGCGGCGAATTTCCGGATTCGCCGACTTGAGTTGCTGATCGACATTACTCTTGGTGATGCCGAATTCTTCCGCGTCCAGCATGGCGTGATGTGTCCAGCGCACCACGTTCTCCCACATGTCGTCGCCCTGGCGGACCGACGGGCTCAGCGGCTCTTTCGAGATAATTTCCGGCAGAACGATGTTGTCGTCGGGCTTGCTCAGTTGCAGGCGGACACCGTAGAGCCCTGAGGAATCCGTCGTGAAGGCGTCGCAGCGCCCGGTATCGTAGGCCTTTGCGGCCTCGTCCACCGTGGCGAAGGTCACGGTTTTGAGCGTCATGTTGTGGGAACGAAAATAGTCGGCGAGATTGAGTTCGGTGGTCGTACCCTGCTGCACGCACACCGCGGCGCCGTTGAGTTCGAGCGCCGAGCTGACTTTCAGATCCTTATGCACCATGAAACCCTGACCGTCATAATAATTGACGGCGGCGAAATCGATGCCGAGCGTGGTGTTACGCGACATCGTCCAGGTGGTGTTGCGGGCGAGCACGTCAACTTCGCCCGATTGCAACGCCGTGAAACGATTGGTGGCAGTCAAGGGCACGAACTTGACCTTGGTGGCGTCGTTGAAGATTGCCGCCGCAATGGCGCGGCAAAAATCGACATCGAATCCCGTCCAGTTGCCCTGCGGATCGGGCATGCCGAACCCGGCGAGCTGACCGTTGGCGCCGCAAATAAGTTCGCCGCGCGCCTTCACGGCCTTCAACGTCGGCGATTCCGCCGCCTGGGCGCCGCATGCAAGCAGAGTGACAAAAGCGAGTGCCGTCGCTGCGCGTTTCATGATCTGCCCCTTCTGCGTGAAGACGCGCGCCCTTCCCGCACTGCGGCGCGCGATGCCATCTGAGAACGATCGCCCAACAAGGTCAAGGGGTTGACGAAGGTACTCCATCTCGCGGTAATGACCGCATCTGGCGGCACGGCGAGACCGAAGGCATGCCCACGGCATGAACGACACTAGCGACAAACGTCCCTCACCGCCGCGCCACGCCGACACTCGCGTCGTCACCGCGGGCCGTCATCCGCCGTCCTACCACGGCTTCATCAATCCCCCGGTCTATCACGCCTCGACGCTGATCTATCCGAGTGCCGAGGATTACGTCGCGCAGCGCAGCCGGTATCAGTACGGCCGCATCGGCACGCCGACCACGGAGGCGCTCGAAAGCGCGATCGCTGAACTTGAGGGCCCGCAATGCGCCGGCGTTGCGCTCTTGCCGTCGGGGCTTGCCGCGATCTCTACCGCGCTGTTGGCGGTCCTCAAAACCGGCGACCACCTGCTCGTCACCGACAACGCCTACGGACCGACCCGGGCGTTTTGCGAGCAGATCCTCTCGCGGTTCGGCATCAGCGCGACCTTCTACGACCCGACGATCGGTGGCGAGATCGCCGCGCAGTTTCGCCCGAACACGCGCGCCATTTATCTGGAGTCACCCGGCTCGCTGTCTTTCGAGATTCAGGACGTCGGCACGATCGCGAAAGTCGCGCACGATAAAGGCGCTGTCGTTTTGATCGACAATACCTGGGCGACGCCGCTCTATTTCCGCCCGCTCGACCATGGCGCCGATCTCGTCATCCAGGCCGGCACCAAATATATCGGCGGACATTCCGATGTCATGCTGGGAACTGTGTCCGCCAATGCCGCGCATATTGCGGCGCTCAAGCAGACCACTTTTCTGTACGGCCTGTGCGAGGGGCCGGACGACGTCTATCTCGGGCTGTGTGGCCTGCGCACATTAGCTGTGCGGCTCGAGCGGCATTTCAAATCGGGACTCGAAGTTGCGCGCTGGCTGGAACGGCGACCCGAAGTGCTGCGCGTGCTGCATCCGGCGCTACCGAGCCATCCCGGCCATGCGCTGTGGCGGCGGGACTTTACCGGAGCATCGGGCCTGTTCAGCATCGTGCTCAAGCCGGTGCCGCAGAAAGCGGTCTACGCGTTCCTCGATGCGCTCACGCTGTTCGGCATCGGCCCGTCGTGGGGCGGCTACGAGAGCCTCGCCATCCCGTTCGACCTTGCGCCGGCGCGTACAGCGACCAAGTGGGTGCCGGGTGGCCCGACGGTGCGATTCCATATCGGTCTCGAGGCGGTCACCGACCTGATAGCCGATCTCCAACGCGGCTTTGCCGCGCTCGCGGCGGCCGTGTAACGCTCGGAGGAGTTACAGATGCGACGGATTATTTGCGCTTTTATTTTGATGTATGCGGCGTGTTCCAGCGCGGTCGCGGCGAACCAGATCTATCTGACCGACGCGATCAAGAACCCGGCCTACTTGCGGTCGCTGACCAGCCTTCTCAAGAACGCCGGCAAGCTGCCGAGCTGGACCCGGCAGGTCTTGAAGACCTCAGGGAATTACGTCGGAACTCCGGTCGCCTATTCAACCGTTGATGGGATACGATACGAGCTGTTCTACGCGTGCAAGCCCCACGACTGCGGCAACAATGGCATGGAGCTGATGTTCGCACCGCACGGCGCCAAGGTATGGGCCGCCATGGTGGAAGACGGAAAATCCGTGACCTATCTCGGCACGCCCAATGCGGCGCAACAGGCTGTGTTGAAGGAAGCCTTCCAGAAATAGCGTACCTCGCAGCCGCGGTAGAACACTAAGCCGCCGACACCGCGGCCTTGCGGTCGCGCAGCACGAAATAAAGATTGCGCACATAGACAAAAACGCCGAACGCCTGGCCCGCAATGAACACCGGGTCCTTGCGGTAGAGCGCGTATGCCAGCAGCAAGACGCCGCCCGCGATTGAAAACGTCCAGAATGCCAGCGGAATGACGCTGCGGCCGGCGCGCTCCGAAGCGATCCATTGCACCAGAAAACGCGCGCTGAACATTGCCTGCGCGGTGAATCCCAGAATGACCCACCAGTCGAGCCGGGTGATGAATACGTCGTGCAGGTAGGCGCCGACCGCGCGGGACAGATCAACGAGCACGGTTCACCTCCTCAGCTTGCGGCACGCGCTTTCGCCGCCGGATCAGCCACCAGACCCCGGCGAGATCGAGAATGCCGATCCAGAGCCGATCCCAGAAGCCATAATTCGATACGCCGTGCTGGCGCGGCCGATCGACCACGTCGACATAGTCGATCTCGAAGCCTTCGCGGCGCACCAGCGCCGGAAGAAAGCGATGCAGACCGTCGAAATATGGCAGTGCCAAGAACAGGTCGCGGCGAAACGCCTTCAGTCCGCATCCGGTATCGCGCGTGCCATCCTTCAGCACGGCGGCGCGCACTCGGTTGGCAATACGCGACTGCATGCGCTTAAAGCCGGTCGCCTTGCGGCCCACGCGTTGCCCGGCGACGAGCCCGATCCGCGGGCCGCCACCCTCGAGCACATTAATGAGTATCGGGATGAAGGCCGGGTCGTTCTGGCCGTCGCCGTCGAGCGTCGCAACCAAAGGCCCGCGCGCATTTTGTACGCCCGTGCGGATGGCAGCGGACTGTCCGCACGATGTACCGTGGCGAATCTGCCGTAAATGGGGCCGTTCGGCCGCCAGCGCCAGCAGTTCCGCCTCGGTCGCATCTGTCGAGCCGTCGTTGACGTAGACAATCTCGAAGCTAGAGCCCGTCAAGGCGGCTTCGATCTCCGCAACGAGCGGCGCGATATTACCGGCCTCGTTGCGCACTGGCACGACCACCGACACGGCAGGATCGGGATCGCGCCCGTTGCTCACCGACATGGCGGCAGCTTTTAGAGCGCATTCCGGCCGGGTTCAATCGGGCCCTGTCAGGGCTTGCGGCCTGTTCCGCCCCGGAGCGCCTCGCGGAGTGCGCCGGCCGTGCGACGCAGGGACGGCCCCGGATAAACTGCCAAGTCATGCGGTGAAAATACCAGACGCCGCGCCGCAAAAAGGCGGCGCATCCAGGCGGCGCCAACCGCGCCGACCAGCACGCCGACAATCACGTCGCTGGGGTGATGGGCCATGACGACGACACGGCTGAAGACGACGGCCAGCGCGTAGAGCCACATGACCGGCCGGCTGCGCGGCCAGATCGCTCCAATGGCGAACGCCGCCGCTCCTGCGGTCGTGGCATGCCCGGACGGCAAGCTCGCATACTCGGAACGCCAAGCGAACGGCATGTAGGTGAATGGACTGCCGTCGAGATCGACATAAGGCCGCGCACGGCCGATCACGCGCTTTATGATGGTGTCAAACAGGCTCGGTGCACCGATCGCCAGGAACAGGAATCCAAACCGCGCCGCAAGCGCCCCGAGCACGCCTTGCGTCAGACGCGGCAATTCGGGTGCAGTGAGCGCCGCCAACACCAGCACAACACAGCCGAAGGGAATGAGAAACCAGCCGGACTCGCCGGCATTGGTAATCTGCTCGAACGCCCCTTCGAATCCTCTCGGCAGATGACGCGCCCAATCGGCCGCGGGCCGATCGATGAAAAACATGCAAGCAATGCTGATCGCGAACGCCAGGAAAACGGCGATGATGGCGCGTTCGGACACCGACGGCGTTGGCGCCCGGGGCGGCCGCGCCAGAACGCTGCACCATTGAGCGAGGTTGCCGACCAGATTGAGCCCGAGCGCGGTAGCCCGCTGCGCCGCCACCGCGAGTACGCCCGCGCGTTTTGCCGACGACGGAGATTGCGAAAGCCGGTTCATCGCACCGGCGGCGCGACCGCCGCACCGGTCGGCTCGAACGCCGTGATCGTAACCTTGTGGCCGTTCGAGATGTTGAACCCTTTAATGGTGGGGCCCGCGCGGTAACGCAATCCGATCGCCTCGGCGCGCTGCGCGAAGGCGCGCTGACTATCGGCGTCGATGAAGGCCAAGCGACATCCGCCTTGACGCAGGAAATCCGCCGCGCTCGACGGGTCGGTCAACCGCGTCGCGGTGCCGGCGAGGAAGACCAGGCTCGGTTCCTGAAAGCCCACGCTGGCCACGAGCGGATGTGGGCAGGACGTGCTGCGCACCACGTTGGCGAGTGCCACGCTCGGAAACGCCGGCGTGAGCGACGGCAATACGATTCCATAAACGCCGATGGCGCCGAGGATCGCTGCACCGAGCGCGCGCAGCAAAGAACGCTCAGCGCCGTCGACAGCATACAGCCGCCATGCAAACAGACCGCACACGATAGCAGCAGCAAGGAACGGCCAGGCGAGCGGCTCGAGATTACGCGACAGCGCAATCGCGCCGCCGATCGCGACGCCGGTCAAGCCGAGCGGAACTGCGAACCACAAAATGGTGGCGCGGCGCAACGACGGGCGCGTCGAAAGCTGGTTCTTCTCGATGACGATCGCGAGCAGCATCGCGATCGCCGGATAAAGCGGCAGCACATAGTGCGGCAGCTTGGTCGCGACCAGTTCGAACACGATCCAGGACGGCACCAGCCAGGCGAGCAGAAAGCGCACCGCGGGCTCGCGCCGCATCGACCAGATGCCCGGCACGGCCGGCAGCGCCAGCGCAGCACCGGGGAAGAACGTCAGAAAGAACAGAAGAATGTAATATCCCGGCGGCGCGCCGTGCGCCTCCTGCCCGCCGCCGATCTTCGCCAGCATGTCATGGCCGACTGAGTCGACCAGAAAGGAATTGCCGGCACGCCAATAGATCGCAATGAACCAGGGGAGAACCAGCAAAACCGCCCAAGCCGCACCCGCAAGCGGGCGCAACGGCTTCAGCCAACGGCCCGAACGCTCGAGTATCGAGAGCGTCAACGCCGCCAGCCCAACGGGCATCAGGATAACCGGACCTTTGTCGAGAAAGCTCGCAGCGAGCGCCGTCCAGAACAGCGCCGCTACACGCCAGTCGAGCCGTGATACATTTCCGGCATCGCCCGGCCGCGGCACCATATAGGCGCGCGCCAGCACGCCCATCGCAACCACAACGGTGAACAGCAAAACCGCATCGGTTTTGGCAAGGCGCGCTTCGACGCCGAGCAGAATCGAGCCCGCCATCATCAGCGCGGCCAGGACCGCGGCGCGGCGGCCGGTAAACGCGAGCGCGCACCAATATGTCGCCAGCACCGCGCCGATCGCGCCGAACAGCGACGGTATGCGGTAAAGCCATATCTTCTCGCGCGCGGCAGGCACGCCGAGCGCCTGCGCCGCCCTTACCACGCCCGACTGCAGCCAGTAGATGCCGATCGGCTTGCGGTAGCGCACGTCGCCCTGATAGCGGATGTCGACGTAGTTGCCGGTCTCGACCATCTGCTTCGTTGCCTGGGCGAAATAGGCCTCGTCGCGATCGACCGGTGGAATCTGAAAAAAGCCGGGCAGAAAAGCGAGCAGCGAAACGAGAATAAGCAGCGCCGCTGCGCGCCGGTGCGACGCGACGGCGAAATCGACGAGTGCGCCAAGGCCGTTGGCTGGCCAAAAGGCCCGCGCTGCTGCGCTGTCGATCATGCTCATAGGATGCAAAGTTTATCGCACGCTAGATTTATGGGGCTTGGGATTTGCCGTTTTGCGGGCGGACAATAGGGAAAACACCGCAGCCGGGAAAGCGCGGCGGCACAATGGCGCTCTGCGCGCCGAAACGGCGTTTATTGTGCCGCTTTCGACGGGTTTTGTCCGGATTTGCCGGAAATAATCGTGCCGGCATGGGCCGGCGAAAGCTCGGCCGAGGCGCTGTCGGTGAGCCGTACGACCACGCTCGCG
>DASZWK010000234.1:0-9554 GCA_035546235.1 Xanthobacteraceae bacterium | reverse complement strand
CTTCGACGGGCTCGGCGAGGGCCGGCAGCGAGGCGGCAAGCTCTGCGACGGCCCGCGCGAACTCGTCATCCTCCAAAAGCTCCGCGGGGAACAGACCCTCACGCGGCATTTCGCCCTCGAAGGTGTTTTCGCTCGCTAGTTGCTCTCGAGGAGCAGGTTCGTCTTGCTCCGGCAGCGATTCATTTGATGCTGTATCATTCGTGACAGGCGGAGACATTTGCAGCAGCGCGATCATGTCGGTGACGCGTTGCGATAGTTCCCGCAGCATCTCGGCGGCCTGGCGAACATGGTGCACATTCGCCTGCTTGACCGCGTTGGCGTTGGCAAGTTCGCGCACGGCAGCGTCGAGCGCATCGCACAGCGACGCCTCCACGTCCCGTTCATGCAGCACAAACGCAATGTCGGCGATGCGCTCGATTGCGTCCGGGCCTTCAGGTTCCGGGTCGCCGCCGGCGGCCAGCAGCGCTTCGACGCGTTCGATCGCCGTTGCAATACCTGTGAGTTCGTTGGACTGCTCGGACGCAATCTGGGGTGCGCCGGCGGTGACAGCAGCATCATAGCGCGTCAATGCCGCGCCGAGAGGATTGGTGGACATCTTTGACAACCAGTTGGCGCAAGCCCGCGGCCCGCTCGACAGCGACGCAGCGGGCGGCCGGCGTTATGGGCTCAACGTACGCAACAGTTAAACACAACGACTGACGCGACAAAGACACCCAACAATACTCACGCGACAGCGGCGTGAGCTTAGTTGATTCTGGCGTTGGCCAGCTTCACAATCGCGCCCCATCTCTGGGTCTGATCGGCGAGGAAGTTCCGAAAGTCATCGGGGGTGCCAGTTTTGGCGATGGCGGAAAACTTGGCAAGGCTCGCTTGCGCGGCCGGTGTCTTGAGCGCGGTGTTGATTGCCGCGTTGAGCTTGTCGACGATCGGCGCGGGCGTGCCGGCCGGTGCCACGACGCCGGTCCAGGCATCGAGCACGAAATCCGGATAGCCGCTCTCGACCAGCGTCGGCACGTCGGGCAGCGCCGGCCAGCGTTCGCCGCGCGCGATGGCGAGCGGACGGACCTTGCCGGCCTTGATCAGGGGATAGAGCGTCACCAAGCCGTCGATGGTGAATTGTGTGCGGCCGCCGAGCAGATCGGTGACCGATTGGGCGGAGCCATTATACGGAATGTAGACGACATCGATGTGCGCTTCGGTTTTGAACAGCGTGCTGAGCAGGTGCGGCGGCGTTCCGAGGCCGGCGCCGAAATTGATCTTGCCGGGATTGGTTTTGGCATAGGCGACGAATTCGGCAATGGTCTTCGCCGGCACGTCAAGATTGACGACGAAAACGTGCGGCAGCAGCGCCACCGTGGCGATCGGGACGAACGCCTTGCGCGGGTCGATATCGAGACTTGAATAGAGTGCGGGCGCCACCGCGAGCGATCCCGACGAGCCAAACATCAGCGTGTAACCATCAGGCTGTTGGCTTGCCACATATTTGGTGGCAATGGTCGAGCCGCCGCCGGGGCGGTTTTCAACGACCACTTTGCCGATGCTCTCGCTCAGCTCCTCCCCGACCAGCCGCGCCATGGTGTCGATCGGACCGCCGGGAGGAAATGGCACGATCATGCGGATCGGCCGATTGGGATACCCTTGCTGCGCCCGCGCGGCGTGCAGCGCAGCCACCGGCAATACGGCGCCGGCCCCCGCGATGGCTCTCAGCACACTGCGCCGTGTTGTCATGAGAAGTTTCCCCGAGGCTACCGATCCCACGCGCCGCAAATCTCAAGGCCTGCGGGCGTTGGCTTACTTTGATCGCGCCGCCGCCCTCAAGTCGGTAGCGATCATACATGATTGCACGCCGCGGCTCACCCCCACAGCGCGGATTCAGGTGGATAGATCAGGCTGCCGTCGTAGCGAAGGCCGCCGGCCCGGTCCTTGGCCAGCAGCAGCGGCCCATCGAGATCGACACACCGCGCTCGCTGCGCCGGCGCGACTAGCGAGATCGTGGAGGCGGTAACCCGTGGCTCCGGCGCCACAAGTCCGGCTAATTCACAGACCCTCCGGCCGGATTGCTTGGCGTTAACGTCCCAGTAAGCACAATCAAGTGCATTACGAGCCGCGCCGGGGGCATTTCGGCCTGGAGCGCCGCGCGGTCGAGACCCTGGTGCAACGCCGGGCGCATGGCCTCGATGGTCGCCACAATCCGGTCCGGGCTTTCGCTGTAGCGTGGGTAGGGGACGCATTCTCCGCGGCCACAGTGAGTTCCGTCGCTGAGTTCGGCCTTCGACCACCACCGCCTCGGACTTGCTGCCGCGGCTGATGGTGAAGGTACCGGCCAGTGGCCAGCGTTCGATCCGTACGGAGACGTCCATGCCAAGCGTCATACCAACCGTAGTTATGACCGCGCAGACGACTGTCGCTCAAGAGCCGTCCCGCGCGGACTTAAAGCGACGGAACGTTGCGCGGTGACCGCTGCCTCGCTTACGGCGACGCTCGCCGAACCCGACGCGAGTGCGCGCCACGGCCCGGCCGACACGCACGTCTCGCTCGTGATCGCCGGTGCCTGGACCGCCGAGCGCGCCGCCGAACTTGAGCGGATCGTCGTCACGGCTGGGCGCCGCTGCGAGAATGCGCAGAGCGTCGACATTGACCTGGAAAAGCTGGAGCGGCTGGATACGTACGGCGCCTGGCTGATCGAGCGCCTCACGCGCGCGCTGGCGGCGCGCGGCGCGGAGACCCGTATTGTCAATCTTTCCGACGGCGACCGCGCCCTGATCGATGAGATGCGGCTCGCCAATCGCGAGCCCGCGCCCGCAGTGCATGCGCCCAACCGCGCCGTCGGCGGCCTGGATTCGCTTGGCCGCGCCGTCGCCGACATCGGCTGGTCGCTGGTGCTCATCGCCCATCTCCTCGGCGCGCTGACGATGGTGGTGCTGGGCACGATCGCCCGGCCGTCACGGCTGCGCTTGACGTCGATCGTGCACCAGCTTGAGCGAGTCGGTCTGCGTGCGGTGCCGATCATCCTTCTGAGCACGTTCCTGATCGGCGCCATCCTGGCGCAGCAAGGCATCTTCCGCTTTCGCCCGTTCGGCGCCGACGTCTATGTGGTCGACATGGTCGCCGTGCTGGTGTTGCGCGAAGTTGGCGTGCTGATCGTCAGCATCATGGTCGCAGGCCGCTCCGGCAGCGCCTACACGGCCGAACTCGGTGCGATGAAAATGCGCGAAGAGATCGACGCGCTGCGCACCATGGGCTTCGATCCGGTCGAAGTGCTGGTGCTGCCGCGCATCGTTGCTCTCATTATTGCCGTCCCCTTGCTGGCGTTTCTGGGTTCGATGGCGGCGCTCTATGGCGCGGGCCTGGTGTGCTGGCTGTATGCCGGCATGACGCCAGACGTTTTTCTGGCAAGACTGCGCGAGGCGATCTGGCTGCCGACCTTCGAGGTCGGCCTGATCAAGGCGCCATTCATGGCGCTCGTCATCGGGCTCGTCGCGTGCACGGAGGGTTTCGAAGTCGACGGCAGTACGTCGTCGCTCGGACAGCGGACCACCGCGTCGGTGGTCAAGTCGATCTTCCTCGTCATCGTGCTCGACGGTTTCTTCGCGATGTTCTTCGCGACGATTGGGATGTGACGCATGCCGGCGAACGATACCGTCATCAACGTGCGCGACCTGGTCGTCGGTTTCGGCGGCGCCACAGTGCTCGACCACGTGACGCTTGACGTGCAGCACGGCGAGATTCTCGGCTTTGTGGGCGCTTCCGGCGCCGGCAAGTCGGTACTGATGCGCACGATCATCGGGCTGTTGCCCAAGCGCAACGGCACCATCGAGGTGTTCGGTCAGGACATCGCCGCGTTGAACGGACGCGAGCGCCGTTCGATCGAACGGCGCTGGGGCGTGCTGTTTCAGCAGGGCGCGCTATTTTCCTCGCTCAACGTGCAGCAGAACATCGAATTTCCGATCCGCGAATATCTCAAAGGCCTGTCGCCGCGGCTGATCGAGGAAATTTCGCTTGCCAAGCTGAAAATGGTCGGGCTCAACGACAGCGTCCGCAGAAAATATCCGGCGGAATTGTCGGGCGGCATGATCAAGCGCGCGGCGCTCGCTCGCGCGCTGGCGCTCGATCCCGACATCGTCTTTCTCGATGAACCGACTTCCGGCCTCGATCCGATCGGTGCCGCCGAGTTCGACGAACTGATTCTCACCTTGCAGCGCACGCTCGGCCTGAGCGTCTTCATGGTGACGCACGATCTCGACAGCCTGCACGCGGTCTGCGGCCGCATCGCGGTGCTGTCCGAGGGCCGTGTGATCGCCGACGGACCGATCGAGACGCTGCTCGCGTCCGAACATCCCTGGCTCAAGTCTTATTTTCGCGGCAAACGCGGCCGACCCGTCCGGCACTGAGAGACGAAAAGGACCTTCGCTCATGGAGACCAAGGCGAATTATGTGGTGACCGGCTTGTTCACGCTCGCTGTCATCGTCGGGGCCTTCGGCTTTCTGTACTGGTTTCAGCGGGCCGGCGACCGCGGCCACGAGACCGCGTATCGCGTCGTCTTCACAGGTTCCGTCGCGGGCCTGAACACGGGTTCCGACGTGACGTTCAACGGCATTCGGGTCGGTCAGGTTGCGGGGCTGACACTTGATCCGCAGGATCCGCGCAAGGTCGTGGCGCTGCTCAAGGTACAGAGCGCGGTGCCGGTGCGCGCCGATACCAAGGCCGGGCTGGTGTTTCAGGGGCTGACCGGCCTTGCCGAAGTGTCGCTGAGCGGCGGGTTGGCGAGGGCGGAGCCGTTGAGTGGGGAGGGGACCGAGCCGCCGACCCTCTACGCCGACGCAAACGCAAGTGCCGACGTGACACAGCAGGCGCGCGATGTGCTCTCCAAGATCGACAGCATGGTAGCCGACAATGAAATCGCCTTGCGCGCCTCGCTGCAGAACATCCAGAAAGTGACAAACACGCTGGCGCAAAACTCACAGCGCCTCGACCAAGTCATGGCGGGGCTGCAAAATCTCACCGGCGGCACCGATGGCAACGGCCAGATCGGCAAGGCGGCCGACTCGATCCGCAAGCTAGCTGACGACCTGGACAAGCAGAGCACGCAGATTTCCGCCGGCCTGAACCAGTTTTCCAATCAGGGGCTGAAGCAGTTTGAGGCCTTTGCGGTCGATGGCCGGCGCACGCTCGCCGAGCTGCAAAAGACCATCAAGAACATCAACCAGCATCCGAACAGCCTCATTTTCGGGCGCTGACGAGCCTCGTCACCTTTCTACTTCGTGCCAACCCCGCGGCAACGAGGCGGGCTTCGCGCAGGCCGAACAGCAGCGACGCCAAGATGAGCGGCACCACGAAATACAGCAGGCGAAATGTGAGGAGCGATGCCAGCAAGTCCTCCCTCGGGAATTGCGGCAGGCTGAGAAACATCGCCGCCTCGATCACGCCAAGGCTGCCCGGCACATAACTGACGACGCCGATCAGCATCGCGGTGACGAACACGACGAGCAGATCGAAGAAGTCGATCGCCGGCTGTGCCGGCAGCAGCACGTACATGGCGAGTGTCACAAAGATCAGATCGAGCGACCCGATGGCGATCTGCACGAGCGTCGACGCCGGATTAGGCAGCGCGACCCGCCATGGCAGGCGGCCGATGCTGCGCGGGCGCGGCAATAGCCACAGCATGTAGCAATTTATGGCCGTGAGCGCGGCGAGCCCGATGAGGCGATTGATCGGCGCCGGCAGATGATTGATTGCACTGGCGGCGCCCGGTGCGAGCGCAATGCCGCAGCCGAGCACGAACGCGTTGCCCAGCCAGTAAGTCAAGCCGGTGATGAAGGCGATGCGCGCGATTTCACCGACCGACAGGCCCCAGGCGGAGTAGATGCGGTAGCGGATAATGCCCGAGGTTAGGACCGCTGCGCCGATATTGTGCCCGATCGTGTAGCTCGTGAAGCTTGCAAGGGCAGCAACCCGATAGGGCAGGTGGCGTCGTCCGATCGCCCGCAACGCAAATACATCGTAACAGGTCAACGTGAGGTAGCCGCCCGCAACAAACAGGCACGACAGGAGGAGGCTTTGCGGGGCCTGAGTCTTCAGTACGTCAATAACACGCGCAACGTCGATCTCATGGAAAACGCGATAGAGCGTGGCGCTCGCAATGACGACGATCGCGAGACTGATCGCCGCTGCAAGCCAACGCCAACCTAGCCGCCGGTAAACCGCGCGCGGCGCGGCGCTCATCACATTCGACATCGGCCCATTGCGATGAGCGTTTTCAACGTTCGCTGATTCTCAGTCTTATTTTCTCATCGGACTGCGACACTATTGTTACGTCGCGCGCTGACGTTCCGCGTGGAACAAATAACCCGTCACATAACTGAGACATGAAGTGGCAATGTTTGTTGCATTCGATTCGTATTTCAGACAACGGACAGATCGCCATCGCAGATCGTCCGCGGGAACAATACATGCGAGTTCTCATCGCGACTGACGCGTGGCCTCCGCAAGTCAACGGCGTGGTTCGCACTCTTTTGTCCCTGCAGCGGGCGGCAAGAGGTCTTGGCGTCGAGATAGAGTTTCTCTCGCCGGATGGGTTTCGTACCGTTCCGGTGCCGACCTATCCCGGCCTGCGGCTCGCCATTCCGAGCCGGCGGCGCATCGCCGAGCGCATCGAAGCGGCGAGGGCGGACGCGATCCATATCGCGACCGAGGGCCCGATCGGTCATGCCGTGCGCGCGTATTGCGTTCGCCGTGGCCGGCCGTTCACCACGAGCTACACAACGCGCTTTCCCGAATATATCTCCGCGCGTGTGCCGATCCCGGAGAGCCTGATCTACGCGGCGTTGCGGCGTTTTCACGGCGCCGCCACCGTAACCATGGTGGCAACGCCGTCGTTGACGAGCGAACTGCGCCAGCGGGGATTTTCCAATCTCGGCATGTGGACGCGTGGCGTCGACACTGAACAGTTCCGGCCCGATCGCGCCATCGATCCGGGCTTTCCACGGCCGATATTTGCCTGCCTCGGGCGTGTCGCCGTCGAGAAGAACCTGGACGCGTTCCTGTCGCTTGATCTGCCAGGCACCAAGGTCGTGATCGGCAAGGGGCCGATGGAAGACGAGCTGAAACGTCGCTATCCTCAAGCGAGATTTCTCGGTCAATTGGAAAATGGCACGCTGGCGGCGCATCTCGCCGCGGCCGACGTGTTTGTGTTTCCAAGTCTGACCGACACATTCGGGGTGGTGCAGCTCGAAGCACTGGCGAGCGGCGTGCCGATTGCCGCTTTCCCGGTGACCGGCCCCAAGGACGTGGTGGCCGATAATCCGATCGGCGTCTTGAGCGATGACTTGCGTGTGGCCTGTCTCGGCGCGCTGGAAATCCCGCGCGAGCCCTGCCGCGCGTTCGCGCTGCGCTACTCCTGGGAAAACAGTGCGCGCCAGTTCATCGGACACGTCCGCAAGGTCGCGATTGACGGTGCTGAGACGGCTCACGCTGCCGAGCCGGCTCCCGCGACCGCGCGTGGCTGAAGACGGGACCGTTCACTTCACCGGCACGCCGCAACGCTGTTGCTGCGGCCATATCAAGCAAGAGGCCAGGCGATGACTGACACTGCGCACACCGAACTCGACAAGGACACGATCGAAAAGGCCTACGCGCGATGGGCGCCGGTCTATGACTTGGTGTTCGGCGCCGTGTTCGAACACGGCCGCCACGCCGCGATCGCCGCGGCCGAACGTATCGGCGGACGTATCCTCGAAGTCGGCGTCGGTACCGGAATATCGCTACCCTACTACTCCGGCGGAGTGAAGCTCTACGGCGTCGACATCTCCGAGCCGATGCTTCGCAAGGCGCAGCAGCGCGTGACCGAACTCGGCCTTGGCAATGTCGAGGCACTTGCCGTCATGGATGCCGAGCATCTCGATTTTCCCGATGGGTCGTTCGACGCGGTAGTGGCCCAATACGTCATCACAACGGTGCCGCATCCCGAGGCCACGCTCGACGAATTCGCCCGCGTTCTCAAGCCGGGCGGGGAGATCATTCTGGTCAGCCGCGTCGGCGCCGAGGCCGGCATGCGCCGTGCGCTCGAACGCTGGTTCGCGCCGGCGGCCCGCAAACTTGGCTGGCGCACTGAATTTGCGTTCGAGCGCTATGCGCAATGGGCGGGCAGCACCGACGGTGTGCGGCTGGTCGAGCGCCGCAGCATGCCCCCGTTCGGACATTTCTCGCTTATTCGCTTTGCCAAGGGCGGTGGGACGGCGCTCGGCCATGAAATACCAAATACCACCGCGCGTGCTGCCGGCTGACCAACAAACAGGATCGCCGGCGTTCACGCAAACGTCACGAACTGTCTCTGTCACGGCGCATTCATCGAATCGCCATAGCGTCGATAAATCGACATGGAGGCGGAGGGGGACTATGGCCGGCTTTCTTGAAACGCTGAGAATCCAGCGCTGGGACGATCATCGCTACTATCACCACAGCCGGATCAATCAGTCGCTCCACTTCGTCAGCGCGTTGAGTTTCCTGTTTTCCTACGTCATGATTTTCAAGGATCCCGCCATATCGGCGCTGGCCGGCTGGCTGGTGGCGATGACGACGCGGCAGAGCGGTCACTTTTTCTTCGAACCGAAGGACTACGACGAGGTCAACCACGCCAGCCACGAATACAAGGAACAGATCAAGGTTGGCTACAATCTGCGGCGCAAAGTCGTGCTGCTGTCGATCTGGGCACTGTCGCCGGTGACGCTCTATGTCAGCCCGAGCCTTTTTGGCCTGTTCGCGCCAGCGGCGGGCAAAATGGAATTCGTCCGCCAAGTCGCGATAATCTGGTTGGCGCTCGGGATCGGCGGCGTCGGATTCCGCACCGTGCATCTGTTCTTCATCAAGGACGTGCAGACCGGGCTGGTATGGGCGACCAAAATTCTCACCGATCCGTTCCACGACATCAAGCTGTACCACAAGGCTCCGCTCGCGCTCCTGCGCGGCGAGTTGATCGATCCGCATATCGGCGCCGACTGGGACGAAGAGGACGAGCTGGAAGAAGCCGCGGAGGAATTGCCGCGCGCCAGCTGAAGCTTTGCGGGAGTATGCGGCGGAACCGTCAGGCGGACTTGCGAGTCAGGCAGATTTGCGGTCGGGCGCGGGCAGCAGTCGATGGGCGAGCATTTCCTTGAGAATCGTTCGCTTGATCGATGTGTTGGTCGCCGACGGATCGTGCCAGAACCAGCCGTCCTGCTTCATGGCCGTGGCCGCGGCGACAAACCGGTCCGCCACGGCGGCAAAATCGGCGGCCGTGTAATTGACGCTGAAAATCAGCCGGCCGGTGCCGACCCAGCTCAACGCCAGCCCCTCGGCGCGCAGGTAATATTGCAGCATCCAGTTGTAGCGACACGGCGCCGTGTAACAAACGGTCCAGATCGAGGAGATATTGGCAACCTGGACCGGCAAGTCGGCGTCCCGCAGCCGCGCATTGAGTTCTTCGGCGCGCGCGTTCCAGGTGTCGTCAAGTCCGTCGTAGAGGGCTTGGCATTCCGGCGTTTCCAGAAAGCGCAGAAACTCGTTCATCGCCCCCATG
>DASZWK010000233.1:0-7763 GCA_035546235.1 Xanthobacteraceae bacterium | reverse complement strand
TCCGCTTCCCCTTTTGTTTGCGGCCTGGGTGGGCACAGGGAAAAACCCAGGAATGGCGCAAGGGGAAGGCGTTAGAAAAAATGGTGGGATGAAAAACTCGCGCGCGAACAAAAATCGCGCCGTGAGACCGGGAGCGCTTGCGCTGTTACCTCATCCTGAGGTGCGAGCGCAGCGAGCCTCGATTCGCGGCCACCTCAGGATGAGGGATTGGGGAGCAAGATGACCAAATCAGTTCGGTTTGACGCCGGCGAACTTGATCACCTTGGCCCATTTCTCGGTTTCGCTGCGGATGAACTTCTCGAAGTCGGCGGGCGTGCCGGTGAACACGTCGCAGCCGAGATCGGTAAAGCGCTTTCGCATAGCGGGATCGGCGAGCGCGGCATTGACCTGCTTGTTGAGAACCTCGACCACGTCTTTCGGCGTGCCTTTTGGCGCGACGATGCCGTACCAGCCGAGCGCCTCGTAGCCGGGCAGGAATTGCGCCACCGGCGGCACACCGGGCAGTTCCGGCTGCGCCTTGGCGCTGGTCACCGCCAGCGCCCGCAGCTTGCCGGCCCTGATATAGGGCAGCGCTGCCGGCATGACGCCGAACATCGCCTGCGTGCGGCCGCTAAGCAGGTCCGGATAGGCCGCGCCCTCGCCCTGATAGAGCACGTCGGTGAGCTTGACGTCCGCCATCATCTTGAACAGCGCGGCGGCGACGAACAGCGGCGTGCCGGTGCCGCCGGACGCAATGTTGAGCTTGCCCGGTTCGGATTTGGCGAGCGCGATGAATTCGGGGACCGTCTTGGCGGCGACCGAGGGGTGAACGACCATCACCAGCGGGATCGTCGAGATGCTGGCGACCGGCTCGGCATCGCGGATGAAGTTGAAATTCAGATGCGTGTAGAGCGCGGGGTTGATCGCATTGGAGGACATGGCGAGCAACAGCGTGTCGCCGCTCGGCGCCGCCTTGAGCGCCAGTTCGGTGCCCAAATTGGTGCTGGCGCCCGGCTTGTTCTCAACCAAGAAATTCTGCCCGAGCTTTTCCGACAACCATTTCGCGATCAGCCGTCCGATGATGTCGGGCGAGCCGCCGGCCGGCACCGTCACGATCAGCTTTACGGGCCGCTTTGGATAGCTCTGCGCCAGCGCGGTGCGCGACACTGCGGGCAGCGCCACCGCGCTGGTGGCCAGTTGCAGAAAACTGCGGCGGCGAAGCGTCATGATCGTTCTCCTTCTGTCGAATCCCGGCTGCGCTCGGACCTACTGCGCCTTGATGCCGACGGTCTTGATCACCTTGGCCCATTTCGCGGCTTCGTCTTTGGTGAACTGGCCGAATTCGGCGGGGCTCATCACCATCGCCACGGCGCCGAGATCGGCGAATTTTTTCTGCATCGGCGCATCGTTCAGCACGGCGTTGATTGCGGTGTTGAGCTTGTTGACGATGTCCGGCGGGGTCTTGGCCGGCGCACTGATGCCGTCCCAGACGATCGCCTTATAGCCGGGCACGAACTCGGCAACGGTGGGAATATCGGGCAGCACTTTCGAGCGCGCCGAGTCGGTCACCGCCAGCGGCCGCAGTTTTCCTGCGCGAATGAAGCTGATCGTCTGCAGGATCGGGGTGAAGCCGACCTGCACCTGGCCGCTGAGCAGGTCGGGCAGATAGCTGCTGCGATACGGCACGTTCACGAGGTGAGTGCCGGCCATCATGTTGAACAACTCGCCGGCCACGTCGGTCGCGGCGCCGCTGCCGACGGAGGCAAAATTGATCTTGCCGGGATTTTTCTTGGCGTAGGCGATGAACTCGGGCAGCGTCTTCGCCGGCACCGACGGATTGACCACAAGCACGAGCGGCAGCAGCACCAACCCCGAAACCGGGACGAGGTCGCGAAGGAAATTGAAGTCGAGCTTTTCGTACAGCGACATGTTGAGCACGTTGGTCATAGTCGAGGTCAGCAACGTGTATCCATCCGGCGCCGCTTTCACGACGATTTGCGTGCCGATATTGGCGGCGCCGCCGGGACGATTATCGACGATGAACTGCTGTTTGAGCCGCTGCGACAAGCCTTCGGCCAACAGTCGCGTGGCAATGTCGGGCGCGATGCCGACCGGATAAGGCACAACGATGCGGACCGGCCGTGTCGGATAAGTCTGCGCCGCCGCCGCTTCGGGCAGGCACGGCAAAGCGGCAGCCGCCGCACCCAGCCGCAGCATGTCTCGACGCGCAAGTTTCATCGTTCTCTCACTTTCATGCGGTTGCGGCACAGCCGGACCTGCTCGTCCTTTTCAATTTGGCTTGGCGCCGGAAGATTTGACCACCTTGTCCCATTTGGCCGTTTCCTCCGCGAGGAATTTCCCGAATTCCGCGGGCGATATCGCCATGATGTCGCCGCCGAGATCCCTGAGCTTGGTATTGATCTGGGGATCGGCGAGGCCGGCGTTAATGGTCTTGTTGAGTTTGGCGATGACTTCGGGCGGCGTGCCCTTCGGCGCGCAGGTTCCGTCCCAGGCCGTTGCGGCAAAGCCCGGCAAGAACTCGGCGATGGCCGGCACGTCCGGCAGGATCGGCGATCGCTTCGCACCGGTGACGGCCAGGGCGCGCAGCCGGCCGTCTCTGATAAAGCCGATCGCCGCCGTGATGGTGATGATAAACGCCGTGATGCGATTGGCGAGCAGATCAGTGAACGCCGGCGCCGGTCCGCGATAAGGCACGCCCACCATTTTCACGCCGGCCGTCAAATTGATCAGTTCGCCGGCCACCTGCATCGGCGTGCCGACCCCCGGCGAGGCCAGGTTCACCTTGCCCGGGTTGGCTTTGGCGTAGGCGAGGAATTCCGGAAACGTCTTGGCGGGGAACGACGGATTGACCAGGAACACCATCGGCAGCGCGATCAAGCCTGCGACAGGCACCATGTCGCGCATGAATTTGAAATCGAGATTCGGATAGAGCGAAGCGTTGATCGCGTTAGCAGTGAGGCAGGTGAGCAGCGTGTAGCCGTCCGGCGCCGATTTCACGACGGCTTCGGTCGCAATGTTGCCGGCGGCGCCGGTCTTGTTTTCAACGATGAAGGGCTGGCCCAATTGCCGCGACAGCCACTGCCCGATCAGCCGCGACAAGAGATCGGGCGTCCCGCCGCCGCCAAACCCTTCGACGATACGCACCGGCCGCACCGGATAATCGGCAGCCCAGGCGGCGCGCGGCAGCGCTGCGGCGGCAGCGCTTCCAGCCGCCAGACCCAGAAACTCCCGGCGCGGGAGCCGCATGGCGTTCCTCCACAATCACCCGTTCGGTGCGGCCGATCTCGGGTTTGCAAACCTCTTCCGCGGCCGCGGGCGGCTCGTATAGCATAACGAGGCAGGACCGGGGTGACGCCATGAAAATTCGACGCAGAGGACTGCTACGGCTCGCGGCAGGCGTCGTTGCGATGCCGGCGATTTCACGCATGGCGCGTGCCGAAACCTATCCGTCGCGCCCTGTCCACCTCATTATCGGCTATCCGCCCGGCGGATCGGCCGACCTGACCGCGCGCCTGTTCGGCCAGTGGCTGTCGCAGCGGCTAGGCCAGCAATTTGTCGTTGAAAGCCGTCCCGGCGGCGGCACCAACATCGCCACCCAGGCCGCTCTGCGCGCCGCCCCTGACGGCTATACGCTGTTCCTCGCCTCCCCGGCCAACGCCACCAATCCGGCGCTGTTTGCCAAGCTCCCCTTCAATTTCATCAACGACAGCACGCCGGTCGCCGGCCTGATCCGCTTTCCAGATGTGGTCGATGTCAACCTGTCGCAGCCGATCCATTCGATTCCCGAGCTCATCGCCTACGCCAAGGCCAATCCGGGCAAGCTGAACTTTGCGTCCTCCGGCATCGGCTCGACGCTGCATGTCGCCGGTGAGTTGTTCAAGATGATGACCGGCGTCGATATCGTGCATGTCGCCTATCGTGGCGGCGCGCCGGCTCTGGTCGATCTGATGAGTGGGCGCGTGCAGCTGATGTTCGACAATGTGCCGACATCGCTGCCATACATCAAAGCAGGCAAGCTGCGGCCGCTGGCGGTAACCTCGGCGACACGGGCGGCGGTGCTGCCGGACTTGCCGACGGTCGCCGACTTCGTGCCGGGTTACGAGGCAAGCGCGTGGTACGGCATGGTCGCGCCGAAAGGCACGCCGGACGAGATCATTGCCAAGCTTAATCGCGAGACCGAGGCGATCCTCACCGACCCCAAAGTTAAATCGCAGCTCGGCGATCTCGGCGCGTCGCTCCTGCCCGGCACGCCGGCGGATTTCGGCAAACTCATCGCCGACGAAACGGCAAAATGGGGCAAGGTGATCAAATTTGCCGGCATCAAGCCGGAGTGATCGATGCCGGAAGCAAACATTCCCGCCGTCATGCGCGCCGCGCGCCTGCACAAACCGGGCGGGCCGCTCTCCATCGATCAGGTCGCCGTGCCGGAGCCTGGCCCGCGTGACGTGCTGATCGCCGTCAAGGCCTGCGGCGCCATTCCCACATGAATGCGATCTTTTCCGGCACGCTGTGGAACAGGCTGCCGACGCTGCCGGCAAGCATCGGGCTCGCCGAGTGCAGCACGGCGGGCGCGGTCAACGCGTGTGACCTCCGGCACGAGCCGCACAACTTTATCACTTCGACGCGGGTCGCGATATCGCCGGCGAACCGATCAGGCGGCCATTGGCAGCACACGAAATTCGTTGGCGCTCGCCATGTCCCAGGCGCTGGCAAAACGCAGGTCGCGCGTGCCGGCAAGCAATTCGCCGGGTTTGAGCTGCGGATAAAGCTCGGCGAAAGTCTTGACCTCGTGCGCCGAAACACGCCGCGAAAAATGCGCCGGCGTCAGTTCGGTCGGATGATCCAACCCGGCGGCCGCTACCAGTTCGGCGAGTGCCTCGACCGTGGCGCGATGGAAATTGTATACACGCTCGGATTTGTCGGGCACCACGAGCGCGCGCTGGCGGACGCGATCCTGCGTCGACACTCCGGTCGGACAGCGATCGGTGTGACAGGACTGCGACTGGATGCAGCCGAGCGCGAACATGAAGCCGCGCGCCGAATTGCACCAGTCGGCGCCGAGCGCCATGGCTCGCGCGATGTCGAAGGCGCTGACGATCTTGCCGCTGGCGCCAATCTTGATGCGATCGCGGGCATTGATGCCGATCAGCGCGTTGTGCACAAAGTTGAGGCCTTCGCGCAGCGGCATGCCGAGATGATCGGTGAATTCGAGCGGCGCCGCGCCGGTGCCGCCTTCCTTGCCGTCGACGACGATGAAATCCGGATAAATGCCGGTCTCCACCATCGCCTTGCAGACGGCGAGAAATTCCCATGGATGGCCGATGCACAGCTTGAATCCAGTCGGCTTGCCGCCGGACAGCCGCCGCATGGTGGCGATGAATTGCATCAACTCGATCGGCGTCGCGAAGACAGAATGGCGCGACGGCGATACGCAGTCGACCCCGATGGGCACGCCGCGCGCGGCAGCAATCTCCGCGGTGACCTTGGCGCCGGGCAGCACGCCGCCGTGGCCGGGCTTGGCGCCCTGGCTGAGTTTAAGCTCGACCATCTTGACCTGATCGGAACGCGCCCCCGCCTCGAATTTTTCGGCGCAGAACGAGCCGTCTTCGTTGCGACAGGAAAAATACCCGGAGCCGATTTCCCAGATGATGTCGCCGCCGTTCTCGCGATGATAGGCGCTGTAGCCGCCCTCGCCCGTATCATGGGCGAAATTGCCTTTCTTCGCGCCGGTATTCAGCGCGCGGATGGCGTTCGGAGAAAGTGCGCCGAAACTCATGGCCGAAATGTTGAAAATCGACGCCGCATACGGCTTGGCGCAATCCGGGCCGCCGATAACGATGTGGGCATTCTCCTTGGCGACCGGCCGCGGCGCCATCGAGTGATGCAGCCATTCGAAGCCGGCGGCGTAAACATCGTCCTGGGTGCCGAAGGGCCGCTTATCCAAGGCCTGCTTGGCACGCTGGTAGACGATGGCGCGCTTGTCGCGCGAGAACGGCGTCCCGTCCTTCTCGCTCTCAAGAAAATACTGGCGGATCTCGGGCCGGATTTCTTCCAGAATGAAGCGAATATGCGCCGTGAGCGGATAGTTGCGCAGCACCGCGTGCCGCGTCTGAATGAGATCGACAGTGCCGATCACCGCCAAGGCGAAGAACAGAACGAGCGGCACGGCGACCATCGGCGATGGCGAGAAATACAGCTCGACCAACAAAGCGGCGGTGATGACCATTACGGCCGTATAGGCAATAAAGCGCGCGCTGAACGGCAGCAGCAAGGTACGCATGGGCCCCTCCCTGTCGGCAAAATCACTGTCACAAGCCCCCCAGAGGCTCGCGCTGGCGACATCATACGGGTGAAACCTGTCAGTTTCGTAAGGGCCCTGGACCCAGGGATCCCGGCCCCCTTTGCCGCACCCGGCTGGCTATTGGCCGCTTTTTCCGAGAAATCGAGAGCGCCAAGCCGCTGGCGCAGGCGTTTCGGGCCGAAATGCTCGCATACCGGGGGCGCGCGGCGCGATCTTGCGGCCATGCCGTGGCGTCTGTAGCACCAGTATGAAAACAGAGCATTGCTGCGCCGCAAACCGGATGCGGCCCGCATCGCTCTGGCGAACAACAAATGTCCTTTGACCGGAGCCATCATGAAAATTCAGCGCCGCCGCTTCCTGCAACTGTCAGCCCTGGCGGCCGCGCTGCCGGCCGCGCCGGGCATCGCGCGCGCCGAGGCTTATCCGTCGCATCCGGTCCACATCGTTCTCGGCTTTCCGCCGGGCGGCTCATCGGACGTGATCGGGCGCCTTCTGGCGCAGTCGCTGGCGCAGAAGCTTGGAAAACCATTCGTGTTCGACAACAAGCCGGGTGCCGGCGGCAATATCGGCACCGAATGGGTCGCGAAGGCGGCTCCCGACGGCTACACGCTGCTGATGTCGACATCGGCAAACGCGATCAACGCGACGCTCTACCGCAAGCTCAATTTTAATTTCCTGAAGGATTTCGAATCGATCGCGGGCGTGTTCCAGATTCCGAACGTGATGGAGGTCAATCCCTCAATTCCGGTCAAAAGCGTTCCGGAGTTCATCGCTTACGCCAAGGCCAATCCCGGCAAGATCAACTTCGCTTCGGGCGGCCTCGGGACGACCTCGCACATGGCGGGCGAGCTGTTCAAGTTCATGACCGGCGTCGACATCCGCCACGTGCCCTATCGCGGCTCGGCGCCGGCGCTGATCGATCTGCTCAGCGGCCAGGTGCAGGCCATGTTCGACCTCATGCCGGCGTCGATCGGATTCATTCGCGCCGGCAAATTGCGCCCTCTCGCCGTGACCACCGCGCAAAAGTCGCCCGCATTGCTGGATCTGCCGACGGTCGGGCAGTTCGTTCCCGGCTACGAGGTGAGTACCTGGAACGGCGTCAGCGCGCCGAAAGGCACGCCGTCGGAGATCGTCGAGCGCCTCAACAAGGAAATCAACGCGAGTCTTGCCGATCCAAAGATCAAAGCGCGGCTCACCGATCTGGGCGCGACCGGATTGCCGGAAACGCCGGCAACCTTCGCCACACTCGTCGCACAAGATACCGAGCGCTGGGCCAAGGTCGTCAAGTTCGCCCACATCTCGGCGGATTAGGCTGTGCACCTATAGACCGGGCGCGGTCCGCTTCGCCTCGAGGGTAAACGGACGTCAGATCAGGGCGCCTCGAAACCAAGTTTCTCCAAAAAGCCCCGGCTCGCGGAAGAAGAAAGAAAGCTGATGAACGCCCGCGCCGTGACTTGGTGTT
>DASZWK010000232.1:0-1619 GCA_035546235.1 Xanthobacteraceae bacterium | reverse complement strand
GCGGGGAGGGCTGGGCTTGGGGGCAATACCCAGAACGGTAGTTGCGTCTCTTTATATAATACGCAACTAAGAGGCCATGACCCAGCCACAAGTTTCCTCCGCGGAGCCCGCCGGCACTTGGCATGACGATAAGCCGACCGCGCTCCTGGTGCTGGCCGACGGGACCGTGCTCGAGGGTGTCGGCTTCGGCGCCACCGGCAGTGCGGTTGGCGAGGTCTGCTTCAATACCGCGATGACCGGCTACGAGGAGATCCTCACCGATCCATCCTATGCCGGACAGATCATCACCTTCACGTTTCCGCATATCGGCAATGTCGGCACCAACGACGAGGACATTGAGACTGTGAACCTCGCGGCGACGCCCGGTGCGCGCGGCGTCGTTCTGCATGCATCGATCACCCAACCGTCGAATTACCGCGCCACGCGCCACCTCGATGCCTGGCTGAAGAGCCGCGGCGTCATCGGGCTCGCCGGCATCGACACGCGCGCGCTGACCGCGCGCATCCGCAAACAGGGCATGCCCAATGCGGTGATCGCGCACGAGCCGTCCGGCAATTTCGATCTCGATGCGCTCAAGCGGCAGGCGCGCGATTGGCCCGGCATGATCGGGCTCGATCTGGTGCCGATGGTAACGACGGCGCAGCGCTTCACCTGGGATGAGACGCCGTGGATTTGGGGCGAAGGCTACGGCCGCCGCGACGGCGGCAAGTTCGAGGTTGTCGCCATCGATTACGGCATCAAGCGCAACATCCTGCGCCAGCTCGCCGGCAATGACTGCAAGGTGACGGTGGTGCCGGCGCAGACCTCGGCCGAGGCCATTCTGGCGCTCAAGCCCAATGGGGTCTTTCTCTCCAACGGTCCGGGCGATCCTGCCGCCACCGGCGAATACGCGGTGCCGGTGATCCGCACGTTGATCGAGAAGGTGCCGACATTCGGCATCTGCCTCGGCCACCAGATGCTGGCGCGCGCGATCGGCGCCAACACGGTCAAGATGCATCAGGGCCATCATGGCGCCAATCATCCGGTCAAAGATCTGTTAACCGGCAAAGTCGAAATCACCTCGATGAATCACGGCTTCGCGGTCGACGGCGCGACGCTGCCGGCGAACGCCGTCGAGACGCACGTATCGCTGTTCGACGGCTCGAATTGCGGGCTCAAGCTCAAGGATCGGCCGGTATTCTCGGTGCAGTATCACCCCGAAGCGTCGCCCGGCCCGCGCGACAGCCACTACTTGTTCGGCCGCTTTATTCGGCTGATGGAAGATTTTCGGGTCAAATAGGCGTTAAGACGCTGGTCGTTTGAAGTAAGCGTTTTGTCGTGTGCGCCGTTATAAAATCTCAACCGCCGTCGGCGTAGAAGGAGTGGCCCGTTCGCTGCGCCCACGCACGCCATGCCCATCGCCAGAAAACGCTCAACCCCTGCGACCTTTCATTTCGCCGACGATGGGTCGATTCCGAACAACGCCGCGCTGCCGCTCGTTGTCTATCGCGCCGGCATCGATCTTTCCGGTTCGCCCGACCCCGAACGGCTGATCGAGCAGACGTTTGCGGACAACGGCTGGGGCCACATGTGGCGCAACGGCATCTTTCCCTATCCGCACTATCATTCGATGATTCACG
>DASZWK010000231.1:0-5918 GCA_035546235.1 Xanthobacteraceae bacterium | reverse complement strand
TTTCAGTTGCGTCCCTCAAGCGCCGCGCATAGGCGAATAGCCGCAGGATCAAGCTCGCTGTGACGCAGCCGTTCACCCCGCACCTCGTTTTCGGCCTTGACCCGATGTGGACGTCGGCGGCGATCCTCGCGCTAACCTATGTGCTGGTCATTGCAGGCCGGGTTAATCGCGCGGTCGTGGCGCTCATCGGCGCCGTCATCGTCATCGCGACCGGTGCGCTTGATCAGAATGCGGCGCTGTCCGGAATCAACTGGGACACGATCGGCCTTCTCACCGGCATGATGATCCTGGTGTCGATCGCGCGCCGTTCCGGCAAGCCGCCATTCACCATCCCGAACTATCGTTCCGCCCAGCGTGCGCCGCGTGTCGGATGGGTTGCGGCTGTCACGGCCAGCGCGCTATCTGTCGCCGGTCGCCGATTTGCGCGGTCAGCTTGACAGATAGCCGACGACGTCTTCGGCGAGCGACAGTGACGAGGTGAGCCCCGGCGATTCGATACCGAACAGGTTGACGAGCCGCGGCATGCCGTGCGCTCGCTCCGGTGCGATCATGAAATCGGCAGCGGGCTCGCCCGGCCCGGTCAGTTTCGGCCGGATGCCGCAATAGTCCGGCACCAAAGAATCCGCGGGCAACCCCGGCCAATAGGCGCGGATGCGGTCGTAAAAGCTTTCCGCGCGCCGCGCATCGACGGTGTAGCTCTCTTGTTTGATCCACTCGACGTCGGGGCCGAAGCGCATACGTCCGGCAAGATCGAGCGTGACATGAACGCCGAGCCCGCCATCGACCGGCGTCGGATAAATCAGCCGCGAAAACACCGGCCGCCCAGCGAAGCCGAAATAGTTGCCCTTGGCCAGCACCAGGCGGGGGATTTTGTCGGCCGGATAGCCCTCGATGCGCCGCGCCAGCGGCTGCGCGCCGAGGCCTGCGGCATTGACCACCGCATCGAATTCAAGCTCGCCGCTATCGCGCCCGGAGAACTGCACCTGCCAGGACGGCGCGCTGAAGCGCATGCGCTCGACCGTGGTTTCGAACGCGATCATGCCGCCGCGGTCCTGCAAGTCGCCCCACAGCGCCAGCATGAAGCCGTGGCTATCGATGATGCCGGTCTCGGGCGACCACAGCGCGCCGATGCACGACAGTTCGGCTTCCATGGCGCGCGCGGCGTTGCCGCCGATCATCTCGGTATTTTCGACGCCGTTCCTCTCGGCCTGCGCCCGGATGGTCTCGACCTTGGCGAGCTCGGCATCGTTGGTGGCGACGATCAGCTTGCCGCATTTTCTATGCGCCACGCCGTGATCGGCGCAGAACTCGTACAGCATGCGCCGGCCGCGCACGCAGTGGTGCGCGCGCGAGCTATCGGTCGGATAATACAGGCCGCCGTGGATCACCTCGCTGTTGCGCGATGAGACGCCGTTGGCGATGCCGCCGGTCGCCTCCGCAATGGTGACATCGTGGCCACGCAACGCCGCGGCACGCGCAACCGCGAGCCCGATGACGCCGGCGCCGACCACAAGGACTTGCATTGCGCTTCCATCCTCCCGCGCGTTCCGGACGTGCTCGGGCCTTATAATGGCGGCGGCGAGGGCGGGCAATTCGACCGCTTTTTGCGCCACTTTGGGCGCGCCGTTGGCCGCATCATTGAAAGCAAATCCAACCTGCCGCTATAAGGGCCGGAGCGAGGGCAAAGAAGAGGGCATTTCCCATGGCGGAATCGGTGGTCCGGGTTTGTGCGCAGGCCGACATCGGGCCGGACAGCGTCAAGGCCTATGAGGTCGGCGACAAGCGGCTCGCGGTCTACAATGTCGGCGGCGAGTATTACGTCACCGACGACGAATGCACGCACGCCTCCGCGAGCCTCGCCGACGGCATCCTCGAAGACGGCGTCATCGAATGCAGCCTGCATTTCGGCGCCTTCGACGTGAAGACCGGCGAGGTGAAAGCGCCGCCATGCTCGTTCGCGCTGCGCACCTATAAGGTCGTGCTGCAGGGCGACGACGTCTACGTCGATCTCGACAAGAACGCGGCCGGAGAGGCCGCCTGAGCGAAGCCCCCATCGCGCTTGCCATTGCCGGCCTCGGCATGGCCGGCGCCGTCATGGTGCGCGCGGCCGCCGCGCATCCGGGCGTCAAGCTTGTGACCGTGGCGGAGCCGAACGCCGAGACGCGCAACGCCTTTGCGCGCGATTTCAACACGCCGTCCTACGCGCACCTTCAGGAGCTGTGCGACGATCCGCGTATCGAGGCGGTCTACGTCGCGACGCCGCATCAATTCCATGCGCCGCATGCCAAGAGTCTCGCCGCGGCCGGCAAGCACATCATTCTGGAAAAGCCGATGGCGCTGACGCTCACCGACTGCGATGCCATCGTCGAGGCGGTCGAGCGCGCCAACGTCAACCTGATCGTCGGCCACACCCATGCGTTCGATCCGGCGGTGCGGGCGATGGCGCGCATCGTCGCGAGCGGCGAACTCGGCCCGCTCGGCATGATCGCCGCCTTCAACTACACCAATTTCCTCTACCGCCCGCGGCGGCCCGAGGAACTCGACACCGCGCAAGGCGGCGGCATCCTGTTCAACCAGCTGCCGCACCAGATCGACATCGTCCGCACCATCGGCGGCGGGCGGCTGCGCAGCGTGCGCGCCCAGGCCACCAGGCTCGACCCGTCGCGCCCGACCGAGGGCAGCGCGGCGGCTTTCCTCGAATTTGAGAATGGCGCGGCCGCCTCGCTGGTCTATGGCGGCTACGATTTCTTCGACAGCGATGAACTGCATTTCTGGATCTCGGAGCGTGGCGCCGACAAGCCGCCGGATCAGCAGGGCGCCGCCCGCCGCGCCCTGGAGGCGCGCGCGGCCGACGAGTCGCGCTTGCGGGTCGAGCGCTACGCCTATGGTTCGCCCGAAGGGCCGCCGCCCGCGCACCAGCCGCATTTCGGCGTCATCGTGGTGACCTGCGCGCGCGGCGAGATGCGCGCTTCGGCCGACGGCCTGTTTATCTATGACCACAACGGCAAGCGGGAACTGGCATTGCCGGCGAGCAAGTCGATGCCCGGCCGCAGCGAGGTGCTGGACGACATGATCGCCGCCATCCGCCAGGGCCAAAAGCCGCGCCACGACGGCCGCTGGGGCAACGCCAATGTCGAGGTCACGCTCGCTATTCTGCGCTCCGCCCGCGAGCGCCGCGAGATCATGCTGGAGCATCAGGTGACCGCATAGCGGTCACTCCGGGCCGCACGTAGCCGTCATTCCGGGGCGTCGCGAAGCGACGAGCCCGGAATCCATAACCCCTGTGCCGACGCGAGTTCTGCGGCGCCTGTGATTATGGATTCCGGACTTGCCGCTCGCGCGGCAATCCGGAATGACAGCGTGTGCGTATTGGCCCGCGAAACGCTATTCTCTATATAAATCCCGATCCGATCGGAGCAGCCATGAATTACCAGCCGTTCAGCCACGATTTCGTGGTCGAAAATCCCGAGCAGCAGACCTTCTTCGTCAATCGCGAGGTGTTCGTCTCCGACGACGTGCTGGAGCGCGAGAAGCGCCGCATCTTCGATCGCTGCTGGGTCTATGTCGGGCACGCCTCGGAACTGAAGAACCCCGGCGACTTCAAGACGCGTCCGGTGGCGGGGCGGCCGATCATCTTCTGCCGCGACCGCGACGGCGAGGTCCATGCGCTGATCAATTGCTGCCGGCACCGCGGCGCGCTGGTGTGCCGCGAGCGGGAAGGCAACGCCCGGCAGTTCTACTGCATGTATCACGGCTGGACCTATCACCCGGACGGCCGGCTCAAATCCGTTCCGGGCGACACCGCCTACGGGCCGGCATTCGACAAGGACCAGATGGGCCTCGTCGCGGTGCCGCGGCTTGAAAGCTACCGCGACTTTTATTTCGCCAATTTCGATGCCGACGCGATCGATCTCGACACGTATCTCGGCAGGGCCAAGGAGTACATCGACCTCGTCGTCGATCAGTCGCCGTCCGGCAAGATGCAGATCATCTCCGGCACCCAGGAATACGACATCCGGTCCAACTGGAAGCTCCTGGTCGAGAACAGCGTCGACGATTATCATTTGATCTCCACGCACTCGACCTGGCTCAACTACATGCGCAACTCCGGCGTCAACGTCACGCCGCCGAAGGGCGAGCTGTTGCCGACGCGCGGCTACGGCCGCGATCTCGGCAACGGCCATCTCACCACCGACAATCCGAACTATCGCGGCCGGCCGGTGGCGCGCTGGATTTCGGTCTATGGCGAGGACGCCAAGGCCGACATCGAGGCCATGCGCAACGAGCTGGTGCAGCGTCTGGGTTCGGCGCGCGCCGCCCGCGTCGCCGACACCAACCGCAATCTGTGCATCTTTCCCAATCTCGTCATCAACGACGGCTCGTCCGTCACCGTGCGCCACTTCTATCCGGTCGCCCCCGGCCAGATGCACGTCACCGCCTGGGCGCTCGGGCCGGTCGAGGAGACCGAGGCGCAGCGCGCCCGCCGCCTGCACGCGTTCCTGACATTTTACGGCCCGGGCGGCTTCGCCACGCCGGACGACGTGGCGGCGCTCGAAGCGGCGCAGCTCGGCTTCGCCGCCTACCGCGAAGTGCCGTGGTCCGATCTGTCGCGCGGCATGGGCAAGGCGTCCGACGAGCAGCTTGCCACCGACGAGGGACACCTGCGGGTGTTCTGGCGCAAATGGCGCGAGCTGATGGAGGCGCGGCCATGAACGAGGTCGTGACCGCGACGGTGTCGCGCGCCGAAGTCGAAGATCTGTTCTTTCACGAGGCCGATCTGCTCGACAACTGGAAGCTCGACGAATGGCTGACGCTCTTGACCGACGACGCGACCTATTACGTGCCGCCGAACGACAAGCCGGATGCCGACGCCCGCTTCACGCTGTTCACCATCGCCGACGACATGGTGCGGCTGCGCGAACGCGTCATCCGGCTCAAGGACCCGAACTGTCACGCCGAGTATCCGCTGTCGCGCACCCGCCGGCTGGTCGGCAACGTGCGCATCGTCGGTGTCGACGGCGATGAGATTTCGGCCGCCGCCAATTTCATCATCCACCGCTTCCGCCACAACGACCTCTTGCGCGTGTTCGTCGGCCACTACCGCTACAAGCTCCGCCGCGTCGGCGGCCGGCTGAAAATCGCCGAACGCCGCGCCATCCTCGACGCCGAGGAGCTGGGCCTGCTGGGCTCGGTGAGTTTTATTTTGTGATGGTCGCGGCCACCGCCACTGTCATCGTCCGCGAAGGCGGACGATCCAGTAACCGCGGCGCGGTTTGCGTTTACTGGATGCTCCGCCTTCGCGGAGCATGACAGAGCAGGGCATGTCCGAACTCGACAAAGTCTTCAGCGAACTCGCCCAAAAGCGCGCCCAGCAGGACGAGGAGCGTCGCGAGCGGCAAAAAGTCGGTGTCGCGTTCCTCACCGAGTTCTACGAGCAGGACATCAAGCCGTCGCAGACGCTGAAAAACCGCGGCATCGAGGCGCATTTCGCCGATAACAAGCTTGTTCTTCACCGGCCGCAATCCGGCGCTTACGAAGAACCGCTCTACATCGTGGTCGGCGAGCAGGGCGAGATCGACATCGCCGGCCGATCGCTCGGCCGCTATCAGTCGGCGGAGAAGCTTGCGAAAAAGCGCGAGCTGATCGGCGAGATCATCGCGTTTTTTGATTTGTAACTCGTCTCGCCGCTTGGTCGCGGGCCGGACGTGAGACCAGGGCGGTCCGCGGCGTGCTCTTCACTCGGCGACCATCATTTTTTTGCGCGCAAGCTCATACCCGACAGCGACTGCAGCTCTCGGGCCGAAAGGCGCCAGTGCCGGGTTTGGGCGGCGAGCTCGACGAAGGTTTGATGAAGGGTATTTCGGGCGGCTTGAACCATTTCAGTATCGTCGTAGTCGCTGCCGTTCAGGTGGATCGGC
>DASZWK010000230.1:0-3707 GCA_035546235.1 Xanthobacteraceae bacterium | reverse complement strand
AGGCGTGCGCCGCGGCTGCCGGGCGATCGTGACGGGTGTGCCGGGTTCGGTGCGGCCATCGGTCGGCTGGCTCGGCCGCGTGATCAATGCGCTCGGCGAACCGATCGACGGCAAGGGACCGCTCTTGCAGGGGCCGTCGCCCTATTCGTTCCGCAATACCCCGCCGCTGGCTCATGCGCGTCAGCGCGTCGGCCGGCCGCTCGATCTTGGCGTGCGTGCGCTCAATACCTTCATCACCTGCTGCCGCGGGCAGCGGCTCGGCATCTTTTCCGGCTCCGGCGTGGGTAAATCGGTGCTGCTCGGCATGCTGGCGCGCAACGTCGTTGCCGATGTCACCGTGATCGGACTGGTTGGTGAACGCGGCCGCGAGGTGCAGGAATTCCTGCAAGACGATCTCGGCGAGACCGGCCTTGCCCGCTCGGTGGTGGTGGTTTCGACTTCGGACGAACCGGCGCTGATGCGCCGCCAGGCCGCCCACGTCACGCTAGCGATCGCCGAGTATTTTCGCGACGAGGCTAAGGACGTGCTGGTGCTGATGGATTCAGTGACGCGCTTCGCCATGGCGCAGCGCGAGATCGGGCTGTCAGCCGGCGAGCCGCCGACCGCCAAAGGCTATACGCCCACGGTCTTTACCGAACTGCCGCGACTCCTTGAGCGGGCAGGGCCCGGCACCGAACAGGGTACCATCACCGGGATTTTCACCGTGCTGGTCGACGGCGACGATTACAACGAGCCGATCGCCGACGCGGTGCGCGGTATCCTCGACGGCCACATCATCATGGAGCGTTCCATCGCCGAACGCGGCCGTTATCCGGCCATCAACGTGCTCAAGTCCGTATCCCGCACCATGCCGCGGGCCGCCGATCCAGCCTACCTGCCGGCGCTCACGCGTGCCCGCCAAGTCATGGCGACATACGCGGATATGGAGGAACTTATCCGCCTTGGCGCCTATCGGGCCGGAACCAGCGCCGAGGTCGACGAAGCTATTCGCCTGCACAAGCCACTCGAGGACTTTCTTGCGCAAGGTAAGGAAGAAGCAACCAGCTTGGCGGAAGGTTACCGTAGATTGGTCGAAATCGTGGCCGAGCCGGAAACCGAACGCTAACCCTTATCGTGGCACGATTGCGGTTCTGGGAATGCCGCCCGGCGGGGGGCCGCACGGCGCCATTGTATCGCGGCTTCGGGGAGTAGTAGTCGATGAAGTCCCGTGACACGCTTATTCGCCTGAAAAAATTTCAGGTCGACGAACGGCGCCGCAAGGTCGCGCAGATCGAAACCATGATCGCCGAGTTCGAGCGCATGGCGGGCGATCTCGAGCGCGAAATCAAGGTCGAGCAGGACCGCGCCGGCATCCACGACCCGGGGCATTTTGCCTATCCGACTTACGCCAAGGCGGCGATCAACCGCCGCGAAAACCTCAAACGCTCGGCCGACGAGTTGCGGGGCCAGCTCGAAGATGCGAAGGCCGCCCTTGGCGAGGCCTTTGAGGACCTCAAGAAGGTCGAATTGCTCGATGAGCGCGATCAGGCCCGCGAACGCGAGGCGGTTGCGGCTGCCGAGCAGGCCGATCTTGACGGTATCGCACTGATGCGGGCCCGAGGTAGCGCCCCGGCCTAACGGCCAACCCACCTCAAAAACCTTCGCCCGGCCCGTTCAGAGCGACCAGGCCGCCTGGTGGCGGCAGTTGCCGCACCGCACGCCGGCCTGCGACGCCGCCAGCGTGATTTTCCGTCAGTTTCGCTCTCGACGCGAAGGCGGTTCCGTGGCGATAATTGGGCGGGGCTGGCGTCCCCGGGGGCCAGGGACAACGATGCTGACGCAGGCAGAACTCGTCTGGCTGCTCGCCGCCGTCGCCAAGGGCGACCAGGCTGCGTTCGAGCGGCTGTACGGCGCAACGCGCGCGAAACTCTATGGCGTACTGCTCCGTATCTTGGGTAAGCCCGAACTGGCGGACGACGTCATGCAAGAGACCTACGTCAAAGTGTGGAAGATGGCGGGCAAGTTCGACCCGACCATCGCCAGTCCGATCACCTGGATGGTGGCGATTGCGCGCAATCGCGCGATCGACATCGTGCGCAAGCGCCCCGATGTGTCGGTTGAGGATTCGCCGGAGGCGATGGGGGTCGCCGCCGATGCGCCGCCGCCGCTCGCGCGTCGCGAAATGACCGAAGAGCTGCGCCGGCTGTTGTCGTGTCTCGGCAAACTCGATCCGGAAAAGCAGCGCATCGTGCTGCTCGCCTATTACAGCGGCTGGAGCCGCGAACAGCTCGCGCAAAAGCTCGATATTCCGGTAAATACCATCAAGACTTGGCTGCGCCGCTCGCTGCTCGAAATCCGCGAGTGCATGGGGCGCTGAGCATGATCGCGAAAAAGCCAAATGCGGGCCTTATGCCGCCGCTTTGCGATGGCGTTGCCAACTCCGACTGCGCGAGGCTGTAATGACCGACGAAGAAAAGGACGCGCTGGCGGCCGAATATGTTCTTGGGACGCTCGCTGGGGACGAGCGCGCAAACGCCGAAGGCATGATCGCGAGCGATCCGGCTTTCGCCGAACTTGTGCGCCAATGGGAACGGCGGCTTGGCGAACTCAACGTCATGGTCGAGGCGGTGGAGCCGCCGCCGCAGATTTGGGATCGCATCAAGTCAGGGCTGGGTACGGGGCTAAACACCCCTGCGCCCATCGACAACCTGCAACTGCCGCCGCTGATGCCGAGCGCGGCGCAGCTTGCGCCAATGCCGGCCGCCCCCGCGGAGACTGAAAGGCCCGTCGATGACGTTGAAGAAATTGGCGCTCCAGCCGCCAGTTTATTGCCGCCCGACGAGCCGCCCGAGCCGCCGGCGCCCGTGTCCGAGCCGGAAATAAAGCCAGAGGTCAGGGCGACGGCGCCGCTGACGCCACCACCCGCGACGCCGCGACGCGCGATGCCGAGTGCTGACGTGATCGACCTGGCGAGCCGTGTCAGACGCTGGCGCGGCCTTGCGATTGTCACCGGCGCGCTCGCTGCCGGGCTCGCGGCATTGATCGTGGTCTCGCAGGTCAAACCCGGTTTGTTGCCAGCGGGCGGCATCCACATGCCGCCGGTGATCGCGCAGGGCCCGACGCCGGCCAAACCAGCGGCGAGCTCACCCGGGCGCACGCTTGTTGGCGTTTTGCAGCAGGATCCCGCGGCGCCGGCATTTTTGCTGACGATCGATCCGGCGAGCAGGACTCTGACCGTGCGCCGAGTCGCCGCCAGAGCGGAGGCCGATCACAGCTATCAGCTTTGGCTGATCGCGCCGCACGCCACCAAGCCGGAATCGCTCGGCGTTGTCGGCGCCAGCGAATATACGCAAAGCCCGCTACCCGCGGATTTCGATGCCGCGGCGCTGCGAGCTGCAACATATGCAGTGTCGTTTGAGCCGCCCGGCGGTTCGAAGACCGGCGCACCAACCGGTCCGATCCTGTTTACGGGCAAGCTGGTCGATTCAGTTCCGCCGGCGGGCTCAAAAACCTGAAGTATGCGGTCGCTCACGAACCGCGTGTGCGAGCTACGCCAGGATCGCCGCGATCAGCGGATGGTCGGCAATTGGCCCGCCGTTTCGGTCGCCTGTCCGGCTTTGACCAGCGGGGCGGTCCCAAGATCCATCCCGCCAACATGCGAGAAAATGCCAACGGCCGCGACGACGGTCGCGCAGGCAAGCCCAATCACCACGATTTTCAAATGCGTT
>DASZWK010000229.1:0-1649 GCA_035546235.1 Xanthobacteraceae bacterium | reverse complement strand
GAGCCAGCCGATCGCCGCCGCGCCAACGAGAAAGCCAATCAGGTAGCCACCGGTCGGGCCGATCAAGTGCTGCGGGCCGCCCGCGCCGCCGGCGAACATCGGTAGGCCGATGGCGCCTTCGACCAAGTACGCGGCAACCGTCGCCGCGGCCAAGCGAAAGCCGCACACCGCGCCAATCAACAGCACCGCATAGGTTTGCGCCGTCATCGGCACCGGCCACATCGGCGCTTCGATCCAACTTGAGGCGGCAAGCAGCCAGGAGCCGACCAACACAATGCCGAGCGTCGCCAGCGGCGATGCCTTGGCGAGCGGCGCCAGCGTTGCGGTTTGCGTCGTCATCTATTTCTCCTCAATCACCGCTCGGATGGGTGGCTTCGCGTGCGGCGCGGAATTCCGCGTTCGCGCGCCATGCCGGCCACGACGAGCCGTCGGCCAGACCGCGGCCAATATTGTACAACGCGGTAAGATCCTCGGTCGCACCGCTCATGTCCCAGCTCGGTGAGTACTCATCCTGGGGCGAGTGATAGCGGTGGGCGATATAGTCGTTCACGGCTGCAGTGCCCGCCGCCTCGCCACCGTTGAGCATGTCGATGCCCGAGGCTGTGTAGAGAACCGGCACGCCGATCCGCGCGAAGTTGAACTGATCGGAGCGGAAGAAGCTGCCGCGCTCCGGGAACGGATCGGGGCGGACGCGCCGTCCCTGCGCCTGCAACGCCGCCGCGGCGAGATCGTCCATTTCCGACTTGCCGTAGCTGACGATGGTCAGGTCATGGGTGCGGCCATAATTGTTGAGGCCGTCCATGTTGATGTTGGCGACGATATTGCCCGGCGTGAACGTGGGATGCTCCGAATAATACTGCGAGCCGAGCAGGCCTTGCTCCTCGGCGGTGACAGCGATGAACGCTACAGAGCGCTGCGCCGGACCCGCTTCGGCATAGTGCCGCGCCAGTTCGATCAAACCGGAGACGCCCGTCGCGTTGTCGAGCGCCCCGTTGCAGATGCCGTCACCGTTGACGGGCGTGCAGTGGCCGAGGTGATCCCAGTGCGCGGTATAGATGATGGCTTGGTCAGGGTGCACTTTGCCGGGCAGCACGCCGATGACATTGTGCGAGAGACTCTGGGTGACCCTGGTGTGCAGCGTCACGGAGCCACGAAGCGTACCCATCGCCACGGGCGTGAAGCCTTGCGTTTGCGCGCGCGCTTTCAACTGATCGAAATTGAGGCCCGCACGCTGGAACAGGGCGTGCCCCACGTCAGTCGTGACCCAGGCTTCCAGTGGCACGCGGCTCATGCCTTGATCGTCGTGCACGACATCGAAGCGCGTGCCGGTGTTCGAGGATTGCACCACGGACCACGGATATGCGGCAGGCGCTGTCTCGTGGATGATGATGGCGCCGGCCGCGCCTTGGCGCGCCGCTTCCTCGTATTTGTAGGTCCAGCGCCCGTAATAGGTCATCGCCCGGCCGCCGAAGCCGCGATCGTCGCCGGTCTCGAAATCCGGATCGTTGATCAGGATGACGGCGATTTTTCCGTGCATGTCGACGCCGGCATAGTCGTTCCAGTGATGCTCAGGCGCGACGATGCCGTAGCCGACGAACACCAGCGGCGCATCGGTGACCGCCACATTCTCCTGAACGCGCTTGGTCCAG
>DASZWK010000228.1:0-20260 GCA_035546235.1 Xanthobacteraceae bacterium | reverse complement strand
GCCGCCATGGCGCTCGGGACCGAGACGATCACCCCCGTCGACATGGTGGTGGGGCCCGGCAACGCCTATGTGGCCGAGGCCAAGCGGCAATTGTTCGGCCGCGTCGGCATCGATCTCCTCGCCGGGCCTACCGAGACGTTGGTCATCGCCGACGAAACGGTCGACGGCGAGATGTGCGCCACCGACCTCCTTGGCCAGGCCGAACACGGGCCGACGTCGCCCGCGATCCTCATTACCAATTCGGAGAAACTCGCGCGCGACACCATGGCGGAAGTCGAGCGGCTCCTCAAAATCCTGCCGAGCGCCGATCTCGCCGGCAAGGCCTGGGCCGACTACGGCGAGGTCATCGTCTGCGACTCCTACGACGAGATGGTGCGCGAAGCTGACCGTATCGCCTCCGAGCACGTCCAGGTGATGACGCGCGATCCCGACTATTTTCTCAACAATATGAAAAATTACGGCTCGCTGTTTCTGGGGCCGCGCACCAATGTCGCCTATGGGGACAAGGTGATCGGCACCAACCACACGCTGCCGACCAAAAAGGCGGCGCGCTATACCGGCGGGCTGTGGGTCGGCAAATTCCTGAAAACCTGCACCTACCAGAAAGTGCTGACCGACGAAGCCAGCGCTAAGATCGGCGAAGCCTGTTCGCGGCTGTGCGTGCTGGAGGGCTTTCTCGCGCACGCCGAACAGGCCAACGTTCGCGTCCGCCGCTACGGCGGCCGCAATGTGCCCTACGCCCAGGCGGCGGAGTGACCTTGTCCACCTCTCCCCGCGCGCGGGGAGAGGTCGACGCGCGAAGCGCGGCGGGTGAGGGGGCCTCTCCGCGATTCTGAGCTTTGCGGCAACGCCCCCTCATCCCGACCTTCTCCCCGCACGCGGGGAGAAGGAGCAGCAAGCGGTGAATCGGTGCCCATTGATCTCGCCAAGACTGCCTCCTTCAGCCTCGATGGCAGGCGCGCGCTTGTCACCGGCGGCGGCCGTGGCATCGGGCTGGCGGCGGCGTCGGCGCTGGCGGGAGCCGGCGCGCATGTGACGCTCGCGGCGCGGACCTAGAGCGAGATCGAAGATGCCGCCGCGGCGATCCGCGCGCGCGGGCACAGGGCCGACGCGTTGCAGCTTGATGTGACCGATATAGGGGCAACGCGCCGCGCGATCGCGGCGGCCGAACCGTTTCAAATCCTCGTCAACAATGCCGGTATGAACCGGCCGGCGTTGCTGCCCGATGTCACGGTCGACGACTTCGACGCCATCATGAATCTCAACGTCCGCGCCGCCTTTTTCGTGGCGCAGGCGGTCACGCTTAAGCTCATTGAGGCGAAGCTGCCCGGCTCGATCATCAATATCTCGTCGCAGATGGGCCATGTCGGCGCCGCGCGTCGCACGGTCTATTGCGCGTCCAAGCACGCCATGGAAGGATTTACCAAGGCGATGGCGATCGAGCTCGCGCCGCATGCCATCCGCGTCAACAGCCTCGGTCCCACGTTTCTCGAAACGCCGATGACAAAACCGTTCTTCGAGAACAAGGCGTTCCGCGACGAAGTCCTGTCCAAGATCAAGCTCGGCCGCCTCGGCCAGCTCGGAGAACTCACCGGCGCCATCGTGTTTCTCGCTTCCGACGCGTCGTCGCTGATGACCGGCTCGGCGCTGGTGCTCGACGGCGGTTGGACCGCGGAGTGATGGCGATGGCGGACGACGCCGACCTGCAGCGCAAGATTGTCGGCACGTGGAAACTCGTCAGCGTCGCTTACGAGGATCAGTCCACCGGCGAACGCACGCCGGTCTATGGCGCGCACCCCAAAGGCGTTCAGATCGCAACGCCGGAGGGTCGCTGGCTCGCGCTGATGACCGCTGAAGGCCGTCATGTGCCGCAGAGCGAAGCCGATCGCGCCCAGGCGCTCAAGACCATGATCGCGTATACGGGCCGCTACCGCGTCAACGATGGTAACGTCATCACCAAAGTCGAGGCGGCGTGGAACGAGGCCTGGGTCGGCACCGAGCAGGTGCGCGCCGTTCGTTTCGATGGCGACAGGCTGTTGTTGCAGAGCCCGCCGATGCCGCATCCCAACATCAACGGCAAGGTGGTGCGCGTGATTGTCGCATGGCAGCGAGAATCGCACTGACCCTTCGCGTCCCGCCACATTGACGGTACCGCCACACGCGATACCATCGCATGGCGATCGGGGCATCTGCCAATTTCTAAATGCATTGATCGGGGCGGCGCATGTCGAGGGAGCGAGAGCACGTCCCGGATTGGGAGCATCTGCTATTCGCGGCATTATTGTTGGCTTTCATCGTCTGGTACCTTTGGACGGCAGCCGCAGCGTCGCTCACCTTCAGCAATCTCATTCTGATAGCGCCGGTCGGCGCGGTAGCGGCGGGTCTGCTGCTCTACATCGCATCGGTCGAAATTTTCGGGCGGATGCCGGCGACGAGCGCCTCGGCGGTCCAAGCTGACTCAACCGCAAGCACACCGCACGGCCGCTTCCGATCCGGCTCGCTCGCCACGATCGCGGCGCTCATGGGTCTGTTCGGCGCCTTCGTCGTGACCATACCGTACATCGGCTTTGACGTCGCAACGTTCCTGTTCGTCGGCGCCACGCTATGGCTGCTGGGTGAGCGCAACATCGTGGTGCTGCTGTCGCTCGCCCTGGGCATCGCGGTGGCGCTCAGCCTCGCGGCGCTCACATTGCTGACCTTTCCAATGCCACTGGCGGTCGCTCGTGCCGTATGGAGCAACCTGTGATCGACTGGCAAGCGTTGCAATCATCCCTGCATCTTCTGGGCAGTTCCTATAGCGCGTGGCTGCTGACCATTCCCGGCATTGCGCTCGGCATGCTGGGCGGCGCAATTCCGGGCGTTTCTTCTGCTCTGATCCTGGCGATCGTTTTGCCGGCGACGCTGTGGATGAGCCTGCTGTCTTCGCTGATCTTCATGACCGCGATCTACACCGGCGCGGCATTTGGCGTCGCAATCCCGGCGATCCTGATGGGTGTTCCGGGCTCGCCGGCGGCGGTCGCGACTTCGTTCGACGGCTACCCGATGACGCAACGCGGCGAGCACAATCTTGCACTCGGCCTCGCGCTGGCGGCATCGACGCTCGGTCACATGGGCGCCTATGTGATTTTGTTCTTCGGCATCGGCGTCATTTCGCACGCGGTGCTCAAGCTGGGCCCGCTCGAGATGCTGCTGCTGATGCTGTGGGGCCTGACGCTTATCGCCGCGCTGCGCGGGCGCTACGTAACGCGGAGTTTGGTGTCGGGGCTGATCGGCATTCTGATCGCCACGATCGGGCTCAGCCCGCGCGATGTCATCCGTGGCACCTTCGATTTGCCGGAGTTGCTCGATGGCGTGCCGGTTGTGCCGGCGATGATCGGGCTGTTCGCGGCCAGCGAATTGTTCAATCTCGCCGGCGCCAGCTATCTGGTGTCGCAGTCCGATCTGCGAACCGTGCGAATCCGCGAAATTGCCCGCGGCATGGTCGACGCGCTGCGCCATCCCATCGTGATTTTACGCGGCCTCGTCATCGGCGCGACCATCGGCGGTCTGCCCGGGGTCGGCGCCGCGGTCTGCAATCTCGTCTCCTATGCGGAAACGCGGCGCGGCGACAAGCATCCGGAGAGTTTCGGCAAGGGCAATCCAAAAGGCGTGATCGCCGCTGAATCCGGTAATGCAAGTTCGGAAGCCGGCTCGATGGCGACGCTGCTGGCGCTCGGAATTCCCGGCGGCGCCTCATCGGCGGTGATGCTCGCGGCGCTGTCGCTCCACGACGTGACCAGCGGGCCGCAATTCCTCGATACGTCCAAGGATGTCGTCTACGCGATCATCCTCAACAATTTCGTCCAGGGGGCGATCATGCTGGCCCTGGGGCTTGGCCTGATCGGGCTGATGGCCAACATCATTCGCATTCCGGTCCGCATTCTCATTCCGGTCATTCTGGTGCTGGCGACGTTCGGTTCGTACGGACTTTCCGGCAACATGGCCGGGCCGTTGACCATGGTGGTGTTCGGTCTGCTCGGTTGGCTGATGCAGCGGCACGACTATTCGGTGCCGGCCTGCGTCGTCGGATTGATTCTGGGCGGCAAGGTCGAGGCGAACCTGCTGCAAACCTACCAGATCAGTGGCGGCTGGCAGCTCAGCTATTTTGCCGGGCGTCCCATCGCGATGGTGCTTCTGTTACTGCTCTTGTTCTCGCTGTTCAGCCGGCCGATCATGCAATGGTGGCGCCGGCGGCGCTCCGCTTCCGCCATGGCGCTGTAAGAAAGTCAAATCCGCGTAAGGAAACGTCCATGACCCGTAGGATTACATCAAAGCTAAACAGCACGGCTGAGCGCGAAGTCGGCAGGCTCGTGGCGCGGCGGCCGTTCCTGCGAATGCTGGCTGGAGCGGCTGCGATGGGCGGGTTGTCGGCGCGAACGGCGGCGGCCGCGTCATGGCCCGATCATCCGATCACCATCGTCGTTTCCACCAACGCGGGTGGAGGCTATGACACCATGGCGCGTAATCTGGCGCCCGCACTCAGCAAGGAGCTTGGCGTTCCCGTCAACGTGCTTGATAAGCCGGGCGGCGCGATGCTGCTCGGCACCAAATATTTTCTCAGCCTGCCGCACGACGGCAATACGCTGTTAGTTACGGGGCCGTCGCCGTATTGGTATTTCGACATCAACAAGTTTCACGCCGGATACGATCTCAAGGATTTCAATATTCTGAATGTCCAATGGACGGATAAGACCGGCGTATTCGTGCCGAAAGGTGGCCGCTTCCAGTCGTTCCGGGCGATCCTCGACGCGATCAAGGCGCAGCCGGGCACGGTCAGTTGCGGCGTGGTTCGCGACTCCGGCGAATTCTTCAATTCGGGAATTCTGCTGAAAAGCCTCAAGCTGCCGCTCACCGCCATCCGTCTGGTGACCTACGAGGCGAGTGCTCCGCTGCGCACTGCGCTGGCCGGCAATCAGCTCGACTTCGGCATGGTGTCGGCCGAAGCAAGCTTAAGCATGCTCAGCCTGATCAAGCCCGTGGCGGTGTTCAGCGACACTCCGATGGAGGTTCTGCAGAATGCTCCGACCGTCAATAATGTGCTCAAGCCCGACGGGATCACGGTCGATTTCGTGCCGAGTTCAATGCGGGCGCTGGTCACCTATGCGGACCTGAAGGCAAAATATCCGGACCGCTTTGCGAAGCTGCATGACGCCTACAAGAAAATCATCCACGACCCGGAATTCATCGCTAAGGCGAAGAAACAAGCCATCGAAACCGATTGGCTCGGCGAGAAGCTGTCGCTTGAGAAGATCAAGGCGGCATATGCGATCTTCGACAAATACAAGGCGTTGCTTTCCGCCCAATAGGCCGGGCGGGTAGGAGCGTGTCTCAAGCCGATGAGGCTTTGAGCCACGGATAATCCTCGGCGTAGCGTTCCTCGAAGCGCTTGATGGCGTCGCCATATTCCTGCGTGTGCGCGATTTCGTCCAAACCTCTCAGCAGGCGCTTCTTACTCAACGGCGCGACGTCGAAGCAGTGAGTGGCGCCGTCTGGGCCGGTGACGATCTGGTTGGGTAGATCGACAGTCATCTGTGCACCGCGTTGAGCGAGCAATTGCCGCAGCAGCAAGTCTACAGTTGCAGGCGGCAGCCGCACCGGCAAAACGCCGTTCTTGAGCGAATTGTTGTAGAAAATGTCGCCGAAATTCGGCGCGATAACGGAACGGATGCCAAAGCCCATCAGACCAAACACCGCGGTTTCGCGCGAAGAGCCGACGCCGAAATTTCGGCCCGCGACCGCGATCACGGCGCGCCGGTAGGGCTCCTGATTAAGGATGTAGTCAGGCTTCTCGGAGCCGTCGGCATTGAACCGCCGGTCGTGCAGAAGAATCTGGGCAAAGCGTGGGCCCCACGGCACCTTGTTGAATCGTGTTGGGCAAAGCTGGTTGGTGTCGAGGTTCGCCTCGTCGAACGGCACGGCGATTCCTGACCAGACTGTGAATGTTTGCATGATCGCCTACTTCCTCCCGCCGAGTTCGCGCACGTCGACCAGGTGGCCGCGCAGCGCCGCGGCGGCCGCCATGGCTGGGCTCATCAGATGGGTGCGTCCACCCGGGCCCTGCCGCCCTTGAAAGTTTCTGTTCGACGTCGATCCGCAGCGCTCGCCGGGCTTGAGCTGATCGCCGTTGAGCGCCGTGCACAGCGAGCAGCCGGCGTTGCGCCACTCGAACCCGGCCGCGGTAAAAATTCGATCGAGGCCCTCGGCCTCGGCTTGGCGCTTGATGCTCTCGGAGCCGGGAACGACCCAGGCCGGAATCACAGCGCGGCCAAGCTTGGCGACGGCGGCTGCGGCGCGGATGTCGTCGATGCGGCTGTTGGTGCATGAGCCGATGAACACTCGATCCACGGCGATCTCGGTCAGCGGCATCCCGGGCTTGAGTCCCATATAGCTCAGCGCCTTGCCGTATTCGTTGCGCCGTTCGGCATCCGGCTCCTTGTCCGGGTCGGGCACGCGTTCGGTGATAGGCAGCGACTGCTCTGGATTGGTCCCCCACGTGACCATGGGGACGACGCGCGCCGCATCGAGGTCGACGTCCTTGCCGAATTCTGCTCCGGCGTCCGACGGCAGCGCCCGCCAGAATTTCAGCGCGTCATCCCAGGCGTGGCCCTTGGGCGAAAATGGCCGGCCGGCAAGAAACTGATAGGTGGTGTCATCCGGCGCGATCATACCGGCCCGGCCGCCGGCCTCGATCGACATGTTGCAGATGGTCATTCGCTCGTTCATCGACATGCGGGAAATGGCGGAGCCGGCATATTCGATTGCGTAACCGATCGCACCGCCGATGCCGATCTTGGCGATCACGGCAAGGATGATGTCCTTGGCGGTGACGCCGAAGCCGAGCGAACCATCGATCTTGATGCGCAACGTATTCGGGCGGCGTTGCCAGATCGTCTGCGTCGCCACCACGTGCGTTGTTTCCGATGCGCCGATGCCGAACGACAGATTGCCAAATGCGCCGTGCGTCGAGGTGTGAGAATCGGCGCCGACAAGCACGATCCCGGGCTGGCTCAGCCCAAGCTCCGGCCCGGCAACGTGAAGGATGCCCTGGCGCGCGTCGCCCCAACCGAACCGGGAGATCTTGTATTCGTCGGTGTTGCGGATCAGCAGTTCGACCATGTTGCGGATTTCGGCATCCGGAATGCTGGCGACGCCTCGCGACCGGGCTTGCGGATCGGTCGGAATGTAGTGGTCGGAAAAAGCGAAAACCTTGTCCGGGTGCGCAACTGCGAGGCCGCGCTCATGCAGGGTATCGAACGTGTGCCGCGACCCTTCATGAATGAGACAGCGGTCGACGTAGAGCAGGGTTTCGTCTTCCTCCTGCACGACGATGTGACTGTCCCAGACTTTGTCGAACAGCGTCTTCATTCTGCATTTCCAATTCTGTTTGCGTCGGGGCGCGGCGAACTGCACTGCGCTAGTGGGGCCGATTCTAACATTCGCATCCCAGTTCGGCACCCCCTCATGCGAGTGTTAGAATCAAAAGGACCACTAGCAACTATAAGTTCTAGTGGAGCTTTTTGGATCTGACGTTCGCTACCGGAGTTCCCGGCTGGGTGGATAGCGAATGTCAAATCCGCTCCACTAGTCGAGGCAAAATCCTTTGCCGCGGATGAAGCGGCCGAAATCGGTGCGCGTCGGCTCGGCGTACTGCCGCGCCTTGTCCTCCGACCATCCATAGAGCTGTGCTGTGCCCCAACGCTCGACATTACGTTGGCGCCGATAGGGTCGCAATGCCGCCCGACGCCGGTTGTAGGCATCGATCTCGCCGGCAATGTCGCGTTTGCCATAGGTGTTTTCGATGACCGTCGTTTGCAGCGACAGACGCGGCGTAATCTCGCCGGCTTGTGCCGGCCAGCCGACGCAAAGCCCGGCAATCGGAAAAACGCGATCCGGCAGCCGCAAAAGCTCGCTCACAACCTGCGGCTGATCGCGGATCGCGCTGATTGGACAAAAGCCTAGGCCAACAGCTGCCGCCGCGCACATGAAGGCGGACATCACGATGGCGCCGTCCACGGCCGCGTTGAAGAACTGATCGAGATGATCGTTCGGGAACGGCTTATCGTGCAGCCGCGCCATCATTGGCAGCCGCTGTCCGTTGCCGACGAATACCAGAAACACCGGCGCGTCTTCGATCCATGGCATGTCGGGAATGGTCGCGACGATTCCTTTGCGAATGGCCGCGTCGCGCACGACGACGATATCGCATTGCTGAAGGTCGCTTTTAGACGGGGCCGAGAGCGCGCAGGCGCACAGCAGCCGCAACAGATCCGCTTCAACGGGGCGCGGAGCATAGCGCCGATGCGAACGGTGCCCGGCCATCTTCGCCAGTCCGCTCAGGCCGTCCAGCGTCGGATCGATCGCGAATTCTCCGCCGAAGCGCTCCATCAAGGCTGCTTTGATGGCCTGCGTAACCGCATTATCCAACATGACGCCTCTCTCGCTGCCCGCTGCTCACCCACATTGTGAACTTGGCGCGCGGCTGGCGCAAACGAGATCGCCGGCAATTGCGCGCGGCGGTCGCCTGTGATTCAATTGTGCCAATGCCGCGAACGCGGCGCCCGGAGGCGACGCCATGGCCATCACCGTTTGCCCGGTTACGGAGAGTTTTGCTGCCGAAATTGGCGACATCGATCTGTCTCGGCCGCTCGAACCAGCCGATCTCGCGGCCGTCAAAGAGGCGTTCACCAAATATGCGGTGCTGGTGTTTCCCGAGCAGCATTTGTCGGACGATCAGCATCTCGATTTCGCGCGGCATTTCGGGCCGCTGGAAACGACCATCGCGCTGTTTCGCAAGGATGCGAAGCTGCGCGTACGCAAGGAATTCGCCGACGTGTCCAACCTCGATCCTGAAAACGAGATGTGGGGCAAGGACTCGCGCCAGCGCATGTTTCAGCTCGGCAACCGGCTGTGGCACACCGACAGCTCGTTCAAGCGGTTGCCGGCGCGCGCGTCGCTGCTCTATGCCCGCTCGATCCCACCGGTCGGCGGGCACACCGAATTTGCCGACGAACGGGCGGCCTATGATGCGCTGCCCGACGCGACGAAACGCCGGCTCGATACGCTCGTGGTGGAACATTCGATCTTTAATTCGCGCGCGCGGCTCGGCTTTTCCAATTTCAGCGACGAGGAACGGCAAGGCCTGCCGCCGGTGCCGCAGGTTCTGGTGCGCACGATGCCTGAGTCCGGGCGGAAATCGCTCTATCTCGCGTCGCATGCGGGCCGTATCCTCGGCATGCCGGAGGCCGAGGGTCGCGCGCTGATCGACGAACTGGTCGCGCACGCCACGCAGCGGCAGTTCGTCTATGCGCACCGCTGGCGCGTCCACGACCTCGTCATCTGGGACAATCGCTGCACCATGCACCGCGGTACCGAATTTGACGATCTGCGCTGGAAGCGCGACATGCAGCGCGCCACGGTGTGCGATGTGGCCAACACCTGCGAGCAGGCCGGGATTACAATTGCGGCGGCGTAGGCGCCAGGCGTCATGCCCGGCACAAGGCCGCGCATGACAAGACTTGCAACGCCTGGGACCAGTCTTACGCCGAGATCGGATAGACCGCCTTCTCGCCCGACAGGACCCGTGCGACATCGCTGGCGCATTTGGTCTGCAATTCCTCCAGCGCCTCGACCGAGTAGAACGCGGTATGCGGTGTGAGGATGACGTTGTCACGGCCGAGCAGCGGGGAGTCTTTGCCGAGCGGTTCGGTCGTGACCACGTCGAGCCCCGCGCCGCCGAGCTGGCCGGAATCGAGTGCGGCGATTAAGGCCGGTTCGTCGACCAGCGGGCCGCGCGCGGTGTTAATCAGGTACGCGCCCTTTTTCATTTTGGCAAAGACCGCGGCATTCATCAGCCCGCGCGTTGACGGCAATAGCGGCGCGTGGACGGAAACGAAGTCGGAGCGCGCGAGCAACTCGTCGAAACTCACGCCTTCGACGCCGGCAGCGGCAAGCGCGTCGGTTTTGACGAATGGATCGTGGGTCAGGACTTTGAATCCGAACGCCTTGGCCTTGGGCGTGAGTGCGCGCGGAATGTTGCCGAAGCCTATGAGGCCTAGGGTCTGACTCTCGAGCCGCCGCAGCGGCACGATCGGCGGCACTTCCCAGCGGCCGGATTGCACCAGCTTGTTGGAAAACGGCACCTTGCGGGCCAGCGCCAGCAAAAGCGCCATGGCGTGGTCGGACACTTCGCGCAGACAATAGTCCGGCACATAATTGACGGCGATGCCAAGCTCTTTTGCGGCGGGCAGATCGATGTTGTCGACGCCAAGCCCGAAACGGCCGATCGCCTTGCAGCTCTTCAGTTGCCGCAGCAACTCGCCCGCTAGTTTCGCATAAGTCACCAGGATGGCATCGGCGTCGCGCGCGACGGCGAGGATATCGTCGGCGGAAGCGCTGTTCGCCATGCGGTATTCGGGGTCGAGGCGCGTCAGCGCTTTTTTCGCCGGATCGAGCGAGGGGAACGGACTGTCGGTTATGGCGATCAGGGTGCGGGGCATAGTGGACTCCGACTTGGCTTTCTCTCAAATGTGCGGGGCCTTCACCCCTGGACCTGGATCAAATCGGCTATTGCCCGGCGGAGTCGTGCTTCGTCCCCGACAAAGCTTTCGACAATGGCGATAAGAATTTTATCCGGCTCGATCCTTTCGAAATCGAGCGGATGGCCGGCTTGCTCGGCTATTAGTCCAAGAAATGACAATTGGGTCCGTCCATTTCCTTCGCGGAATGGGTGAATGGCGTTCAGTTCCGCAAGAAAGTGAGCCAATCTTTTTGCAAATTCGGCTTTGGTCAAGCCTGCAAAATTGTTTTGTTTTTTCAATGAAGAAAATAGCTTTGTCATCTCCGCGCCGATATGTTCAGGAAAACAAAACCAGTTGCCTCCCTTTCCTATTCGAATCTTGCGCGGCTCGCCCGCCCAATCGTAAACATCTTGAAATAGGTGCTTATGCAACGCGCAATAATGCGCGTAATCCAGATCGCCTTCGGGAATCGGTTCCTGAGCTCGCTGACTGGTTATTTCAGCCTCAAAGTTCGCCAACTCCGCAGCATCTTTGATGTCGAGCTTGTTTATGAGAACGTCCGTCCCAGCGTAGCAATAAATGGTGTCATTCTCGACTTCGTACATTTCGGGCTGATTATGCCTTGCGGTAAATCCGTATAATCGATCGACGCCGCTCGTCGGCGGACATGCCCTTCTTGTTAAATTCGGCGGCGCGCGTCTGCATTTCACCCGTGAGTACGATACCCTCAACAGCGCTAATCTTGGCAAAACGGCGCGCGCCGATCACAACACCGCTGTTCTTCTTGCGGGCGACCGATTTAGGAGGCGCGTTGGGCTTCTTTGGCATATCAGAACCATACCATAAAGGTCGGGTGCAGCACAGGGTGTTGGAATTATAACGCAAACACGTGCGGATTGACGCAGTTCGGCAGCTTGTGGCCGCCGATGAAAGCGAGAATGTTGTCGACCACGATATTCGCCATCGCCTCGCGCACCTCGGGCGTGGCGCTGCCGAGATGCGGGCTCAGCACCACGTTGGCCATTTTGGTCAGCGCGCTGTCGATCTTCGGCTCGTGCTCGAACACGTCGAGGCCGGCGCCGGCGATCTGCTTCTTTTGCAGCGCGCGAACGAGTGCGGCTTCGTCGACGATCGCCCCGCGCGCGGTGTTGATGAGGAACGCGGTTTTCTTCATCAGCCGCAGTTCGCGCGCCGAAATCTGATGCCGCGTCTCCTCATTCAGCGGTGAATGGATCGAGACGAAATCGGCTTCATGCAACAATTGCTCGAAGGGCGCGTAGATCAGTCCAGCCGCGCGCTCCTCGCGCTCCGGCTTCCTTCGCGGCGTCCAGTACAGGACGCGCATGCCGAAACCTTGCGCGCGGCGCGCCACCGCCTTGCCGATCAGGCCACCGCCGCCGATCAGGCCCAGCGTTTTGCCCCACACGTAGGAACCCATCAGGAAGGCCGATTGGCTGCCGGGAAAGACGCCGGCGCGCGCCAACCGGTCGCCTTCCACCATGCGCCGCGCCACCGCCAACATCAGCCCAAAGGCCAGGTCCGCGGTCGCTTCGGTGGTGATCGGGGCGGTGACGGTGACGGGGATGCGCCGCGCGGTCGCCGCCGCGACGTCGATATTGGAGGGCGTGATCGATTGCGCGGCGATCAGGCGGAGATTTGGATTGGCTTCGACCACCGCACGGTCGATCTTGTCATGCAGCAGACAGAACAGAATATCGGCCTTGCGCACCTGCGCAATCAGCGTGCGCTTCGGGATGATCCGGCGCGAATCGACAAACACCGCGACACGCGCCACCGCGCGCAGGCGTTTGAGTGCCTGCTCGGAGACCGGCTGGGTGACGAAGATGCGCGGGCGCACAGCTTTCTTTGGTTCGACCTTCTTGGCCATCACGCCACCCACCGCACAACGCCGGCCACGCCATCGACGGCGACCTGCGCGCCGTCGGGAATGCGCAGCGTGGCGTCATTGACGCCGAGGACCATGGGAATGCCGCGTTCCCGCGCGAGCGAAGCGAGATGCGATGTCGATCCGCCAAGTTCGGCAACCACGCCGGCGACGCGCGGCAGGATGTGCGACAGCGCCGGTCCGGCGACGCGGGTGACCAGAACATCGCCCGGCGCGACGCGCGAAAGTTCGCATTCGCAATTGACCACAACCGCGCGGCCGCTGCCCCAGCCGATACCGGCCGGATGGCCGTTCAGCCCCGGATGCTTGAGCCAGATTTCGTCCGGCACGAAGGGCTCCTGCACGTGCAGCGGTCGCGCCTGCAACAGCTTGAAGCCGTCGTCGTCCAACGCCCATTCGATCTCGACCGGGTGGCCGAGAAGCTTTTCAGCCTTGCGCATCAGACGGCCGAGCGTTGTTGCCTGTCCGGCCTCAAGACACGGCGCTCTTTGCAGTTCCTCGGGCACCGCCTGCGCCGCGGTGCCGGCGCCGTGCAGGCAGGCTTCGCGATGGTGTTTGCGGCCGGCCTCGTTCGTGCGCACGAAACCTTGGCGGGACAGCACGATGCGGTCGGGCACCACTTCGCCTTGCGCGATCGTCGAGCCAAGCCCCCAGGTCGCCGACAACATCATGTGGCCGTCGGCGGTCTCGCTTAAGCCGCCGCCGGAGGCGCGCGCGGCGACAAGCGGCTGCACCAGAACCGCCATCGCGGTGTCGGCTGGATTGAGATCGTGCTGCGCCATGCCGCGGCGCGCATTGGTGGTCCACAGCGCGGCCCAGCAGGCGCGCAGCGCGATGAGGAATTCGGCATCCTCGCGCATGCCGAGGAAGCTTTCGAATTGCCCGGCGAAGTTCGAGTCGGCGCGGTCCTCGATCAGCGCCGAGGAGCGCACCGCCGCGGGTTTTGGTTGCTCCCACCAGGCGCCGAGAATGGCCGCGAGCAGGTCGGGCGCGAGATCGCTCTGATAAAGCGCAAGCCTGATCTCGACGGAAAGCTTTCGCTGCGCGGCCGGATCGGCATTTGGATAGGCCTGCACCGCGTCGGCGATACCGAGATGCTGAATCTGCCGGCGATAGGCGTCAGCGGCGATGCAGAAGCCGCCCGGCGTCGGCAGGCCGGCCTGGGCCAGCCGCGCCAAATTCGCCGCCTTCGGTCCGGTCCGCTCCGGATCGATCGCGGCGGCAACATGCAGCGGGATGATCCAGTGATTCATGCGGCCCCGCTTGCGTTCAGCGGCGCCGCGATCAGTTGCTTGACGGCGCGCCGCTTGTCGCCGGCTTCCTGAACGCGTCCGGCGCGCTGTGTCTGGCCGACCTCGTGCAGCCAGACGCCGCACCATTGGATTGTGTCGTGCACCGGGTCGGCGCCCGGCCGGAACGGTTCGAATCGGGTCGGCATGAAGACGAGTGCATCGCAATCGAGCCGGCGATAGAGCGCGGCCCAGTTGCCGCCCCCAGTGTCGAGTCCGACGAACCAGGCTTGCGCGAAATCGAGCGGCAGGTCCCTGACCGCATCGAAGCGGAACAGGCAAAAACCCGCCCACAGAAACCAGCGACTGCCCGACTGCCGCAGCACCCCATAGACAGGCTGGCGCTCGAGTGTCGCGAACGGATCGTCGGGGGCAGTCGGAAACAGGTCGTGATCGAGAAAGCCGAATGCCTCCGGCTGGCCCGGCCGCACGACGTTACGCCAGACCCAGTTGAGCGCGTGGCCGTGCGCGCGACTCCCCTGTTCCTTGCGCCAGCCGTGCCGTGGCAGGCGGATGTAAGGCAACGCGCGTTTGGCTGCGGTCGCGGCGATCGCGCTTGCCGCATCTTCGTCGGTCGAATTATCGGCGATGGCGTAAAGCGCGTTCGGCACGAACCGCGCCATCGCTTCGGCCTGCATCGCGATGGCTTCGGCGTCGTTGAATGCGATGGAGACAAGCACGCGCTGCCCGGCGACGCGCCGGCTGAGATCGGTCGCACCGCCGCGCGCCGGAGACCGCACGTAGAGCTCCCTGCCGGCGGCGTAGCGCAGGGTCTTGTAGCAATGCGTCAGCGGGCGAAACAGCTGCCAGTCGCGCCAGCTATATTCGGCCAAGGGTCTCATGGTCACCCGTTTCGGCGGCGCCGGCCGTCCGAAATCATTTCACATGATCGCCGTATCCCGGCAGCGGATCGACCACGGTGATCTGTTTGACCGGGAAATTGGAGACGATCTCGATTTCTTTCTTGTGAACGATCAGCATTTCCTCGATGCGCACGCCATAGCGGAATTTCTTGCCGTGCTGCGTTTCGAGCGCGAACGTCATGCCTTCCTGGATTTCGACCGGATGGTCGAGCGACCAGATACGTGAAATCACCGGCGGGTCGTATTGCGCCAGCCCAAGCCCGTGGCCCCACAGATTGGCGGCGGCCTGATCCTCGTCCTCGTAGCCCCAGGTCTTCATCGCCGACGGCCATTTCATGGCGATGTCGCGCGTGGTGGCGCCGACCTTCACGGCACCGATGGAGTCGTAGAGCCATTTCAGCGCGGTGGCGTAGGTATCTTTCTGCTCCTTGCTGGGCTCCTTGCCGACGCAGTAGGTGCGGTAATAGCAGGACTTGTAGCCGTTCCAGGTCAGCGCGGCCAAATCCATGAACACGATGTCGCCGGGCTGGATGATGCGGTCGGAGAAATTGCGCCAGTTGGGCCAAGTATTCGGGCCTGAGGAAACGATGACATCCTCAACGTCTTCCATGCCGGGGATGTTGTAGAGATACTGCATCAGGTGCGCGGTGACCTGGTTCTCGGTGATGCCGGGCCGCAAGAATTTCATGCATTCCCAGTGCGTGGCGTCGCCGATGGCGCCGACGATGCGGAAGCATTCCTGTTCGTCCGGGCTCTTGACCGCGCGCGCGTCCATCATCGGCGTCATGCCGTCGGCCCAGTCGATCTTCTCCTCCTTGAAGATGTTGAGCATGTTGATGTCGATGAAGTCGCAGCCGAGTTTTTCCCCTGCGACGCCGTTGTCCTTCATCGCCTGCTTCACCGCCTTGGTGAATTTCTTCACCTGCTGGGTGGCGGCGGGGCCGGCCGCGCCTTTGATCCAGGCGAAGGAGTGGCGCACATTCTCCTTCGGGATCCACGGTGAGTGCCGTTCGATCTGGAAGCCGAGGTCGCCTTGCTCGAACAGCACCGGGCGGCCGTCGCCGCACAGCATGGCGTATCGCAGGCCTGGCTTGAGCCGATTCCAGCCGGGGGTGAGCGTGCCGGTGATGTAACGGACGTTTTCGTCGTACATGCAAAGGAGCGCGCCGAGCTTGTGCTTCTTCATCATCTGCCGGGCGCGTTCGATGCGATACTCGCGCAAGCGGTCCCAATTGACGCGCTGCTGCCAGTCGAGACCGGCAATGCCGAAATTTGCTGTGCCCATGTGCTCCTCCCCGTCGGCTTCCCGCGGCTCTTGCGCCGACCGTTGTGGCGCGACCGATGTTAGGCGGATGGCCACCCTCGAAGAAATGATATATTCTGTGCTTGCCCATCAATTTTTCTAATATCAGGAACATGCAGAACATTCCCCTGCGGCAGGTCCGGGCCGTCATCGCGGTGTGCGAGGAGGGTTCCTTCACCCGGGCCGCTGCGCGCGAAAATGCCACGCAGTCCGGCATCTCTCAGCATGTCGCGGCGGTCGAGCGCACGCTTGGCGTCAAGCTGTTTCAGCGTTCGCCGTCCGGCGTGACACCGACACCCGCCGGGCAGCGCTACTACCGGCGTTGCGTTGAGGCGGTTGGACAGCTTGACAGCGCCGGCGAGGAGGTCCGCGCCTTCGGTTCGCGCGTCACCGGCGACCTGCACATCGGCATGATTCCAACACTGACGCGTGCCGCGGTAGCGCCGGCCTTGGAAAAATTTGTGTCGCATTATCCCGACGTGCGCCTGCATATCGTCGAAGGATACAGCGGCGCGCTCACCGACATGGTGCAGAACGGCGACCTCGATTTCGCCGTGGTGCCTGCGACCGAGGGCCGCGTCGGGCTGAAATCGCGGTTGATCGTGCGCGACCGCGAGATGCTGGTGTCGAACGCGCGCCGCGGGCTGAAGCCGTTCGCGCCGGTGCGGCTGAAGGAGTGCGGGCCGCTGAAGATCATCCTGCCCGGCCGCGGCAACGTGCGGCGCCGCAATATCGAGGTTTATTTCGAGACCCACGGCATCGAAGTCGCCGGGATCATCGAGATGGACGCCATGATCTCAACGCTGCAATTCGTGCTGTGCTCCGATTGGGTCGCGATCCTGTCCGGCCTGATCTGCTATGCCGATATTGGCCGCTCGATTGGCCGCGTCATCTCGCCGATCTATGATCCGCCGCTGATTGCCGAATTCGTGGTGATCTCGCCGGCGCGGCGTACGCTGCCAACTCAGGCGCAATTGTTCCTCGAAATTCTGGAGGCCGAGATCGCGCGCATCCAGGATGTCTGGGCGCAGACCATCCAGCCCGCGGTGTTTCCAATGCGGCCGCGCCGTGCGTCTCGCTGACCGGCCGCTGTAATTTGACGCAAAGTTTCCAATCCGGAGAAGAAACAAAGATGACGACGATCACACGCCGCAGTCTCGCGCGCGCCAGCGCCGTGGGAATTGCCGGTGCCATCGCCGCTCCCGCTCTCGCGCAGACCGGCAAGCTGCGCTGGCGCATGGTTACGTCCTGGCCAAAGCGGCTGCCGGGCCCCGGCATGTCGGCCGAGCGGGTTGCCCAGCGCATCGGCGCGCTGTCGGGCGGACGGCTCGAAATCACCGTCTATGCGGCGGGTGAGATCGTGCCGGCGTTCGAGGTGCTCGATGCCGTCGGCTCCGGCGTCGCCGAGATCGGCCACACCGCCTCGTTTTATTGGCAGGGGAAGGAGCCCGGCGCGTCGTTCTTTACGACCGTGCCGTTTGGCCTCACGCCGAACGAGCACGTTGCCTGGATCGATGCCGGAGGCGGCCAGGCGCTATGGGACGAGCTTTACACACCGTTCGGCGTCAAGCCGTTCATGGGCGGCAATACCGGGGTCTGCATGGGCGGCTGGTTTCGCCGCGAGATCAAAAGCCGCGACGATGTCCACGGCCTGAAAATCCGCTCCTTAGGTTTGGGCGGCGAAATCTATCGCCGGCTCGGCGCCATTCCCCAGACCACCGCACCCGGCGAGATCCTGGTCGCGCTGCAGTCCGGCGTGCTCGATGCCGCCGAGTTTGTCGGCCCGGGCTCCGACATCGCGCTCGGCCTGTTTCGCGTCGCGCCATCCTATTACGGCCCCGGCTTCAACAAGCCGAACGGTACCGGTGAGTGCATCGTCTCCTTGAAGGCATGGCAGACGCTGGACGCCGAACTCAAGGCGATCGTGACGCATGCCTGCGCGACGGAGGCCGCGTTTGCGCTCGCCGAGATGGAGCGGCTCAACATCGAGGCGCTCGCCGCGCTGACTACGCGCGACAAGGTGCAGTTGCGCACCTTTCCGTCCGACCTGATCGGTGCGGCGCGCAAGGAGGCTGACGGCGTGCTCGGCGATCTTGCCGCCAAGAGCGCTCGTGCCCGCAAGGTGCGCGATGCCTACGTGACATTCCGCGATAAGATCGCGCCGTGGTCGCGCATCTCGCTGCAGGCGGTTTTGGCGGCGAGGGCAGGGTGACGGCGGATTTTTGTCTCGCGTCAGCCGCTTAGTCGGCCTGAATTTCGGTCTGTGTCGTATCTTTGCAACACCACGCCCTGCGCAGCGTGCTAGGAGCTCTGCCCGAGGGGTGGCGGCTCTGGACGGGCCGGGCTGGGCATGAATTTCAGACCTGCGTGGCACGTTTTTGCGACATTGCTCGCAGTCGTTTTGGTGATCGCCGCGGGGCGGCAAGCCCAGGCTCAGGCGCTCAATCAATTTGTCGGCTTTGGCGACAGCACCGTCGACAGCGGCTGGTATTTCACACACACCCACGACCTCAACGCGACTGCCGAGGCGCTTTACAAGAACGCTCAGGCCGCGGGCGGTGGCGTTGCGACGTCGATCGGCGGCCGGATGAATTCGACAATTCTGGCGTCGCTGTTCGGCCTGACCGCGATTCCGGTCGGCGAGCCCGGCGGCACAAACTATGCGGCGGGCGGCGCTGCCAACATCGCCTACGCCAACTATTCAACGCTCGCGCCTAACACTGTCAGCCAGATCGGCTCGTATCTGGCGGCAGTCAACGGCGCCGCCAATCCGAACGCGCTTTATCTCATCAGCTCGGGCGGCAACGATATTTCCGGCGCCATCTGTCCCGGCGGGGTCTGCGCCGGCAACGCAACGCAATTGGCGCAAGCATCCGCGACCGCCCTCGCCGCCGCCGTCGCGCAGTTGCACGCCGCCGGCGCCCGCTACTTCGTGGTGCCCATCGCGTATGGCGCAGCACCGTTGGCCAGCAGGACGACGACTGCGGCGATGACTGACGGCGCCTATAATCAAGCTTTGTATGCCGATCTTGCGGCAGCCGGGATCAATTTCGTGCCGGTCTCCGGCAAAGTCATCGCCGACGCCATCGGGTTCAACTCCGCGCTGTTCGGCATTACCAATGTCACGCCGGGATCGACGGTCGCGCATCAGGGTGGCGCCTGCGTCAATCCAAATCCCGGCAACGGCACCGGCGGAACGATCGCCTCCGCCTGGGCACCGTACTGCACGACGCTCGTCGCGCCCAATGCCGGACAAGCGTATCTCTATGCCGACAACGAGCATTACAGTGCCGCCGGGCAATTGATCGAGGCCGATTACGCCTACAGCCTGATCGTGGCGCCGCGAGAGATTTCCTATTTGGCCGAGGCGCCGGTGAAGACGCGGGCCGCGCTGGTCGATTCGATCTTTCAGCAGATCGCGATTTCCGGACGGAATCGCGGCGCTGGCACTTTCAACGCGTGGGTGACCGGCGATCTGTCGTCACTCGCCATGCACTCGAGCGATGTCGGCTTTCCCAATGATCCCGGCACGCTCGGCATGGTGACGGCCGGCGCCGACTATTCGTGGGCGCCGAACTGGCTTTTGGGTGGCGCGGTGTCGGTCGGAACGACGACGCAGAGCTTCAGCCTCGGCGGCAATTTCCAGCAAAACGAATATGCGTTCAGCGGTTATCTCGCCTACGTCGGCCGGCCGCTCTGGTTCAATATGATCGCGAGCATTGGCGGCCTGCACTATGACGTCGATCGCGTCGTGCCGATCGGCATCGCGGCCATCGCCAATACCGGAAAGACGAGCGGCACCAACGCATCGTTCGCCGCCGAGATCGGTTACGACTTCCACGCTGGATGGCTGGGCGGAGACGGCCCCGTCGTGGCGAAAGCACGTCCGGCGGCGGACTTCGACTTCGCCTTCGGCCCGGTCGCAGGCATCATTCTGCAGCGTGTCGGTGTCAGCGGCTTCGCAGAATCCGATATGTTTGCTGGCGATTCCGACGGCGGATTTACGGCGCTGACCTATGGCAGCCAGGTTCGCAACTCGGCAGTGACGGAGTTGGGCTTGCAGGCGGGCCTCGATGTCGGCCTGTGGCACCCTTACGGCAAGCTCGTGTGGAATCACGAATTGAATGCGGACAATCGCGTTGTGACCGCGATTGAGCCGGAGATTGCATTCGCGCCCGCATTTTCGATGCCCGCCGTCAGTCTCGGGCGCGATTGGGCGACGGCGATGGTCGGGACCACCGTGAAGCTGGGCCGCGGCATCACCGGCTATGCGAGCTTCAGCAGCGAACTGGGGCAGGGGGACGTGACATATTACGGCGGTCAGTTAGGCCTCAATGTCGCGC
>DASZWK010000227.1:0-15294 GCA_035546235.1 Xanthobacteraceae bacterium | reverse complement strand
CAGCCCGAGCATCCGGTGATCCGCGCGCTGATTGCGCAGGACCGCGAGGCGTTCTACTCGGCCGAGATCGAGCTGCGCGAGAAGACGCAGTATCCGCCGTTCGGCCGCCTCGCCAGTATCGTCGTCTCCGGTGAGGACCGGCACGAGACGGAATCTTTCGCCCGCGCGCTCGCCCGCGCTGCGCCCAAAGCCGACGATGCTTCGGGCGATGACGTGCGCGTGCTCGGCCCCGCCGAAGCGCCGCTCGCGCTGGTGCGCGGCCGCCATCGGCTGCGTTTGTTGGTGAAATCGCCGCGCGCGTTCGATCTGTCTGCTTACCTGCGCGATTGGCTCGCAGCCGGACCGAAGCCGAAGGGCTCGATCAAGCTTGAGATTGATGTCGATCCGCAAAGTTTCTTGTAGGGAGTGGTTGATGTCCAACTAGATCACGTTGTGGACAGTCAACCCGAATATCAACCTTCGTAAAAGATTCCCCGCACCCCTGAACAGGCGGATGAATTCGGGGATCAAGCGAGCACCCCTCCGCAAGATTATCGCTTTTTCCTTTTCGCGCTTTTCTTCGCGAAGATCGCGTTCCAGTTTTCCTTATAGGCGGCGGTGACCGGTTTTTGACCCTCGCCGCGGCTATAGTTGGCAGGTGCCGTGCCGGTAGTCTCTCCGTCCCCGGGTTTGGGTGCGTCCTTGGCTGCGTCTTTGGGTGCGGCCTCAGCCCCAGCACTCTCGACCTTCGCGGGGGCGTCTTTTTTGGGTGTCGTTTCGGATTTTGTCTTTTTGCTTTCGCTGGCCATCGTTTTCCCTCACGCGAGCTGCATTATCGCCTCTATGCGACCGTCACGCCACCCACGGCGCCTGCGATCACATTGATCGAGGTGAGCCCCGGAAATCCTCACATGCCGGACGATCGGCGAATTTACAATGCGCGCCGTTTTGCTATTGCTCAGCACGCCCCGTCAAGCACAGGTGCCCAGCCATGGCGCAGACCGGCAACGTTGCGGACTTTCCGTTCAAGAACAACGTACCGGACCCGCTGCTATCCGGCCCCGAGCTGCCGACCTTCAAGTTCGCCCTGGAGCAGTCCAAGGGCAAGGTCATGGGGGGCAGCTTCGGCAAGGAGGCGACCGTCACCCAGTTGCCTATTTCCAAAGGCATTGCGGGCGTGTCGATGCGGCTTGAGCCGGGCGTGACGCGCGAATTGCATTGGCATGCGACGGCCGCCGAATGGGCGTTCGTTCTCGAAGGCCGGGTGCGCACCACGGTGCTCGATCCGGCCGGCAACTCGGAGATCAACGATTTCGATCCGGGCGATGTCTGGTACTTTCCGCGCGGCCATCCGCACGCGCTGTCGTGTCTCGGCGATGCGCCATGCCATTTCATCCTGATTTTCGACAACGGCTATTTTTCCGAGTTCGGAACGTTCAGCATCACCGATTGGCTGGGCCACGCGTCGAAAGCGCTGCTGGCGAAGAATTTCGGGCAGCCCGAAACGACCTTCGACGGCATTCCATCGGAGGAGGTCTATTTCGTGCGCGGACGGATTCCTCCGCAGACCGCAGCGCCGCTGCAAGGCGGGTTGAAATCGCCGCCGGCAACGCATCGGTACCGCCTGCTGGCGCAGGAGCCGCATTCGATCCACAAGTTCGGGCGCGAGTGGCGCGTCGGCGCCAGCCGCTTCCCGATCTCGGAGACCGTGACGGGCGTCATTCTCGATCTGGAGCCGGGCGGCCTGCGCGAACTGCACTGGCATCCGAACGCCGACGAATGGCAGTACGTCGTCGCCGGCGACTTTCACGTCACGCTGTTCGGCTCGCACGGCCGCTACCGGATCGAGACCCTGAGCAAGGGCGACGTCGCCTACATTCCCCAGGGCTACGGCCATTCGATCGAGAATATCGGCAAGACTCCGGGGCGCATTTTGATCGGGCTGAATACCGGCGACTACCAGGCCATCGACCTGTCGCAATGGATCGCCAGCAATCCAGGTTATTTGTTAGCCGATCATTTCGGCATTCCGGAATCGCACCTGGCCAAGTTTCCCAAGGAGCGCGTCTTCATCGCGCCGCCGGACGGCCACGGACGGCGCGAGATCAAATAATTCGTAGGGTGGGCGGAGCGCAGCGAGGCCCACGCGGAATTGCAATCCGGCGTGGGCACGGCGCTTGCGCGCCTTTGCCCACCCTACTGCGGCCTACGCGTGCCGTCGCAGGCCGAGCCCGAGCCCGATCCAGCCCACGCCGGCGAAAACGAGATCGATGCCAAGGAAGAGCCCGAGGATGTAGAGACCCGAGACCGGCCAATGCGCGAGAATGATCAGGCCGATCACAAGGGTCACCGCTCCAGAAAACAGGACCCATACCCAGGGCGTTCCCTGCATCATGCTGAGCGACAGCACAATGCGCGTGATGCCCGAAGCGATCAGGGCGACGCCGAGCAACAGCGTCAGCAAAGCCGCGGCGAGCAGCGGATTTTCGAACGTGATGAAGCCGGCGACGATATAGAGAACGCCGAGCGCGAGCCAAAGCAGGAACTTGCCCCAGCTCTTGATCTGAAAGGCGTTGATCACCTCGGCGACGCCCGCGATCAGCATCATGATGCCGACGAAGAAGACGCTGGCGACCGTCGCCATGACGACGCTGCCGAGTGCGACAATTCCGGCAATCAGGTAGACGACGCCGAGGGCTACGATCCAGCCGGATTTGGCGCGCAGCGGTTCGAGGCCGGACTCGCCGAAGGAGTGCGGCGCATGTGTCATCGTGGACATGATTATCGCTCCGTTTGCAACCAAGATGACGGATGCTAGGAACAGCGCACTGGCAGTCCGTTATGAAAACCTCGCGCTTCTTATAAAAAGGAGATCGATCTAGCGAAGCTTTGAAAAAATCACTGTGCCAATTCGCATCAATTCCTAACGTTGCCGGTTTTGTGCGATGCCCGTGTCGTCAGCTTTCAGATAGATCATGTCGCGGACAATCGGCCGAAGATAAAAGCCGTATCGCTGTTTAGCTCAGTGCTTTCGGGCGTCGACACGGTAGCCGAGGATCGTCGTCTCGCCGAGCGCCTTGGCGGCCTCCAGCCGGTGCAAGCCCTCGACCAGCACGAAGCGCGCACCGTCGGTGCGCACCAGGATCGGCGTCTGCTGGCCGGTATCGAGCATGCTGGCGGCGATTTCGTCCACGCGCTTCTGCTCAAGCGTGGCACGCCGTTTGATCGGCACGTAGATATCGGCGATGGCGAAGGTCTCACGCTTCATCATGATCGAAGGAGAGGATAGCATGGAAACAAGGCGCGCGGGATGGCGCGTCCGCGCCTCTCACCCCACATTGGCGATCCATGACGGCAACGATTGAAACAATTCTGCTGCTCCTGGCTGTGCTGGTGGTCGCCGCGATTGTCGCGCGGCGGCTCAAGACCGCGCCGTCGATCCTGCTTGTGGTCGCCGGCATTGCGCTCGCGTTGCTTCCCGGCCTGCCGCGGATTGTGCTTGCTCCGGAACTCGTCCTCTACGGCATCCTGCCGCCGCTGATCTATTCGGCCGGTGTCGCCATGAGCTGGCGCGAGTTTCGCTTCAATTTGCGCCCGATCACGCTGTTGGCGTTCGGGTGCGTGGTCTTCACCAGTGCGGCGGTGGCCGCGGCGGCGCATTTCGTCCTCGGCATGAGCTGGGGGCTCGGCTTCGTGCTCGGCGCCATCGTGTCGCCGACCGACTCGGTCGCTCCGCTCGCCATCATCCGCAGCCTCGGCTTGCCGCGCCGGCTCCTCGTCGTGCTCGATGCCGAGGGTTTGGCCAACGATGCCACCGCTTTGATTATCTACCGCTTTGCCGTCGCGGCGGTCGCCACCGGGCTGTTCTCCCTGCCGCAGGCCGCCGGCGAGTTCGCGCTGATCGTCGTCGGCGAGATCGCCTTCGGGGTCGGCATCGGTTGGGTCAGCCTGCGGCTGCGGCGCTGGGCGCGCGATCCGCGCGTCGAAATCACGCTCTCGCTGATGACGCCGTACATCGCCTTTCTGGTGCCGGCGAATCTGGGCGGATCCGGCGTGCTGGCGGCCGTGGCGGCCGGCCTGTTCGTGAGCTGGAACGGGCCGTTGCTCATTCCGGCCGCGACGCGGCTGCAGGGAATCTTCTTCTGGGACCTGATCGTCTACTACCTTGAGGGCTTCATCTTTCTGGTGACCGGCATGGAGACGCGGGACCTGATCGATCGTCCCAATGTGGTCTCGTTCCGCGAACTCGGCTTGGCCCTGCTGGTGACCGTGGCGGTGATCGTCGTCGCGCGATTCGTCTGGGTGTTTCCGGCGACCTATCTGCCGCGCTGGCTCAGCCCGTCGCTCCGCCGCCGCGATCCATCTCCGCCTTGGCAATGGACCTTCCTGCTGGGCTTCGTCGGCGTGCGCGGTGTCGTTTCGCTGGCCGCGGCGCTGGCGCTGCCGCTCGCCACGTTTGGCGGTGCCGAGTTTCCGGACCGCGATCTCATTCTGTTTGTCACTTTCGGCGTCATCGTGATCACGCTGGTCGGCCAGGGGCTCGTGCTGCCAAGCGTGGTGCGCTGGCTAGCCTTGCCGCACGATGCCGAAGACGAACGCCGACGCGAGCGCGACGCGGAATTTACGGCGCGGATCGAGGCCTTGAACGTGGCGCAAGGGCGCCTGGACCAGCTTGCAGCCGGCGGCCAAGTATCGGCCGAGGTGCTGGCGATATTGCGCGTGCACCATGATCACCATGTCGGGCAGTTGCCGAAAAACCCGACGAGTGGCGAGGCGACAGCGGCGGCTGCGGCGGCTGCGGAACTGCGCGCCGAGCTGATCGCCGCCGAGCGCGAATACATCTACCGGCTCCTGCAGGAGGGCCAGATCACCGATGAGGCGCGGCGGCGCATCGAGCGCGAACTTGATCTCGAGGAAGCGAGCCTCGCATTCAAGCGCGACAGCGTGGACGACCCGCCGTTGTAGCAAGGGCGGCCCGGATTGAGCGTCAGCGAAATCCGGGGACGATTGTCCGGCTCGCTCCGGTTACGCTTCTATGACGGCCGGATCGCGCAGGCTTGTCGGGCGGCTCGGGCCGGTTCATGGTGCGGGCCGCGCCGTGAATGTGCATGCCAAGGTGAGGGCGAATTATGTCTCAGACCATGCCGCCGCTGGCCGCCAACCAGCAGTTTTGCCGTAGCTGCGGCCAGATCATTTCGAGCTTGGCGCCAAGCTGCCCGCGTTGTGGCGCTCCGACCGGAGTCCAAGTGACGCCGGCGGGTGCGAGCCCCAAGCTTCGCCTGGTCGCTTTGCTGCTGTGCCTTTTGGTCGGCATGTTGGGAGTCCACCGCTTCTACGTCGGCAAGATCGGAACGGGGATCCTCGAACTCATAACGTTTGGCGGCCTCGGCATCTGGGTGCTGGTCGATCTCATTCTGATCATTGTCGGCGCCTTCAAGGATAAGGAGGGCCGACCCGTGATTGTGTGGACCGATTGACCTGGTCACGCTCAACGGCTTCGCTGTCGCTTCCGGTTGATCCGAGCCGGTAGGGTCGGTCGACCGCGGGCCCGCACGTAACACGTCGCAATCACCTGTGGGCACGGCGCTTCGCGCCTTTGCCCGTCCTGCCGCTCTTCTGTTTGCTCTTCTCGCGCGGCGCAAATTTCTTTCGCTCCGCCGCCGCGAATGCGCGTCGCGCCCACGCCGCGAGTTCGTCGGGATCATCGTAGAGCCGTTCGGGCAGCCGCCAATAGGGCAGGGCGTGTTCGCTCGGGCTGTCGGTCTTTTTGCCGCGCGTGTAGGTGAACGGTGCGCAGCCCTCGCGCTCGAAATCCACGACGCTCGTGTCATCGGCTTTCAGATAGATCGCGTCGCGGACGACGAGGCCGAACATCAGGCCATCGGCAAATATCCCGGCGCCCGAAAACATGCGCCGCACCGTCACCGGGCCGAACGCGGCAAACAGGTCGCGGATGAAATCGGCGTCCACTGGCTGCCGCGTTCGCGTTACTCGATCCGGCGCGCTTCCTCGGGAAGCATGATCGGAATGCCGTCGCGGATCGGATAGGCGAGCTTGGCGGCGCGCGAGATCAGCTCCTGGTGCTCGGCGTCGTATTCGAGCGGGCACTTGGTCACCGGACAGACCAGGATTTCCAGAAGTTTTGGATCGACGGTGTCGGCGGGACGGTCGGCGGACGGCGAGGACATCACAAGACTCCGGCTTTCGAGAGACGTTATATCACTTCGTCATTGCGAGCGAAGCGAAGCAATCCAGTCTGAAGCGCCGCCTGGATTGCTTCGTCGCTTCGCTCCTCGCAATGACGGCCGCGGGAGCCGTCATTGCAGCGGCGTCTCGCCAGAGGTCTTGCTCTTGGCGAGTTCGATCTCGGTGACGGCGATCAGGATCTCGGCGCGGGTTTTCAGATCAGGCGCCTCAAGCAGCGCCTGCTTTTCCGCAGTGTCATAGGGCGACATCATGGCAAGCGCATTGACCAGCGCCTCGTTGGGCGCATTCTCGATGCCTTGCCAGTCGGCTTTCAGATTGTTGGCTTTGAGAAACTCCGACAGCGTGCGCAACAACGCCTTGCGGTCGACTTCGTCTTCGCCCTTGCGCGCGGTGAAGTCGCCGACGAATGGCTGGTACGTCACCTTGCAGCGCCGATAGAGCGTGGTGACGGCAAGCTCCGCCTCGATGCGGAAGCGCGCGACGCCGGTAAGCTGAATGAGATAGCGGCCGTCGCCGCTTTCGGCGAACTGGGTGATCTTGCCGACACAGCCGACGCGGAACAGGTGCGGCTTGTCCTGGTCGGGTCCCGGATGCGTTGGATCGGGCTGGATCATGCCGATCAGCCGCTGTCCGGACTTGAGTGCATCGTCGATCATCGCCAGATAGCGCGGCTCGAAGATATTGAGTGGCATTTGTCCGCGCGGCAGCAGCAGGGCCCCCGGCAGCGGAAACACCGGGATCTCGTCCGGCAGCGCCTCGGGTCCGCGATAGGCGGTGTTCATCGGCATGGTTTGATACTCGAACCGCCGGTTCCGTCACCCGGCCACATCCTTCGAGGCCCACCCCGCGCGGACGCCTCAGGATGACGGGATCAGCTCACGCAAACAAGATCGAGGACAGCCGCTTGCGGCCCTCGATGGTGGCTTCGTCGGTCGGGCCCCAGGCGTCGAAAAACTGGACGAGCTGCTTGCGGGCGCCGTCATCATTCCATTTGCGGTCGCGTTTGACGATGGCGATCAGGTGCTCGAGCGCTTCCATGCGGCGGTTATTGCCGTTGAGCGCGAGCGCGAGATCAAACCGCGCTTGATGATCGAGCGGATTGGCGGCGACCTTCTGTTCGAGTTCGGAAAGAGGCCCGACCGTCTTGGCCTGTTCGGCGAGATCGAGCGCCGCGCGCGCGGCGGCGACCGCGGCGTCGTTGCGCTTGTTCTCGGGCACCATGTCGAGCGTCTGCCGCGCCTGGTCGAGCGCGCCGGTCCCGACATAACAGCGCGCCAGCCCGGCGAGCGCCGGCACATTGCCGCTATCCTCTGCCAGAAGCTGCGCATAAAGGTCGGCGGCACCAGTGGCATCGCCTTCGGCCAGCGCGGCTTCGGCCGACTTGAGCAGGTCCTGCGCCTCGCCGCCGATGCGGTCCTTGGTCAGCCGCTCCAGGAACGCCACCACCTGGCTTTCCGGCAGCGCGCCCATGAAGCCGTCGGCCGGCTGGCCGTTGGCGAAGGCGATGACGGCCGGGATCGATTGAATGCCCATCTGCCCGGGAATCGCCGGATGCTCGTCGATATTCATCTTGACGAGCTTGACCTTGCCCTTGGCGGCCTTGACGGCCTTTTCCAGGACTGGCGTGAGCTGCTTGCACGGGCCGCACCACGGCGCCCAGAAATCGACCAGCACCGGCTGGCGCTTGGATTCCTCGATAACGTCCTTGACGAAGGTTTGCGTGGTCGTGTCCTTGACCAACGCATCTGCCGTGGCGGCTGCTTCAGCGGGCTGCAACATGGGCCTTGATGTGCCTTGTTTTTGGGGTCGGCAATCCGGTTATCCCCTGATCGCCTGATTAAATGGGAAGAAACGGGGTGAATGCAATCGTGGTTTTAGCCCGTACCCCCTGATACCGCCTCGATCCGTGGCTGATGGCCGGTCGCCTCCAGGAACCGCACCAGGTCCTCCCGGGCAATCGTGGTCGTACCGGTATTGGTGAGGGGGTGAAAGTTGAGCACCGCATGCGCCATCATGGCGGCATCAAGCACCACGGTCACGCGCAAATCCTTGTCGTTGATCGCGGCAAACGGCGTTACCGAGCCGGGCTCGACGCCGATCAGCTCGCGCATCAGGTCGGCCGAGCCGAACGAGAAGCGGCCGGTGGCGCCCAGCAGCCGGTGCAGCGATTTGAGCTCGATTGCCGCGTCTTCCAGCGTCACGATGAGGTACGCCGCTCCCTTCTTGTCGCGCAGGAACAGGTTTTTGGCGTGGGCGCCGGGAATCTGGCCGCGCAGGTCGCGCGATTCGTCGACCCGGAACACCGCCGGATGGGTCACCGTCTTGTGGAGGATACCAAGCGTATCCAGATAGGCGAATAGCTCGTCCGGCGAGGCAGGCATCGGCGGGTTCATAGGGCATGATCCCGAAAAGTGGTATCCGGTTTTCGGACGAGATCATGCCCCAAGGGAAGGATTGCCGGGCGCGGCGGTTGCAAAGCCCGGCGCTCTTTGGCATAGCTCTGCGGAGGCCCGCCTCCCTGGGGCGGTTGCCATACCCTTCTCGGATGCGGGTGTAGCTCAGGGGTAGAGCACAACCTTGCCAAGGTTGGGGTCGAGGGTTCGAATCCCTTCGCCCGCTCCAATGACTCTCTGTCTAAGTGCCGGAAATTCCGTAATACTCGGCATGCTCACTTTTTGGCGGCCGAGGTTGATACTCTTGGCGTCGCGAAATCCAACAAACGTCTGACGTCTCGCCCAATACGTTCGTGCAGCGATCCAATTCGAATCTCCGGTTCATTGGGAACCGGCTCGCTACGCCATCATTGATCCTGATTGATCCTGGCCCCGAGGCCGACGGTCTGATAATCTGCGCGGTAATCTTGCCTTTATCTTCCCGGATGTCGCTGTGTCCCTTTTGCCGCTCGAAAATCCCGTTCAGACGCCGCTTCTCGAAACGTTGCTGGAATTGGACCAGGCAATTCTCGATGCGCTCCCCATCGGCGTATACGCGTGCGACGTTGACGGCCGGATCGTCCGCGTCAATCAGCGCGCTATCGAACTGTGGGGCCGTGCACCCCGGCTGTTCGACTCCGTGCAGCGGTTCTGCGGTTGCTACCGCGTCGAGAGCCTGGAAGGCGACTTCATCCCGCCCGCACACACGCCTATGGCTCGGGCGGTGCTTGCCGGCGAAAGCTTCGACGGCGCCGAGGCCGTGGTCGAGAACCCGGATGGGAAGCGCTGGGTAGCTCGTCTCGATGTGGCTCCGTTGCGCGATGACGAGGGGATGGTGGTCGGAGCCATCAACTGCTTTCAGGATGTCTCACGCGAGCACGAGATGCGACGCACGCTTGAGCGCCAGCAGCACAATTTCAATCTTGCCATGCTCGCTTCCAACATGGGCACTTGGCGCTACAGCATGGCGGATAACATCTGCATCTACGATGAGAACGCGCAGCGGCTCTATGGTCTGACCGAGGCGCGCTTCCGGCATGACGAGGAAGGGGTGAAAGCCAAGTTCCATCCCGATGATTTGGACCGCATGTGGACTCATGTCGCCAAGGCGCTCGATCCCGAGGGCGACGGCCGATACGAAGTTGAGTACCGCGTCAAACAGTTCGATGGGACCTGGCGCTGGCTCAGTGCCTGGGGCCTGGTGGAGTTCGAGGGCCAAGGCGCCGCCCGCAAGCCTGTCGCTATCACGGGCGCAAGTCGCGATCTTAGCGAGCGCAAGAAGACCGAACAATTGGAGTGGCTGCTCGGCAACGAGATGAATCATCGAGTCAGGAATACGTTGGCCACCGTGCAATCGATCGTGCTGCAGAGCCTTCGCGGGACCACGGACATTGATGCCGCGCGCAAGGCCGTCGACGCGCGCATTGCCGCTCTCGCCGGAGCTCACGAACTGCTTACGGATCGCAGATGGTTGGGCGCCGATCTTAAAGAGATAGTCGCGCGCGCGATGGCTCCATTCGCGACCGACGGCAATATCACCGTCGACGGCCCTTCGGTGCAAGTGACGCCGAAACAGGCGATGGCTCTTTCGTTGGCCCTGCATGAGCTGGCCACGAATGCGGCGAAGTACGGTGCGCTCTCTCGAACTGCCGGCCGGGTCGAGATTCTATGGCAGGCGCAGAAGGAACAGTTCGTGCTGCATTGGCGGGAGAGTGGCGGCCCGACGGTCGTTCCCCCGACGCGCCGAGGTTTCGGCAGCCGGCTGCTCAAGGACGGCTTATCACGCGATTTCGACGGTGAAGTTCGCCTGGACTTCCCGGCCGACGGCGTTCGCTGTTGCCTTACCCTTGCGCGTTCCGAAAGCTGCGAAGCAGGTATCGCCGCGGCTTAACGCCAAGAGACCTCGCAACATCGAAGTTTCTGCCGCGCCGGACCGGGGTGTCCGGATCGGCTTTTGGCCACAGCACGGCAGCGATCCGCACAACGCGACGATATCACGCACAAACTGCGTGATTGTGCGGCGTTTACCTTCCGGGCGCCGCTTTCAATAGTGGCCCTCAACAAGAAAAATCCGGGAGGAAGCCATGAAATCGCGCATGACATCGCGCGTGCTGATGCCAAAGGCATCGACCAGACGCTCATTATTGCTCGGCGGCGCCGGCGCGTTAACCGCCGCTGCGATCGGTATTCGCAGGCCTGCGCGCGCCGCGCCCGCGCTGCAGAAAGTCAAAATCGTCATCCCGCAGAGCAGCGTGTTCTGCCTGAACTATCTCGGCGGCAAGGACGCGGGCGTGTTTGAAAAACACGGCATCGACCTCGACATCGATCCGCGGCCGTTCGCCGGCTTCCTTGCCGGTCTGCCGAGCAAACAATGTATGACAACGACCTATTCGGGCATGGACGCCATCCTGAAGATCGACGAGGGCGTCGACTGGGCGATTATCGGCGGCGGATTGACGGTGGTGCAAGATGTCCTTGTTCTCAAGCAATCCCCGATCAAGACCCCGGCCGACTTGCGGGGCAAGAAATTCGGCGCCTTTTCCACTGGCGCCGGTTCGTTCAAGGCGGCGCGGGCGGCGATGATCGATGCTTTCAAGCTCGACGTCATGAAAGACACCAAGCTGCAGCAGGTCGCCGGCCCGGCGCTGACCAAGCTGCTCGAGCGCGGCGATCTCGATGCGATGATCAATATCAGCTCGCTCAACCTCGCGGCGGAAGCGCAGAAAGACAAATTCCGCGTGCTGTTCTCGCCGAACGATTTCTGGGTCAAAAAGACCGGCTTTCCGATCGTGTGGGCGGCGCCGCTTGTGGCGTGGAAAAGTTGGGTCGACGAGGATCAGGCGCGGGCGAAAAACTTCGCCGCCGCGGTCGCCGCATCGTTCGAGTGGCTCGAGAAGCCGGAAAATCTCGAGGCCGCCGTGAAGAGCCACGGGACGCTGGCCGGCGTGACCAAGCCAGAGGACGTCGCCGAGTATAAAGACTGGTTGCAGCACAAAAACATGTTCATGACCCGCTGGGACCGCAAAGCGGTCGATGCGCAATGGCAGTTCCTCGAACTCGCGCAGCGTACCGGCATCATACCCAAGGTGCCGCCGGAGGACAAATATGCACTGTTCGTGCAAAGCTGAACGTCCGGCCGAATGAGGGCAAAACGCGCCGAGCGGCGACGTGTGCCGGCGCCGCTCGAGCGCGTGTTGCCGGGAGTGCTGACGTTTGCGGTTTGCCTCGCCGTCTGGCAGGCGATCTCGTTGTTGTTTCTGCCGGTGTTCTTTCCGGGACCGGCGGTTTTGGTGGAGCGCATCGTCACGCTCTACAGCGAGCCCGGTACTTATGTGATCGTCGGCGAGACGCTGGCGCGGATCTTCGAAGGCTTCGCCGCTTCGATGCTGATTGGCACGGTGCTTGGTCTGGCGATGGGCCTGCGGCGTGGCATCGAGATCTTCTTCGACGGCTGGATCATGGTGCTGCTGACGTTTCCCGCGGTCTGCTGGGCGTTCCTCACCGTGTTGTGGTTCGGGCTGTCGCAGGCCGCTGCAATCATCACCATCGTGCTGATCGTGTTTCCCTTTGTGGCGCTCAATATCTGGGCCGGCACCAAGGCGATCGAGAAGGATCTGGTCGAGATGGGCCGCGTCTACAAGGCGCACCGGGTGCTGATATTGCGCCAGGTACTGGTGCCGCAGCTCATGCCGTACGTGTTTTCGTCGCTGCGGATCGCGCTGTCGCTGTCATGGAAAATCGCGCTCGTCGCCGAGGCGTTCGGTGCCAGCAGTGGCGTCGGTCAGAAACTGGTCAATTGGTTTCAAGAGACCCGCGTCGACATGATGCTGGCGTGGGGCGTGAGCTTCATGGTCATCATGGTGTTGATCGATCTTCTGGTGTTTCGCACCTGGGCGCGGCGCACCTTTGCCTGGCGGCCGCAAGTTGCGGCGTGAGGAGTGCGACGTCCGATGCCCATCGGTGCGCATCGGTCTCGATCGGCCCACTGAGAAAGACAGGTCTGGAAGATGTCTGCGTACCGCACGCGTAACGTTCAACGCGACGAGGCCGTCATATCGGGGGAGCGCATGAGCCAACGTTCCGCTGGGGCCTCGGCCATCACCATCGACCGTCTGACGAAAAGATTTCCGGCGCCGGGCACCAAACAGGCGTTCGTCGTTCTCCAGGACATCAGCCTGACGGTCGACGAGGGCAAATTTGTCAGCCTGGTCGGCCCGTCGGGCTGTGGAAAGTCGACGCTGCTGAACGTCATCGCCGGGATCGAATCCTATGATGCGGGCACGGTCGCCATTCATCCGAAGGCCGGCCGGGTGGCCGCCGAACCCCGCGTCGCCTATGTGTTTCAGAGCCCACGGCTGCTCAACTGGCTGACCGTCGAGGGCAATATTCAGTTCGTGCTTCAGGCGCAGGGCGTACCGCGGTCGCGCTGGCGCGAGCTGGTGGCGAAGAATCTCGACATGGTCGGGCTGGCCGGGCAGGAGCGCAACTATCCGCTCAATCTGTCGGGCGGCATGCAGCAGCGCGTCGCGATCGCCCGCGCGCTCGCCATCGAACCGGACATTCTCCTGATGGATGAGCCTTTCAGCCATCTCGATGCCATCACGGCGAGAAAGCTCCGCTTCGATCTCATGGAGATTCTAGCCCGCGCCAAGCCGACGATCCTGTTCGTAACGCACGACCTGTCGGAAGCCGTGTTCCTGTCCGACAACATCTACATGATGAGCACCAAGCCGGCGCGCATCTTCAAACGCGTGACGATCGACGTCGCGAGACCGCGCAAGCTCGACGAGCCGGCACTGTTCGATCTGGAAAAGACGCTGGTGCGCGAATTCTTCAGCGTGGTGGAGCCCAGTGCCTAAATGGCGTCCAGCCTAGCCAGCATAGGCCTGCGCGCAGCCTCGATTGCGGTGCTCATCCTGCTGTGGTGGGCGGGCGCCGCGGCGATGCACGATCCCGAAATTCTGCCGACGCCGCTCGTTATCGCTCAAACGATTCTCAAAGATCTGCATACGGCGGGCCCGGAAGGGGAGTCGGCCTATTACGACATCGGTATCACGCTCGCTCGAATCTTTGTCGCCTTCGCCGCGTCCATGATCGCCGGCATCGGCATCGGCCTGGCGATGGGTTTGAACCGGCTGTTCGAGCGCTCGCTGCTCGCCCTCATTCCTTTGATGCTGACGACGCCGACCATCCTCATGGTTTTCGTCGCCATCATGTGGTTTGGCTACAGCGAGGCCGGCGCGCTCGTTGCAGTCATGGCGGTGGTCACGCCCTTCGTCGCCGTGAACATGTACGAGGGCACCCGCGCGATGGACAAATCGCTGATCGAAATGGCGGTGACGTTCAAGGCGGGCCGCTTGCTGCTCGTGCGCAACGTCTACCTGCCGCAGTTGATGCCGTATATTTTTTCCGCGTTCCGCTACGGATTCGGCCAGACCTGGAAGATCGTGGCGCTCGCCGAAACTTTCGGACTCAAATTCGGCATCGGGTATATGTTTTTCTTCTGGTTTCAGCAGTTCGACATCGCTCAGACCTTGGCCTGGATCATGATGTTCGTAATGCTGATGCTCGTGCTCGAATACGGCGTCTTCGCGCGCCTTGAAAGCCGAGCGTTCGCGTGGCGAACGTCCTCGTTCGCGCGGGTGCGCGTCTGACCCTCGACGCAGCTTTCGCTCCGACCATCATGTAAGCTGCCGCGCGAATCGAAATGAAGTGCGCGACCGCTGTCGCCGCGTAGGCCCAAACGATCATGTCCGCCGAATCCGCCGGCCGGTCCGTAACCGTGCTCCTCCTGTTCTGGCTCGTCGGTGCCTGTCTGCGGATCACCGTTTTGGCGGTACCGCCGGTGGTGCCGCTCTTGCACGCAGATCTGCATCTGTCGGAAACCGGCATCGGCTGGCTCTCCAGCCTGCCGCCGATGCTGTTTGCGATTGCGGCCGTGCCGGGTGCGCTGCTCATCGCGCGATGTGGCATGCTGCCGGCGCTGCTCACGGGTCTGCTGCTTTCCGCCGCCGGTTCCGCGGCGCGCGGCGCGTTCGCCAGCACGGCGTCGCTATTTATCGCAACCATCGTCATGGGCGCCGGCATCTCAATTGTGCAGACCGTCATGCCGCCGCTGGTGCGCGCCTGGTTTCCGCAGCGCATTGGGCTCGCCACCTCCGTCTACACGAATGGGCTTCTGATGGGCGAGGTCATACCCGTCGGTCTCACCATTCCGCTCGTCCTGCCGCTCGTGCATCAAAGCTGGCGGTTGGATTTCGTCGTATGGTCGGTGCCAGTTTTGGCCGTCATGCTGCTCGTCAAGCTGGGCGCGCGAAGGCCCGGTGCGAGCGGCATGGCCCGCGCGCACCAATCCATTCCGCAGCGACGCTGGTGGCCGGACTGGCACGATCCACTGATCTGGCGGCTTGGCCTGATCCTTGGCAGCGTCAACGCCACTTATTTCGTCACCAACGCCTTCCTGCCCGATCTGATGATAGCAGCGGGGCGCCCCGATCTCGTCAGCAGCGCGCTCACCGCCATCAACGTCGGTCAGCTGCCGGCATCGTTTCTCATGCTGCCGCTGGCCGAGCGATTGGTGAAGCAGCCCTGGTCGTACGCATCGACAGGATTGCTGGCGACGCTATGCGTCGTCGCAATGCTCGTGACGCGGGGCTACTGGATCGTGTTCTGGGCC
>DASZWK010000226.1:0-14866 GCA_035546235.1 Xanthobacteraceae bacterium | reverse complement strand
TCCGCACCAAGAAAATTGCCAGCCCGTGGGGCGAGCCGTCGGCCGCGTTGCGCATCGGCGAAATGGCGGGCTTGCCGGTGGTGTTTCTGCCGCGCCACGACAAGGGGCATCGGCTTTCGCCGTCCGACATCAATTACCGCGCCAATATCGACGTGCTCAAACGCGCGGGCGTGACCGATCTGATTTCGCTGTCGGCGTGCGGCTCGTTCCGGGAGGATTTGCCGCCGGGCACCTTCGTACTGATCGATCAGTTCGTCGACCGCACCCACAAGCGCGAAAGTTCGTTTTTTGGCAAAGGCTGCGTCGCACACGTGTCGATGGCGCATCCGGTTTCGCCACGGTTGCGCATCCATCTCGGTGAGGCGGCGATGGCCGAAGAGATCGGGGTGGCGCGCGATGGCACTTACGTGTGCATCGAGGGGCCGCAGTTTTCGAGCCTCGCCGAAAGCCTGACTTACAAGAATCTCGGTTACGCCGTGATCGGCATGACCAACATGCCGGAGGCCAAGCTCGCGCGTGAAGCGGAGATTTGCTACGCCACCGTCGCCATGGTGACCGACTTCGATTGCTGGCATCCCGATCACGACGCCGTCACGGTGCAGGACATCATCAAGGTGCTGCTCGCCAATGCGGAGAAAGCCAAGCGCCTGGTCGCGCGGCTCGCCCGCGATTTTCCGCGTGAGCACGAACCATGTCCGATCGGTTCCGACCGGGCGCTCGACAATGCGCTGATTACCGCCCCCGAAGCGCGCGATCCAAAGCTCCTCAAAAAGCTCGAGGCGGTGGCGGGCAGAATTTTCCGCGCCGCGCCGCGCAAGCAGTCGGGCCGCGCTCGCAAGCGGCGCTGAGGCGTGCGGCTCGCCGTGGACAGCTAATAAATCGGCTGTTGCAGCGTAAAGGACGGCGGCGGCGCTGCGCCGCCAGTTTGCGGCTGGGTCATCAAGGGCGCCGCAATCGCGCCGGTCGCCAGATCGAGCGGCGCATATTGTTGCGCCGCGCATTGATCCGTGCGGACGTCGTAACGCGAGGATATTACGCCGCCAGCATCGAGAAACAGCGTGTAGAAATGCTGCCGGCCACGGTCGGCGAAGCGCACGCAGGCGAGCCAGTTCCATCCGCTCGCCGAATGAGCCCAGCGCAGACCGGAAATCTGGAAATCGCTGAACCCGGCGAAGCCCTTAATTCCTCTCAGAGTAGTGGCCACCAACGCACCGTAGTTAGCCGGAGGAGGGGGCTGTGTGGCGCTTGCGAGCGGCACGGCGCTGCATTGTGCCAGCGCAAGGGCCGCACTCATCAAGATCGCGAGCTGCAGGCCGGCACTGGCCAAGGCGCGGCTATGCCGCCACGTTGTCGCCGTCATCGTCCCGTCTTCTCACGCTGATTAGGCGCAGAAATAAGACACAGATACCGGCAGCCTCGTGCATCCCAATTGACTTCGCCCGGCGGCCGCCACCTTGCATGATAGGTCGCAAGGTATGTATAGGTGTTAAGATTTCTGCGTTACCCGAGTGTGCGCGGGGGGATCGGTGCCGATGCGCCGGGGTGAGGGAATCGGTATTCCAAAGCAACTCTTCCGGGTCGCCTTCGTCCTCGGCTTGGGGGCGCTGACCGCGGCGTGCTTTCAGCCGGTCTATGGCAATCAGCCGCTAGGGGCGGGCAACTCGGTTCGCGACAAGCTTGCCGCGGTCGACGTGGCGCAGATACCGGCGCCCAATGGACACCCGGAATCCCGGCTCGCGGTTGAGTTGCGCAACGACTTGATGTCGGAATTCAACAATGGGGCGGCGCCTGGGGCACCCCTATACCGGCTGCAGGTTAGCGGCATAAACAGCGGCATCCAGACCGTCATTGTCGATGTCGCCAGCGGCCGGCCTGACACCCAGATGTCGGCGGTTAACGTGTCATTCACCCTGACCGAGATCGCGACCGGCAAGGTCGTCCTCAACTCTTCGACGTTTGGGCGGGCTTCCTTCGATATTCCGGGTTCCGCGCAGCGGTTTGCCCAGCAGCGCGCATGGCTCAATGCCGAAGACCGTGCCGTCTCGATGATTGCGGATAATATCCGCAACCGTTTGGCATCGTACTTCGTAGCGGGCACGTAATACGTGCAACCAGACCTTTAGGTTCTCCTGACGGGATGGTGTGCCCAGTTTTGGCGGCCCCCGACGATCCGACCCAGCATCTTTTACCAATTCTTGTTCATGTTCAAGAACTAATTCCTGTTTGTTTTCAAAGGCCTTTGCCTTGGCAAAGCCATCATTTGACGCCACCACTTGGCCCAGGGGATGTAGCCTCTTCGGACGTTTCTGCGGCGCTGATCGGGTAAGCCGGGCGGCGCCGACGGGGTATTTTGCTGGGGAGCACGTTTAGTGACGGACTTCGGGGAGTCCCGTCGGCCGCGGTGGCGAATGCGCTACGGTGCTCTTGCGCTTGTCGCCGGAGTAATCGCGCTCGGATTCGCCGTTTCCTCGGCGTCGGCCCAGACCCCTTTGGGCCCGGTGAGCAACCCGAACGAACTGCATTTTCCTAATCGGACCAAGCCGCCGGTTTCCCCGCCGGTGCCGGCCAATTCCCCGATGCTCGTTCAGGCCGACGAGATCAAATACGACTATTCGAACGATACTGTCGCCGCCGTCGGGCGCGTGCAGATCTATTACGGCGGCGCGACGATCGAAGCCGACAAGGTCGTCTACGACCAGAAAACCAAACGGCTGCGCGCCGAAGGCAATGCCCGGCTGACCGAGGCGAGCGGTCGCATCACCTACGGGCAAGTCATCAATCTGACCGACGACTATCGCGATGGGTTCGTCGACTCGCTGCGTCTCGAAGCGCCCGACGACACGCGTTATGCCGCGGAGCGCGCCGATCGCGCGCAGGGCAATTACACGGTGCTGCAAAACGGCGTCTACACCGCTTGCGAGCCGTGCAAAGACAACCCCACCAAGCCGCCCGAGTGGCAGGTCAAGGCGGCACGCATCATTCACTCCGACAGCGAGAAGATGATCTATTTCGAGGATGCGACCGTCGATTTATTTGGATTGCCGGTGGCGTATTTCCCGTTCATGTCGACCCCGGACACGACGGTGAAACGCAAGAGCGGTTTCCTTTATCCGACGCTCGGCTACGGTACCGCATACGGATACGCCGTTACGACGCCATATTATTTCAATCTGGCGCCCGACTACGACCTGACGCTTTATCCAAAGTACACGACGAAGCAGGGCTTGTTGCTCAGTGCGCAGTGGGGGCAAAGGCTCATCAACGGCTCTTATTCGATCAACGCCTCGGGAATTTTCCAGCAGGATCCGGGGTACTTTTCTTCCGTCTATGGCGCGAATTCGCCCGAAGCGACGAAAACTTTTCGCGGCATCGCATCGACCGCCGGTCAGTTCGACATCACTCCGCAGTGGGTGTGGGGCTGGACCGGTGTGCTGGTAACGGATCCGACCGTCGTAAGCGATTATTCTTTGGGCCAGTATGGCGGCTCGAATCTCGATCCCTTCCACACCAGCACCAGCGAGTCCGGCGAGGGGGTTTCCCAGCTTTACCTGGCGGGCCGCGGCGAGCGCAGCTATTTCGATATCCGTTCGATCTACTACACGGGCTATTCGGAGCTTGATCAGCAAAAGCAGCTGCCGATCATCGCGCCGGTTCTCGATTATTCCAAGACTCTGCCCGAACAGGTCATGGGGGGCGAGCTAAGCTACAAAATGAATATCACGAGCCTGAGCCGTCAGGAGGCGAGTTACGATCCGATCAGCACGGCGGCGATTGCGCAAGGCATCTGCGCCAATGGCATGGCGGAGACCGCGGACCCTGCGCTTCTCACCAAGTCTAACTGCCTGCTGCGCGGCATTCCGGGAGACTATTCGCGGGCCTCCGCCGAGGTCGATTGGAAGCGCACCATAATCACCGGCGACGGTCAGATGTTCACGCCGTTTTTCCAATTGCGCGGTGATGTGGCCTCGCTCAATGTCGACAACCAGCCGGGCGTAGCGAACTATATTGCGCCGGGCGAACACGAGCTTTCCCGCATCATGCCGGTCGCGGGCCTCGAATACCGCTACCCGCTGATCGACGTCGAGCCGTGGGGCACGCAGACCATCGAACCGATCGCCCAGCTCATCTTGCGTCCAAACGAGAGCAGCATCGGGCAGTTTCCCAACGAGGACGCGCAGAGTCTGAATTTCGACGATACGAACTTGTTCTCGGTCAACAAGTTCTCTGGTTGGGATCGCGTCGAGGGCGGCGGCCGGCTCAATGCCGGTATGCAATACACCGCTCAGTTCAACGATGCCGGTTCGCTGAATGCGCTGTTCGGGCAGTCTTATCAGCTCTATGGCCTGAATTCGTACAGCGTCGGAGATATCACCAACACCGGTCTCGACAGCGGCCTCAGCAACAATATTTCCGACTATGTCGCGCGCGTTTCCTACCAGCCGAACTCCACCTACATGTTTCTCGCTCGCGCGCGTTTCGATGAAGCCACGTTCGCGGTGCAGCGGCTCGAACTGGAAACGCGCGCCAATTTCGACCGCTGGGGCGTGTATCTGCTTTACGGAGACTACGCGGCGCAGCCTGACCTTGGCTTCTTGAACCGGCGCGAGGGTTTCCTCACTGGGGCCACCTACAAGCTCACGACCAACTGGGTCGTGCTCGGGTCCGCGAGCTACGACCTGGTCGTTCACCAGTTCAATCAAACGCGGGTTGGACTCGGCTACGTCGATGATTGCCTGATGTTCGCTCTTAACTATTTTACCGGCTACGCCTATAACGGTACCGCGACCCCCGTGCAGAACACTGGCTTCAATCTCCAGCTGAGCCTGCGCACATTGGGCCCCGACTCTCTCGCGGCTGGGGGGCAATTCTAGGCTCCCACGTCCGACGCCGAACGATTGCCGCCGCTTCCGGGCACCTGTTCGCATCGGGGAACCATGTCATCTATACTGGCAGCAATCCACGAGAGCGAATCGCCTCATGCGCGAACCCGATGACATGGTCGCGGCGCATTTCCGCCGATCCTGTGAGACGCTGGAACGCGCGGCGGACGACATGGCGTTGCGCGGCGCGATCCATGCGATCGCGGATGCAATTACCAAGAGCTTCCGCGATGGCGGCAAGCTCCTGATCGCCGGCAACGGCGGCAGCGCCGCCGACGCCCAGCACATCGCCGGCGAATTTCTGTCGCGGCTCAATTTCGACCGCAATCCGCTGCCCGCGATCGCGCTGACGACCGATTCCTCGGTGCTCACCGCGATTGGTAACGACTATGGTTTCGAGCGCGCGTTTGAGCGTCAAGTGCGCGGACTCGGCCGCCGAGGCGACGTGTTCATCGCGATCTCGACGTCTGGCCGTTCTGCGAACATCATCGCGGCGCTGCAGGCGGCGCGGGCCATCGGTGTCACAACCATCGGCTTCAGCGGCGCGGGCGAACGTGACATGAAGGCTTTCTGCGACCACTATCTCGCCGCGCCCGCAAATGAAACGCCGCTCATTCAACAAATCCATATTGTTGCGGCTCACGCGATCTGTGGATTGGTCGAACGCAATCTGTTCGGCGGTACTGGCGCGGCGCGGGACTGATGACCGGGTCGGCAAAGTCGCGTGGCACCGCGGGCGGGGAATGGTGCTGTTGTTTGCCTTGTTGCCGAGCGCGGATCTATTTGGTTGTTTGAATATCGCTCGCTGTTGAGAAATTTGGAAGTGCGTGATGGATGGCGACATCGGCTTATGGTGCGAACTGGCGCCAGCGGGGCGGACATCGCGGCCGGCACTGTTTTTGGACCGCGACGGCGTCATTATCGCCGACACCGGTTATGTCGGCCGAGCCGAAGACCTGCGGATGCTGGAGGGTGTCGCGGCGGCGATTGGGCGTTGCAACGCGCTTGAGGTGCCTGTCGTGGTGGTGACAAATCAGTCCGGAATTGCGCGCAGTCTTTACGATTGGGATGGCTTCCATGCCGTGCAGGCCGAAGTGGCCGCGCACTTGGCGGCGGCCGGGGCACACCTCGATGCGGTGCTAGCCTGTGCCTATCACGGTGACGGCAGGGGTCCATTGCAAGTCGGCAATCATCCCTGGCGCAAGCCCAATCCCGGCATGCTATTGGCGGCCGCTCGTGGCATGAATCTCGACTTGGCGCGTTCCTGGATTGTCGGCGACAGGGCGCATGATTTGGCCGCAGGTGCAGCTGCGGGTTTGTGTGGCGGCACGTTGGTTGCCGCCGACGAGCGTGAGCAGCAAACGGCCTTGGCGCTCGCGAATTCTCGCTTCATCGTAGAGATTGCCGCAAGTTCCGCTGCCGCCATTGCGGCCGTGGCGGACTGCGGGCGGTGCGCCCCTTGAGTGCCATAAAGGGATGTTGCGATCGGCGGCCGTGTGTGATCGACATGACCGGCGAACCACCCGGTTCCGTTGACGGCATGGACCAGGCCCAAGGCATGGCAAATGAGTAACGCAGTTCAGTCGGCCACGCCGTCCGTGCATAAGGAAGAAGTCCGCCGTCACGCCAATGCCAGTGCGGCCGAACGCGCCAAGTGGCGACAGCGCGCCGCATTCTTCCATAACGAAGATATGCACTTTCTGAAGTTCTTAATTCCGGAGGGCGCCCGTGTCCTTGAACTCGGTTGTTCCACGGGCGAACTGTTGGCGGCGCTCAAGCCGTCGTTCGGCGTCGGCGTCGATCTGAGCGGTGACGCCATTGAGCAGGCGCGACGAGCATATCCCCAACTTCAGTTTCAGAGCGGCGACATCGAGTCCGTCGAATTCGTGCGATCTCTGCCCGGTCCCTTCGACTTTATCATCATCGTCGACACGCTCGGTTCGCTCGACGATTGTCAGCTCATGTTCGAGAATCTGCATGGCCTGTGTACCCGTGAGACGCGGCTCATCGTCGGCTACTTTTCGCATTTCTGGCATCCGCTGCTGAAGCTGGCTGAGTGGGTACGGCTCAAAATGCCGCAGCCGCCGCAGAACGTGCTCGCTCTTGCCGATGTACACGCGCTTGCGGCGCTCGCCGATTTTGAAGCGGTGAAAAGCGAACGCCGCCTGCTGTCGCCGCTGCGGCTGTTGGGATTGGGGCGGCTGATCAATCGTTTCATCGCGCCGCTGCCACTCTTCAACTTGCTCTGCCTGCGCCATTACACGGTCTGTCGTTCGCTGCGGCACCTCAAACCGCCGCCGCGCAGCGCAACCGTCGTCATTCCGGCGCGCAACGAACGCGGCAACATCGAACCGGCGATTCGCCGCATGCCGCATTTTGCCGACGCGCTCGAAATCATCTTCGTCGAGGGACATTCGAGCGACGACACGTGGAGCGAGATCGAGCGCGTGGTCAAAGCCAACCCGCAGCTCGACATCAAGGCGCTGCATCAGCCCGGCAAGGGCAAGGCTGACGCGGTCTATACCGGTTTCGACATCGCCAAAGGCGACGTGCTGATGATTCTCGACGCCGACCTCACCGTGCCGCCCGAACAATTGCCGAAATTCTGGCAGGCGATTGAGTCTGGCAAGGGCGAGTTCGTCAACGGTACGCGGCTGGTTTATCCGCTCGAGGATCAAGCCATGCGTTTCCTCAATCTGATCGCCAACAAGATGTTCTCCCAGGCCTTTAGTTGGCTGCTCGGGCAGCGGTTTACCGATACGCTATGCGGTACCAAGGTGCTGCGCCGGAGCGACTATCTGCGCCTCAAGGCCGGCCGCAGCTATTTCGGCGATTTCGATCCATTCGGTGACTTCGACCTGATCTTCGGCGCCTCGAAGCTGAGCTTGAAGATCGTCGAGGTGCCGATCCGCTATGCCAGCCGGACCTACGGTGAAACACAGATATCGCGATTCCGACACGGCCTTCTGCTGTTGCGCATGGTGTGGTTCGCCTTTCTGCGTATCAAGGCGCAGTGAGCCGGCGCGGTATCGCGGTGCCGTGCGCCGCCCGCAGCCTGCCGCCAACCGGATAGCCGGCGCAATTCATTCAGCATTTTACGCTAAACTGAAGGTCGAGTTCGTGCGCGACGCGCCGGCGAGGGCAACGCAAGATGGCCAATTCGATCATTCCCTTGATCATGTGCGGGGGCGCCGGCACTCGGCTGTGGCCGGCGTCTCGCGAGAACAGGCCCAAGCAGTTCCTTCCGCTGTTTGGTTCCTATTCGACGTTTCAGGAAACCATCCGCAGGGTGTCCGATCCGGCATTATTCGGACGTCCAATCGTCGTCACTAACGGCCAGTATCGTTTTCTCGTTGCCGAGCAGCTCGCGGCGATCGGGGCGCAAGCCGATATTCTGCTTGAACCAATGCGGCGTGATTCGGGGCCGGCCATCGTCGCTGGGAGCGAATTCGCTCGCCGCCGCGCCAAGGATGCCCTCGTGGTCGCGCTGGCCGCCGATCACGTCGTCACCGATGCCGCCGCCTTCGCCAGGGTTTGCGCCGCGGCCGCACAGGCCGCGGCCGAAAACCGCATCGTCACGTTCGGCGTGCGTCCGACCCGTGCGGCGACCGAATACGGTTATATCCGCGCCGGCGCCGCGCTCGGCGCCGATATTTTTGCTATCGAGCGCTTCGTCGAGAAACCAGACGCCGCGACCGCGCAGCGTTATGTCGATGAAGGATATTTGTGGAATTCCGGCAACTTTCTGTTCCGCGCCGAATTGCTGCTCGACGAATACCGCGCGTTTGAGCCGGACAGCGCGGTAGCGATAATCAGCGCCGTCGAGAATGCTGGGAACGACCTGGATTTTGTAACTCTCGATGCGGCGGCATTTGGGCGTGCCACGGCGAAATCGATCGATTACGCGGTGATGGAGCGCACCAAACACTTGGCGGTATTGCCGGTTTCTTACGGATGGTCCGACGTCGGCTCCTGGCAGGCAGTCTGGGAGCTGTCCGCGCGTGACGCAGCCGACAACGCCGCGCAGGGTTCGGCACTGTTCGTCGATGCCAGCGGCTGTTATGTCGCCTCCGACAAGCAGCTCGTTGCGCTTTATGGCTTGCAGAACGTCGTCGTGGTCACGACCGCCGATGCGATTTTGGTCGCGCGGCGCGAGGACGGCGACGGCCTGCGGCGCGTGGTGCGAAAACTCAAGGACGTCGCCCCCGCGGTAACCGAAGACCACCTGAAAGTGCACCGCCCCTGGGGTTCCTATCAGTCGCTCGATCAGGGCGAGCGCTTCCAGGTTAAACGCATCGTGGTCAAGCAGGGCGGGCGGCTGTCGTTGCAAATGCATCATCACCGCGCCGAGCACTGGGTGGTGGTTCGCGGCACTGCCCGGGTGACGATCGACGACACTGTCAAGATTCTTCACGAGAACGAATCGATCTATGTGCCAAGCGGCGCGCGCCATCGCCTGGAAAATCCGGGCAAGATCGACCTCGAACTGATCGAAGTCCAGACCGGCTCCTATCTCGGCGAGGATGATATCGTCCGGTTCGAGGACGACTATCACAGGCGCTGAGCGGCAGGCGGGTGCGGGCGCGGGATGCCGTAGACGCAAAAGCAGCGTATCCTATGGCGGTCGGTCATGGAGGCTGCCAAGCACCTCTCGGGCGGACCGCCGCAGGGTCATGTGCGGCCGCCGGTCGCGGCCCCCGAACGTAAGTCTTGGAAGCAAAATGTGTTCGAGTTCCGTGCCATGCCGGTCGCCAGCCGCGCCGGGTCGTGCTAGGTGAGGCGTTGGGGTTAGCGGCTGCGCAGGAGGTCTCCTGCGGCGCTTGGGTGAGGTCTTAAAGTGACGGGGAACGGCACGGTTCGGATCGGTGTAGTGGGCGTCGGCGTCATGGGCTCAAACCATGCGCGGGTCCTTTCGGATATTCCTGGCGTCGAACTGGTGGGCGTTGCCGATCCTGATCGCAAACGGCGGGATTTCGTCGCCGGAACGCTCGGCTGTGCCGGCTTCGACGATGTCGATGCCCTGCTTGCCAGCGGCGTCGACGGTGTGACCATTGCGGCGCCTACCCACCTTCACCACGACATTGCTCTTAAATGCATCGCCCGCGGCGTGCACCTTCTGGTCGAGAAGCCAATTGCCTCGACCGTGGCTGAAGGACGGACCATCGTTGCGGCCGCCCGCCGCGCCGGCGTGACGCTCATGGTCGGGCACGTCGAGCGCTTCAACCCGGCCGTTGAGTCCGTCAAGCGGGCAATCAAGGACCAGGACATTCTCTCGATCGCCATCACGCGGGTCGGACCGTTCCCGCCGCGCATGTCGAACGTCGGCGTCGTCATTGACCTGGGTGTGCACGACATCGATCTCATTCGCTGGTTTACCGAATCGGAGATCGTCGAAATCCAGCCGCAAATGTCGAGTGCGGTCGCCGAGCGCGAGGACATTGCGCTCCTTCAGTTCCGCACCGCCTCCGGCGTGCTTGCGCACATCAACACCAACTGGCTGACGCCGTTCAAGGCGCGCAACATTCATATCGCGACACGCGACAAATATCTGATCGCCGATCTGTTGACGCTGCAGGTGACGGAATGTTTTGGCTTTCAGCCGGACGGCAGCTATTCGATGCGGCATCTGTCGGTCGGCTACGCAGAACCGCTGCGCGCCGAATTGGGAGCCTTTGTCCATGCGATCCGCAGCGGTGAGCCCCCGGCGGTTACCGGCGAGGAAGCAGTCGCGAGTCTTGAGATCGCCATTCGCTGCCTCGAAGCACGCGCTCCGCAGGCCGCCGAGCCGCAGCGCAAGGGGCCGCGCCGGGTTGTCGGCTAGATTATGAGCTCAATTCCCTTTATCGACGTCGCGGCGCAGCGGCGCAGGCTCGGCCGTGCCATCGACGATGCGGTCGCCCGCGTTCTGGAGCACTGCCAGTTCATTCAGGGCCCCGAAGTCCGCGCACTTGAGGTGGACCTCGCGGCATTCTGCGGCGCGCGGCACGTTATCGGCTGTTCCAGCGGTACCGACGCACTGCTCCTCGTGCTGATGGCCTGGGGCATCGGCCCGGGCGACGCGGTGATCTGCCCTACTTTCACTTTCTGTGCCACGGCCGAGATGGTGGCGCTGCTTGGCGCGACGCCGGTCATGGCCGATGTCGAGGCCGAGACCTTCAATCTCGATCCCGAGAGTTTGCGGAGCGCCATCGCTGCCGCGAAACGACTGGGGCTCAAGCCGCGTGCTGTGATCCCGGTCGATTTGTTCGGTCTGCCCGCAGATCATGACGCAATCGCCGCCATTTCAGCCGAGGACGGCCTGCTCGTCCTTGACGACGCGGCGCAGGCATTCGGTGCGACTTATCGCGGCAGAAAACTCGGCGCACTTGCGGCCGCGACCGCGACGAGCTTTTTCCCGGCCAAGCCGCTTGGCTGCTATGGCGACGGCGGCGCCGTCTTCACCGATGACGACGCGTTGGCGGCGCGGATCAGGAGTCTGCGCGTCCACGGCGAGGGCGCCGTCGATAAGTACGACGCTGCGCGCATCGGCATCACCGGGCGGCTCGATTCGATCCAGGCCGCGGTGCTGATCGAAAAGCTCAAGATATTCCCGGAAGAAATCGCGGCCCGCAATCGCGTGGCCGCGCGCTATTCGGAAGCGCTTGCCGATGTCGCGACCGTGCCGCGGGTTGGCAACGAATCGACGTCGATATGGGCGCAGTACACGATCCGGCTCGCGCCCGGCCAGCGCGACGGCCTGGCGACTGCGCTAAAGGCGCAGGGCATTCCGACCGCGATCTATTACCGCAAGCCGCTGCATCGGCAGGAGGCTTACGCCCGCTATCCCATTGCGGATGGCGGCGCTCCCATCAGCGAGCGGCTGGCCGACGAAGTCATCAGTCTGCCGATGCACGCCTACCTGGAACCGCCGGTCCAGGATCGCATCGTTGCCGCGGTGCGCCAGCACCTGGCGAACTAATGCGATCAGGCATCAGTCGCTGAGGCGATCAGCCGCGCCTCTTTGGATGCTCCGCGCTTTCCCCAGGGCACGAGCGCCCAGGCTCGTTCGTGAAAATAATAGATTAGAATTTTGGTGATGATTTCCGTGAGGGCGACCGACACGGCGATTTTCGGGCTGCGGGTGATCACGAACGCCACAATGAACGTATCGAGACTGCCAGTTGCGCGCCAGCTCACCGCTTTCGCGAGCGAGCGCGCGTGAGTCTCGGTCCAGCGCGTGCGCTTTTTCGCGGGGGCCTTCGTGGTCTTCGATTTTCCGCGTAGCGTCCAGCGGCGGCGCGGCGGCTCGTGAATCTGCTCGATGCAGCCCATGGCGACGGTATCGAAGCTTTCGGGGTCGATCAGGATGAAGCTGCCCGTGTCCCTGCATTCGGCGTAGCGGTCGACGGCAACCGGGCGATCGAAGTCGAGTGAACACGTGCCGATCGCGTTTTGCGCGATTGATGGAGCGTCAATCGTGCGCCGTCGATCGAGGTCGGTGACCATCAAATCCGGACCCGCGGTCGCGGTCACGGTGCGCGTGCCGAGCTTGGCAAGGTATTTCTGTCCCGGCTGCAACGGCCGTTCGCCCATCCAGAATACGCGCGCGCCGATTCGTTCGGTTACAGCCGGCGTTCGATCGGCATCCGCAATCATGTCGCCGCGCGAGGCGTCGATCTGGTCCGCCAAGGTCAGCGTCACCGATTGCCCGGCTTCGGCGCGGACGAGATCGCCATCGTAGGTGACGATTCGCGCGATGCGAGAGCTGACGCCGGACGAAAAAAGTTTCACCGGCATGCCGACTTCGACAGCACCGCTCGTGATCAGACCGCTATAGCCGCGGAATTGCGCGTCGGGGCGGTTGACCAGTTGAATGGGCATGCGCAGCGGGCCGGCCGCGCCGGTGCGTGCAGGCACGACGTGTTCCAGATAATGGAGCAACGTCGCGCCGCGATACCAGGGCATGTGTGGTGAATGGGCGGCGATATTGTCGCCGGTCTTCGCTGCGGCCGGAATGGTCACGACATTGCGGATGCCGGAGTCGGCCGCAATCTCGCGAAACTCGGCTTGGAGCGCATGGAATGTATCCTCGCGCCATCCGGCGCGGTCCATCTTGTTGACGACGAGGACGACATCTTTGATGCCGAGCATGCCGACGATCGCGATGTGCCGCCGAGTCTGTCGCGTCACGCCCTCGTTGGCGCTCACCAGCACCAGCGCCAGATCCGCGACCGAGGCGCCGGTCGCCATGTTGGCGCTGTATTGTTCGTGGCCAGGCGTGTCGATGACGATGAATTTGCGCCGCGGCGTCGAGAAGAACCGGTAGGCCACATCGATGGTGATGTTCTGTTCGCGCTCGGCCGCAAGCCCGTCGAGGAGCAGCGAATAGTCGAGCTCATCGCCCTGCGTGCCGTATTTGCGCGAGTCGGCGGCCAGCGCTTCGAGTTGATCCGTGAACAACTGCTTTGATTCATAAAGCAGCCGGCCGAGCAGCGTCGACTTGCCGTGGTCGACCGAGCCGCAAGCCACGAAGCGCAACAGACTTTGCGTCTCTCCAAAGGGCGATTCGCCGGACATGCGTTCGCCGGATCGCGAATGCACGTTCATCAGAAATAGCCTTCCTGCTTTTTCTGCTCCATTGAGGCGGAGCCATCGTGATCGATCACGCGCCCGCGCCGCTCCGAGTATCGGGTCGCCAGGGTCTCGGCGATCACCGCTTCGATGGTCTGCGCTTCGCTCTCGATCGCGCCCGTGAGCGGATAGCAGCCGAGCGTGCGAAAGCGCACCATCCTGGTCTGTACACGCTCGCCGGGCTCAAGCGGCAGCCGGTCGTCGTCCACCATGATAAGTGTGTCGTCGCGCACGACCACCGGACGCAGCGCCGCAAGATAGAGCGGCACCACCGGGATGCGCTCGCGCTGGATGTAGAGCCAGACGTCGAGCTCTGTCCAATTCGACAGTGGAAACACCCGAAAACTCTCGCGGCTGCGCTTGCGTCCATTGTAGATGCGCCACGGCTCGGGCCGCTGGCGCTTGGGGTCCCAGACATGGTGGGCGCTGCGAAACGAGAACACGCGTTCCTTGGCGCGCGATTTCTCTTCGTCCCTCCTGGCGCCACCGAGGGCGAGATCGAAACCGTGGTGATCGAGCGCCTGGCGCAGTGCCTGGGTCTTCATCACGTCGGTGTGGAGCTTCGAGCCGCTGTCGATCGGATTGATGCCGCGCGCGAGGCCGTCGCGATTGGTGTGCGCGATCAGTTTGAGGCCGAGTTCGCGCGCGCGCGCATCGCGGAACGCGATCATCTCGCGGAACTTCCAGGTGGTGTCGATGTGCAGCAGCGGAAATGGCGGTTTGCCCGGATAGAACGCCTTTAACGCCAGATGCAGCAGAACGGAAGAATCCTTGCCAATCGAATAGAGCAATACCGGATTATCGGATTCGGCCACCGCCTCGCGGATGATATGGATGCTCTCGGCCTCAAGCTGATCGAGATGGGAGAGCGCCACTGCGGGCTCATGAGCCGCTTGCTCAGACACGATGATTTCGCCAGTGCTTTCGGTGCGAGCGTTTTCAGTGCAAGCGTTTTCGGTGAGTGCGGGGAGCGCGTCCATGTTGGCCTTGCGGGTGTTTCTATTCGGTTTATGGCGGTTTGTCGCGTATCAGTTGGCTTCGCTGTGCAGGCCACATTCTTTCTTGTCAGATTGTTCCCACCACCAGCGGCCGGCGCGCTCGGGCTCGCCCGGCGCCACCGCGCGCGTGCAGGGCGCACAGCCGATTGAGAGAAAGCCGCGGTCGTGGAGGCGGTTGTAGGGAACCCCGTGGGTTCGCACGAAATCCAAAGTCTGCTCGCGCGTCCAGTCAAACAGCGGGTTCACCTTGATGAGGCGGCGACGCTCGTCGAACGCAACCGAAGCAAGCCGCGCCCGGCCGGCGGATTGATCAGCGCGTATGCCGGTTACCCAGGCCGAAGTTCCGGCGAGCGCCCGATCGAGCGGGGCGACTTTTCG
>DASZWK010000225.1:0-7371 GCA_035546235.1 Xanthobacteraceae bacterium | reverse complement strand
GTCGATTTCCGCCAACAACCTCGATGAATTCTTCATGGTTCGCGTCGCCGGCCTGGGCGCACAAGTTCGCGCCGGGATCGCGGAGAAGAGCCCGGAAGGCTTGACGCCCGCGGAGCAGCTCGCCCGCATTGCCGAAGCCGTCTCTTTGCTCGTCGCCGATCAGCAGGCGCAGTGGCGCGAGTTGCGCGGGCTGCTCGCCAAAGCCGGCATTGTGCTGATCGACGGGCCGGACGTCGCCAAGCCGGAGAAAGCGTGGCTGGAGGATTACTTCCTCTCCCACATCTTCCCGCTGCTGACGCCGCTCGCCGTCGACCCGGCACACCCATTCCCGTTCATCCCCAATCTCGGCTTCACGATCGCGCTGCAGCTCGCGCGCTCCAAGGACGGCAAGGCGATGAACGCGCTGATCCGCATGCCGTTGCGGATCGATCGCTTTGTTCGCCTGCCGCACGGCGCCGACGGCGCGCCGGTGCGTTTGATTTCGATCGAAGGCGCCACCAGCCTGTTCATCGGCAAGCTGTTTCCGGGTTACTCGGTGAAGGGGGTCGGCGCGTTTCGGGTCATTCGCGACTCGGAAGTGGAAATCCTCGAAGAAGCCGAGGACTTGGTGCGGCTATTCGAAACCGCGCTCAAGCGCCGCCGCCGCGGCATCGTCATCCGGCTCGACATCGAAGCGCCGATGCCGGCGGAACTCCAGGCTTTTGTGCAGCGCGCGCTCGGCGCGACGGACGAAAGCGTGTTCAAGGTGGCCGGTGTGCTGGCGCTTAACGAAATGGCGCAGCTTGCGAACCTCAATCGGCCCGATCTCGAATTCGTGCCCTACACGCCGCGCTATCCCGAACGCGTGCGCGACCATGGCGGCGATTGTTTCGCCGCCATCCACCAGAAGGACTTCATCGTCCATCACCCCTACGAGTCGTTCGACGTGGTGGTGAATTTCCTGCAGCAGGCGGTGCGCGATCCGGACGTCGTCGCCATCAAGCAGACGCTGTACCGCACCTCGGCCGATTCCCCGATCATCAAGGCGCTGGCCGAGGGCGCCGAGGCTGGCAAGTCGGTCACCGCGGTGGTTGAGCTTAAGGCGCGCTTCGACGAAGAGGCCAATATCCGTTGGGCGCGCGACCTCGAACGCGCCGGCGTGCAGGTCGTGTACGGCTTTATCGAGCTGAAGACCCACGCCAAGCTTTCGCTGGTGGTGCGCCGTGAAGACGCGGCGTTGGTCTCATACGTTCACGTCGGCACCGGCAATTACCATCCGGTGACGGCGCGCGTTTATACCGATCTGTCTTACTTCACGTGCGATCCCGCGATCGGGCGCGACGTTGCTCACATCTTCAACTACATCACCGGCTATGCGGACCCGGCCGGGCTCGAACGCATGGCGGTGTCGCCGCTCAATCTGCGCAAACGCATCGCCGCACACATCGACGAGGAGATCGCTCACGCCAAGGCGGGGCGTCCCGCGGCGATCTGGATGAAGATGAATGCGCTAGTCGATCCCGACATCATCGACGCGCTCTATCGCGCCTCTGCCGCCGGCGTTTCGATCGAGCTCGTGGTGCGCGGCATCTGCTGCCTGCGGCCCGGCGTGCCCGGCCTGTCGGACAATATCCGGGCGAAGTCGATCGTCGGCCGCTTTCTGGAGCATGGCCGCATCTATTGCTTCGGCGCCGGTCATGGCCTGCCGCACCCGAAGGCTGCGGTTTACATCTCATCGGCCGACATGATGCCGCGCAATCTCGACCGGCGCGTCGAGGCGCTCTGCCCGATCCTCAATCCGACGGTGCATGAGCAGGTGCTTGATCAGATCGTGGTGGCGAATCTGAAGGACAACGAGCAGAGCTGGCAGTTCCTGCCGGACGGCTCGGCTTTGCGTATCAAGCCAGGCCCAGGCGAAGAGGTCTTCAACGCCACCACCTATTTCATGACCAATCCCAGTCTGTCCGGCCGCGGCAAGTCGCCGAAGGATCAGGTTCCCCGGTTGCGGCGCCCGGAGCGCAAGTGAACCGGCGGGGCCCGGCAGTGATCCGCGGTGCCGAATCGGGTAATTGGGCGCCGGCCTCCGGACAGGTTTCTTGATACGATGAACCGCCCTACCAACGACGCGCAGGGACGCCTTGATGACGGGCCGCCGATCGCCGTCGTCGATATCGGCTCCAACTCGGTGCGGCTCGTGGTCTACGAAGGGCTCACCCGCAGCCCGACTCCGCTGTTCAATGAGAAGGCGTTGTGCGGGCTCGGCCGGGAAGTACAGTCTACCGGGCTGCTCGCGGCCGACGCGGTCGAGCACGCGCTGTCGACGCTCAAGCGATACAGCGCGCTGTGCGCCACTATGGGCGCCAACAAGGTGCTTGCCATCGCCACCGCCGCCTGCCGCGACGCCCGTAACGGACGCGCTTTTGTCCGGCTCGCCGAAAAAACCATCGGAGCGCCGATCGAGGTGCTCTCCGGTGGACGTGAAGCCGAATTGACCGCGCTTGGCGTTATTTCCGGCGTGCATCGCGCCGACGGCATCGTCGGCGATCTGGGCGGCGGCTCGCTTGAACTGGTCGATGTGCGCGGCACGCACGCGCGCCACGGCGTCACCCGGCCGCTCGGCGGCCTCGCGCTGGCGGACATCTCGGCGAAGTCGATCAAGAAGGCGGAAAAATTCGTCAAGAAAACGCTCTCGGCGCTGCCGGTGCTCAAGGGCTCCCAACATCGCAACTTCTATGCCGTTGGCGGCACCTGGCGGTCGTTCGGGCGGCTGCACATGCGCCAGACCGGTTATCCGCTGCACGTGATGCACGGTTATGCGATCCCGGCCGCCGAGGCGCTGGAATTCGCCAAGCTGTTGCACCGCGTCGATGTCGAAACGCTGTCCGATATCGAGGTGGTGGCGAGCGCGCGGCGTCCGCTGTTGCCCTACGCTGCATTGGTGCTGGAATATATCCTGCGCATCGGCAAGCCGCGGCAGGTGGTGTTCTCCGCCCTTGGCGTGCGCGAAGGGCTGCTTTATTCGCTGCTCAAGCAGCGCGAAAAGGAAAAGGACGCGCTGATCGAAGCGGCGCGCGGGCTCAACCAGCTACGCTCGCGCTCGCCGCGCCACGGCGAGGAGCTGATCGGCTGGACCGATCGTTTCATGATGTCATCAGGCCTCGACGAGACCGCGGAGGAGCGCCGGCTGCGCCACGCGGCGTGTCTGCTCGCCGATATCGGCTGGCGGGCGCACCCCGATTATCGCGGCGAGCAATCGCTCAACATCATCGCGCATGCCGGTTTTTCCGCCATCGACCACGCCGGCCGCGCCTACCTCGCGCTCTCGGTGTTTTACCGTCATGTCGGTTTGGTGGTGGACGATGAGCTGTCGCCGCGGCTGCGCGAACTGGCATCGACCCGCACGATCGATCGCGCCCGCGTGCTCGGCGCGGCGCTGCGGCTCGCCTACGTCATCTCCGCGGCGATGCCCGGCGTGCTGCCCAAGACGTCGCTTGCGGTCGAGCGCCACCGGCTGGCGTTGCGGCTCAAGGGCGAGAACGTGCCGCTCGGCGGCGAGCGCGTACTCGCCCGGCTGCGCTCGCTCGCTCGGCTGATCGGTCGCGAGCCGGTGATGCTGCTGGGGTAAGCATTTCGGGCAGTCCGCGCGGATCCGATAACCGTCTCGGCGAGATGAGTTTCCGAATGGGCGGGTGGTGAAGTGCTATATTCCAGGCTATTTTGTAAGCAAGGCCTTGAGCCCCTGGATGGCGCGGATGAATTACCAAGACATCATAACCATAGAGGACGGTAAGCGCGGGGGCCGTCCCTGCATCCGAGGATTGCGAATAACGGTTGCTGACGTGCTCGGCTGGCTGGCGGCTGGGCTCTCGCACGATCAGATCATTGCCGATTATCCCGAATTGACTGGCGACGACATACGCGCCTGCTTGGCATATGCCGCCGATCGCGAGCGTCGGCTTCTGACTTCTGCAAAATGAAGCTCTTGTTTGATGAAAATCTGAGTTACAGACTGTGCCAACAACTCGACGACGTATTTCCTCTCTCTTCGCAAGTTCGGCTTGCTGGTCTGACAAGCGCTGACGATCGGGCTCTTTGGGATTACGCCGCGGCGGGCGGCTTCGCGCTCGTGTCACTTGATGCAGATTTTGCGGAAAGGGCGGCCTTGCTTGGGCCGCCGCCGAAAGTGCTGTGGCTAAGATGCGGTAACCGGTCGACCGAATACGTCGAGAAGCTGCTTCGTGAGAACAGAGAGACTATTGCTGCTTTTGAACAAGGCACGGCAGCATGTCTGGAAATTTATTGAGCACCGAGTGTGATTTGTCAGCTTTCGTCCGCAATTAGGCGCGGCAATAGAGAGAATGCGAAGCGTTCATCCTCGCTCCACCGTCGCCACTTTGTTTCGCTCGATGGCGAGCGCGAGCCTGCCGTGCTTGAGCGCCAGTGCCTTGTCGCCGAACAGTTCGCGGCGCCAGCCCTTGAGAGCGGGCACGTCGGCTTTGTCGCTCGCGGCGATGCGCTCGAGATCGTCGACCGTGGCGATCACTTTGGCGGCGACGTGATGTTGCTCCGAGATCATGCGCAGCAGCACTTTCAGGAGTTCGACGACTGCGCCGCCGTTTGCCGCCTGCGGCGCCCGCGGCAGGGGCGGCAGCGTTTTTGGATCGCGCGCCAGGCCGCGCTCCACCGCGGCGACGATCGCCTCGCCCCAGCGCGAACGCTCAAAGCCCCTGGGCAGCGAACGCAGGTGCGCGAGCTTGTCGGGACTGGTCGGCGCGTGGATGGCGATGTCGCCGATCGCTTCGTCCTTGAGAACGCGGGCGCGCGGCACGTCGCGAGTCTGCGCCTCGCGCTCGCGCCACGCCGCGACTTCGATCAGCACCGCGAGCTCTTTCGGCTTGCGCACGCGGGTCCGAAGCCGCTGCCAGGCGTTGTCCGGTTCCATGCGGTAAGTGTCGGGCGAGGTCAGTACGCCCATTTCGTCTTCGACCCAGTCGGCGCGACCGCGGCCCTTCAGGTCCTCGACCAGCGCCAGATAGACGTCGCGCAGATGCGTCACATCGGAAATCGCGTAGCGCAGCTGCGCCTCCGACAGCGGCCGCCGTGACCAGTCGGTGAAGCGGTGTGACTTGTCGAGCGTATCCCCGGTGATGCGGGCCACCAGCTGATCGTAGGAAATCGAATCGCCGTAGCCGAGCACCATGGCGGCCACCTGGCTGTCGAAGATCGGATGCGGAACGAGCTTCGCCGCGTGCCAGATGATTTCGATGTCCTGCCGCGCGGCATGGAACACCTTCATCACCTTCTCGTTCGCCATCAGCGCGTAGAAGGGCGCCAGATCGATGCCCGGCGCCAGCGCGTCGATGACCACGGCCTCGTCGGCACTCGCCATCTGCGCCACGCACAGCAGCGGATAATAGGTGGTCTCGCGCAGGAATTCCGTATCGATGGTGACGAACGGATAGGCGGCCATGCGCTCGCAGGCGGCTGCGAGTTCCGCCGTGGTGGTGATCGGCTGCATTGCGTTTGTATTTTCGGAGTGAGACACCGTTATTGCCTTGCGAGTCTATATTTCGAGTTTTCGGATCGCGTGCATCAGGCGGCGCGGGGTTTGATTTCCCGGTCCAGCCGGTCTCCGTTGGCGGCTTTTGCCCTCTCCAGCTCGTAGTGTGTTTGCAGATTCATCCAAAACTGCTCGCTGATGCCGAAATACCGGGCGAGGCGCATGGCCGTGTCTGCGGTGATACCGCGCCGGCCCCGGACGATATCGTTCAAGCGCGCGCGCGGAACCTTGACGCAATGCGAGAGCGCGTTGACGCTCATGTGCAACGGGTCAAGAAAATCGGCTTTGAGGATTTCGCCCGGATGAATCGGCGGAATGTCTCTACGTCGCTGCGTCTGTCGCGGCGCCATGGGAAAGTCCTTTCAGTGGTAGTCGACGATTTCAACGTCGTAGGCATCGCCGTTGTGCCAGTTGAAGCAGATTCGCCATTGATCGTTGATCCTGATGGAATATTGGCCGCGGCGCGAGCCAGACAGCTTCTCCAGCCGGTTGCCGGGAATTCGCCCGATCTCTTCAAGGGCAGACACGGCGTGAAGCGCAACCAGTTTCTGCAGTGCCCGTCGCTGCACATCGGAAGGAAGACGGCGGCTGGAGCGTCCAGCAAATAGCTCAGATGTCTCCCGCGATGCGAAGCTTCTGATCACACTCAAATGTAACGCTACGCGTTACACATATCAAGAACGGGAGCCGCCCCAAACACCGCGTATTTTGCCCATGTTGAGGAACTCCCATGGGCTCGGCAGTTCCCCGACCGGCACTTCGATCAGGGTCGGTCCGTCGCGGTGCGCAAAGGCGCGCCGCAGCGCCAGGCGTAGCTCTTCCGGACTTCGCGCGCGCACGGCTTCGGCGCCAAAACTCTTGCCGAAGGCGACGAAATCGGGATTGACGAGGTCGCTGGCAATCAGCCGGTTGCCGAACCGCTCTTTCTGAATGCGCCGCACATTGCCGTAGGCGCCGTCGTTGAAGACCACCGTGACCAGCGGGATGCGATGGCGCATGGCTGTCGCCATCTCGGTTGCGGTGAACATGAAGCCGCCGTCGCCGCAGATGGCGACGACCGGCACATCCGGCCGGGCATGTTGCGCGCCGAGCGCGGTGGCAAAGCCGAGGCCGAGCGGATCCTGAAAGCCGGGCGAGATATAGGTGCGCGGCTTGTAGACTGGATAAGCCACGCGCGCGGCAAAGACCATCTGCGTGATGTCTTCGACGAAGATGCCGTCTTCCGGCAACTCGTCGCGGATCGCCTCCAGATAGGCGATCTGCGGCGCGATTTTGTCAAAGCGCTTGCGCCACGCCGCCTGCCGCTCCTGCATCTCGGCCTTGCGCGAAGCGCGCTTTGAATTATGCGCCGGCAATTCGGCGAGCAGGCTCTGCAGGATCGGTTTGGCGTCGCCGGTCAGCGCCACCGCCGGCTTGTGCAGGCGGTTGTGTTCCTTCGGATCGGCATCGATGCGCACGATCTTCAGATCGCGGTCCATGCCCCATTGCCGGAATTGGATGAGGAGCCGCGTTCCGACGGCAAGCACCACGTCGGCCTCGCCCCAAAGATCGCGGCCGAGCGGCAACGTGACGGAAAACGGGTCGCGCCCATCGAGGACGCCGCGGCCGCGGCGGAACGCGAGCACCGGCGCTTGCAGCATTGCCGAGAGCGCCGTGACTTCTTCCGAAGAATCCTGCGCGCCGCCACCGCAGATGATCAGCGGCCGCTTGGCGGCTCCCAGCAGCTTGGCGGCCTTGCGGACCGCATCGCGATCGATCCTGGCGGCTGGAACGGGCAGGGGCTCCTGCACCGTTACCTGACCGGGCTTGCCCCACACATCCATGGCGCATTC
>DASZWK010000224.1:0-14267 GCA_035546235.1 Xanthobacteraceae bacterium | reverse complement strand
GTGCTCGCCGGCAGCAATGCCGCGTGGTGCCATCCGGTGCTGTATCAGCGTCTTGCCGCGGCGCGCGAAAAACGCGGCACCAAGGTTGTCGTAATCGATCCGCGGCGAACGGCGACTTGCGATATCGCCGACACTCACCTCGCGCTCCGGCCCGGAACGGATGTAGCGGTGTTTGCCGGCTTGCTGTTGCATCTCGTGAAGAGTGGTGCCTGCAACGGCGCCTGGATGCGGGATTACGCAACCGGTTTTGCGGAGGCGATCGAGGCAGCGCGCATCGCCGCTCCCTCGCTCGCCGAAGTCGCCGCGCTCGCTGATGTGCCGATCGATGATCTTCAACGGTTTTATCAGTGGTTCGCCGCGACCGAACGGACGGTCACGCTCTACTCGCAAGGCATCAATCAATCCTCCGCCGGCACCGACAAGGTCAACGCCATTGTCAATTGCCATCTGGCGACCGGGCGCGTCGGCCGGGCCGGCATGGGGCCGCTGTCGCTGACTGGACAACCCAATGCGATGGGGGGCCGCGAGGTCGGCGGTCTCGCCAATCAGCTCGCCGCCCATATGGGTTTCGTAGATGCGGGCGATGTCGACCGCGTCCGCCGCTTTTGGAATGCGCCGCGCATCGCTACCCGGCCGGGACTCAAGGCGGTCGATCTGTTCGACGCCGTGCTCGACGGGCGGATCAAGGCGCTGTGGATTATGAGCACCAATCCTGCCGTGAGCATGCCGCGCACCGAACGCGTGCGCGCCGCGCTCGCTATCTGTCCATTTGTCGCCATCACCGATTGCTGGCCGACCGATACGAGGCGTTTTGCCGAGATCGTGCTGCCGGCGGCGGCCTGGGGCGAAAAGGACGGCACCGTCACGAATTCGGAGCGCTGCATCTCGCGTCAGCGCGCATTCCGACAGCCGCCGGGCGAAGCGCGGCCGGACTGGTGGATGCTGACGGAGGTGGCCCGGCGCATGGGCTGGGCTGAGGCGTTCGACTATCGCAAGCCGGCGGATATTTTTCGCGAACACGCGAGGCTTTCGGCTTTCGAGAACGGCGAGTCAAAACGGCGCTTGTTCGACATCGGCGCGCTCGCCGAACTCAGCGACGAGCAGTACGATTCTCTAAAGCCAGTGCGTTGGCCGCTGCCGCGCGGTATGCAAGAACCGTGGCCGGCGGTCACGCGGTTGTTCGGCGATGGCAGCGGCTTTCCGACCGCGGACGGCCGCGCGCGTTTTGTGCCGACGCCGTACCGTGCGCCGGCGGTCCCAGTGAGCGAGCAGTTTCCATTTATTCTCAATACCGGACGGGTGCGCGATCAGTGGCACACCATGACGCGCACCGGCCGGTTGCCGCGGCTGATGGCGCACCAGCGCGAGCCGTTTGTCGATATTAGTTTCGAAGATGCCGTGCGGCTGCATCTGAACGAGGGCGATCTCGTCCGTATCGAGAGTCCGCATGGCGAGGCGGTGCTGCCATTCCGCGTCGCCGACGGCTTGCGCGCCGGCGAGGTGTTCGCGCCGATGCATTGGACCGATCAGTTCACCTCCGCGGGGCCGATTGGCCGGCTGGTGGGGGCGGCGACCGATCCGGTCTCGGGACAGCCCGAATTGAAAGCCTCGCCGGTGCGGCTCACGGCTGTTGCGCCGCAATGGCACGGCCTGTTGCTCAGTGGGAGCGAGCAGGTGCCGCAAGGCTCGTATTACTGGGGGCGGGTGCCGCTGGAACGCGGGCACGCCTTCACACTCATCGGCTGGGAGCCGCTGCCGAGCGGCCGCGGCACCGAATTCTGGATCGCGGCGCTGCTTGGTGCGTCGACGGCAGCGGAGCTTGTGATCTACGCCGATCCGGCGCGCGGCACCTACCGGTACGCCAGCATAGCGGGCCGAAAACTGGAAGCCTGTCTGTTCATTGCCCGAGCCGGTGCGGCGTTGCCGTCGCGCGAGGCCCTGGCGGCGCTGCTTGGCAGCCGAATCGAGCCGGAAGCGCGCGCCTTCGTGCTGGCCGGCAGCCCGGGCGGCGCGGCGGCGCAGAATGCGGCCGGCCCGACAATCTGTTCATGCTTCGGCGTCGGCCTCCACACGCTGCACGGCGCCATTGTGAGCCGGCGGCTCAGCAGCGTTGCCGAGATCGGCGCCGTACTGCGGGCCGGCACGAATTGTGGTTCGTGCATTCCGGAGCTGAATGCCATCCTGAACAGCGCGCACGCGCGGACCACAACGGCGGCTTGAGCCAGACGCGTATCACTGGTTCTGCATGTACGTCATGCCGGCCGAATAGGTCGCGCCGCCGATCACGCAGGGTATGCCGAATTCGATCTGGCCGGCGGCCGCGGCGGCGATGCAGCCCACCGCCAACGCACCTTGCCCGATCTGGCCGACGCCGGTCAGCTCGCGCTTGGAGTTGGGACCCTTTTGCTTGAGCTGCTCGATGGCGGCGAGCGATTTCTTGCGCATGTCGGCGGTGTCAACATCCTCGGCGGTGACGATCACGGCGTTGAGCACCTTGGCGGTTTCCTTCGGCTGATGCTTCACCGACCATTTGAGCATGGCCAACAGGGTGAGGTCGCGCACCGCATTGCTGGCGAGGGTGAATTTCGCAGCGCTGCCGGTCGTCAGGTTGTCGACGTTGTCGCGATCATCGGAGAGCGGCAACAATTTGATGATCTGCCCGATCGGCCGATAGGCTCCGGTGGCGAGGTAATAGCCCCACAATACGTCGATCAATTCGGGACTCGGCTGCAGCGCGACCGCCTTCTTGTCGCCGTCGCCGATTTTCAGCGCGACCTTGATCTTGTCGAACATGCCCGGCTCGTGGATCGGATATGCGATCTGATTGAGCGTGGGCAATTCACCTTCAAGGTATCGATTGATCATCTCGTGGCGCTCGGGCACCTGATCGCCGATCGCAATCAGCAGATCCTTCCAGTTCGGCAATCCCGAATAGGCGACGGCGCGTACCAGCACCCAGCGGTCCGATGGGGCAATCGGCAGCATGGCATTGAGCAGTCGCGGCGCGCGCGTCGGATTTGCCCCAAGCACGCCGGCGATGAAGCCGATATAGGCGCCGCACGTCTCGGAATCCTTGAACGCCTGTAGCCCGCTCAAGGCCTTCACCACCATCGGCAGACGTTCGGGATCCGGCCGGTGGCGATAATCGTTGATCCATCGGAGAATCATGTCGGTCGACAGCGGCATCACGCCGGCCGGCGGCGCTGCCGCGGCGGCGGGCGCGATGACACCGGTCATAAGTACGAGTGAGGCAAAGACAGCGACCAAAGTGCTGCGCAGGTATCCCGCAATCATGGTCCCCTCCAGCAATCGGAATGCGCGGCACAAGAACCGCGCTCGATCTGGATGCGAGATCACCAGCCCGCGGGGGCAATTTGCAGGCCTCGGCGTTGCCAAATCGCGGCTCTGCTGTGACGCGTGCGCGCGGTTAACACATGCGGTTTCGCGCGATTTACCGATTTCAAACGTGTGTTTGAATTAAACCGCGCCTGAATCCGGCCGCATTTTCCGCCGCCGAGGCTGCCTTAATCCTGATTGGCTCCGGCCGCCTCGTCGAATGCCGGGCCTCATTGCCGCGATGGCACAGTCGGGCTCGGCTGATGGCCCCGCGCACGGCGGCGAGCCAGGCAATGATAGGGACGAGGCTGACCATTTGCTTATCGCGGCGCGGCTTGACCAAACTTGCCGCAACGCATATAAATATCCTTGAAAGCAAAACAGGCAAATCTCGTGCGTATTTTCGTTGCCAAATCGCTGATTCTCGTATCGAGGCGCACCGCCGGGGGTGGATGATCCCACCCGCGAAACGTGGCGGTGCGCGAATCCAGGGGCTGACAAGCCCCTTTTTTATTAGCCAAACCCCTTTTTGTTATCCGATGTCCAGATGTCCGAGGGCGACCGAAGAGTGGAGCGAGCGATGACTGAGATGACCGGCGCGGAAATGGTGATGGCGGCACTGGCCGATCAGGGCGTGGAGCACATATTTGGCTACCCCGGCGGCGCCGTACTGCCGATCTATGACGCCATCTTCCAGCAGGACAAGGTGCGCCACATCCTGGTGCGGCACGAGCAGGGCGCCGTACACGCCGCCGAGGGCTATGCGCGCTCGACCGGCAAGGTCGGCACCGTGCTGGTCACGTCCGGGCCGGGCGCGACCAACGCCGTCACCGGTTTGACCGATGCGTTGTGCGACTCGATCCCGCTCGTGGTCATCACCGGGCAGGTGCCGACCCACCTGATCGGCAACGACGCCTTCCAGGAATGCGACACGGTCGGCATCACGCGGCCGTGCACCAAATACAATTATCTGGTCAAAAGCGTCGCCGATCTGCCGCTCGTGTTGCACGAGGCGTTTCATATCGCGGCGAGCGGCCGGCCGGGGCCGGTCGTGGTCGACATCCCGAAGGACGTGCAGTTTGCCAAGGGCACTTATTCCAGGCCGAAGGAGTTTGCCCACAAGGGCTACCACCCAAAGCTCAAGGGCGATCCCGATAAGATCAAGCAGGCGGTCGAGATGATGGCGGCCGCCAAGCGGCCGCTGCTCTACACCGGCGGCGGCGTGATCAATTCCGGCCGCGCGGCGAGCGACGCGCTGCGCGAGCTCGCCAAGCTCACCAGCTTTCCGGTCACCTCGACCTTGATGGGGCTCGGCGCTTTCCCGGCCGCCGACCCGCAATGGCTCGGCATGCTCGGCATGCACGGCACCTGGGAAGCAAACTGGGCGATGCACGATTGCGACCTGATGGTCTGTGTTGGCGCGCGCTTCGATGACCGCATCACCGGCCGCCTCGACGCCTTCTCGCCGGGTTCGAAAAAAATCCACATCGACATCGATCCGTCGTCGATCAACAAAAACGTCAAGGTCGATCTCGGCATCGTCGGCGATTGCGCGCATGTCCTCCAAGACATGGTGCGGCTGTGGCGCGCGGGCGGACATAAGCCGGACAAGAAGGCGCTCGAGGCGTGGTGGGCGCAGATCAAAAAGTGGCGGGCGAAGAATTCGCTGGCCTACCGCAACTCCAACGAGATCATCAAGCCGCAATACGCCATCCAGCGCCTCTATGAACTGACCAAGGACCGCGATACCTACATCACCACCGAAGTCGGCCAGCATCAGATGTGGGCGGCGCAGTTCTATCAGTTCCAGGAGGGCAACCGCTGGATGACGTCCGGCGGGCTCGGCACCATGGGCTATGGCCTGCCGGCCTCGGTCGGCGTGCAGCTCGCGCACCCGAACTCGCTGGTCGTCGACATCGCGGGCGAAGCTTCGGTGCTGATGACCATGCAGGAAATGTCGACGGCGGTGCAGTATGACCTGCCGATCAAGATCTTCATCATCAACAACCAATATATGGGGATGGTGCGGCAATGGCAGGAACTGCTGCACGGCGGCCGCTATTCGCATTCGTACACCGAGGCGTTGCCGGATTTCGTCAAGCTGGCCGACGCCTATCACGCCCATGGCATCCGCTGCGAACATCCCGGCGAGCTCGACGAGAAGATCCGCGAGATGATCGAGGTAAAGAAGCCGGTGATCTTCGACTGCGTGGTCGACCCCGCGGAAAACTGCTTCCCGATGATTCCGTCCGGCCGCGCGCACAACGAGATGCTGCTCGGCGACGCGTCGACCCGCGTCGAGGACGCGGTGACCGAGGAAGGCAAGATGCTGGTGTAGGGAGCGAAGTGGCGAGGAGGCGAATAGGATATATCCAGATGTTTGCGCTATTCGCCATTCGCGCCAATAAATGAGGATGCCGTTATGAAAATCGCCATTATTGGCGCCGGCAATGTTGGCGGTACGCTCGGCATGGCGTGGGCGCAGAAAGCCAGCCACGAGATTTCGTTTGGAGTGCGCAACCCGAGCGCCGATAAGACGCACGCACTCGTGCAAAAACTCGGCGGCAAGGCGCGCGCCGTTGCGCCGGCGGATGCCGCGGCATCCGCCGATTTCATCGTGCTGACCACGCCATGGCCGCAGACCGAAGCGGTGATCCGATCGCTCGGCCATATCAACGGCAAGATCATTCTCGATGCAACCAATCCGCTCGTAATGGGCCCGGACGGGCTCGGGCTTGAAATCGGCCACACCATCTCGGCTGGCGAGAAGGTTCAGGGCTGGGCCGCGGGCGCGTCGGTGTTCAAGACGCTCAATACAACCGGCTTCGGCAATATGGCCGAGCCCGTTTATCATGGGGTGAAATCAGTCATGTTCGTGGCCGGCGATGACGCCGCCAACAAGCCGAAGGTTATTGATCTTGTCGGATCGCTCGGCTTCGACGTGATCGATGCCGGGCCGCTGCGCAATGCGCGGCTGCTCGAAGCGCACGCCATGCTGTGGATCGAACTTGCGCTCAAGCGCGGCCTCGGCCGCGATTGGGCTTTTGCCCGCGTCAAGCGGTAAGGAGATCGGCCGTGAATACCAGCACCGCAACCTCGCATTACCCCGCAGCCGGCGTTGACGAGCGGGTCGAAACACGCACGCTGTGCGTGCTGGTCGACAACGAGCCTGGCGTGCTGGCACGCGTCGTCGGGCTATTTTCCGGCCGCGGCTACAACATCGATTCTCTTACGGTTTCAGAGACCGAACACCAGAAGCATCTGTCGCGCATTACAATCGTCACCCGCGGCACGCCGATGGTGCTCGAGCAGATCAAGAATCAGCTCGACCGGCTGGTGCCGGTGCATCGCGTGATCGATCTGACCACAACGGGTCCGGCGATCGCCCGCGAACTCGCGATGGTGAAAGTGCGCGGCACCGGCGAACCGCGCATGGAAGCGCTGCGGCTCGCCGATGCGTTTCGCGCCCGCGTCATCGATGCCACCACCGAGAGTTTCGTGTTCGAGATCACCGGCGCGTCCGACAAGATCGAAAGCTTCATCAATTTGATGCTGCCGGTTGGCCTGGTCGAAGTCTCGCGCACCGGGGTGGTCGCCATCGCGCGCGGGCCAGAGGGTATGTGACCAGGGTCTTACGCCTTCAGTTTGGCGACCAGCGTCGCGAAGCGGTCGACGAAGCCCTGTAGGAACGTCTTCGTGCTCTCGTCGCCGATATTGCCCTGGTCGTCGACCAGATTGGGTTTGAATTGGACGTAGGACTCACCGCCAAGCAGCGTCATGCCGAGGCCCAGCATGACGGTGCGCATGTTGGCCTGGACGAGAGCGGTGCCGATGGCGCCGGGCGACGTGCCGGTAATGAAGCCGGGCTTGTTTGGCCAAACGCTGGTGCCGAACGGGCGCGCGCCCCAATCGATGGCGTTCTTGAGGATGGTCGGCATCGACCGGTTATGCTCGGGGGTGACGAACAGCACGCCGTCGGCCTTGGTGATCTCGTCCTTGAAACGCACCACTTCGGCCGACAGGTTGGCCTCGTGGTCCTGGTTGTAGAGCGGCAGATCGTCGATACGAACGATCTTGGCGTCGAATTTATCGGCGCCGAGTTTGATCAGGGCCTGGGCGAGTTTGCGGTTGATCGAATCGCGGCGGTTCGATCCGACAATAACGGCGATCTGGGGCAGGCCGGCTGTGCTGGGCATGGTTGCAGTCCTTGGTAGGAATTCGTAACTAGGGCTACATAAGTGACTGGCAGAGGAGGCCACAAGAGGGCACAGCCATGAAACCGAGGCACACGCATTTGCCCGCGGACTGCCGCGCCGTCAGCGACGTGCTGGCGCGCGTCGGCGACAAATGGTCGGTGCTGGTCGTCACCCGCCTCGGTGAGCGGTCGATGCGGTTCAACGAGCTGCGGCGCACGATCGGCGGCATTTCACAGCGCATGTTGACGCTGACATTGCGCGGTCTCGAACGCGACGGCCTCGTCACCCGCACGGTGTTTCCGACCATCCCGCCACGGGTGGATTACGCGCTCACTGCGCTCGGCCGCGATCTGCTGCAGCCGGTATCGGCGCTCGGCGCCTGGGCGCTGCGCAATCAGACCAAGATCGCCCGCGCGCGTGAGCAATTCGACGGCAATTGCGCCGCCAGCGGGAAAAAGCCGCTGCGCCGCACTGCCGCGCGATCCGGGCTTGTCGAAGCGGCGCATAGAACCTAAAAGCTGCAACGGAAACAATCAGCCAAACAACCGGCCAAACAACCGGTCTGAGTAGGGGTACGAACCATGCGCGTTTACTACGACCGCGACGCCGACCTGAACCTGATCAAGGGCAAGAAGGTCGCCATTATCGGCTACGGCAGCCAGGGCCACGCCCACGCACTCAACCTGCGCGATTCCGGAGTCAAAGAGGTCGTCGTGGCGCTGCGTAAGGGTTCGCAGGGGGTCAAGAAAGCCGAGGGCGAGAAGCTCAAGGTCATGGAGGTCGCCGAAGCCGCGAAATGGGCCGACGTGATGATGATGTTGACGCCCGACGAATTGCAGGCCGACATCTATCGCGACCACATCGCCAAGAACATCAAGGACGGCGCGGCGATCATGTTCGCGCACGGCCTCAACATTCATTTCAATCTGATCGAGGCGGCCAAAGGCATCGACGTGCTGATGATTGCGCCGAAAGGGCCGGGCCACACTGTTCGTTCGGAATATCAGCGCGGCGCCGGTGTACCGTGCCTGCTGGCGATCCATCAGGATGCTTCGGGGAACGCGCACGACCTCGGCCTGAGCTATGGCGCCGCGATCGGCGGCGGTCGGGCCGGCATCATCGAGACCAGCTTCAAAGAGGAATGCGAGACCGACCTGTTCGGCGAGCAGGCCGTGCTGTGCGGCGGCGTGGTCGAGCTGATGAAGGCGGGTTTCGATACGCTTTGCGATGCCGGCTATGCGCCGGAGATGGCCTATTTCGAGTGCATCCACGAGATGAAGCTGATCGTCGATCTGATTTATGAAGGCGGTATCGCCAACATGAACTATTCGGTGTCGAACACGGCCGAGTACGGTGAATATGTTTCGGGTCCTCGCGTCATCACACCCGAGACGCGTGCCGAGATGAAAAGGATACTCGCCGACATCCAGTCCGGCCGTTTCACCCGCGACTGGATGCTGGAGAACAAGGTCAACCAGACCTCGTTCAAAGCGACCCGGGCCAAGCTCGCCGAGCATCCCGCCGAGCAGATTGGCGCCAAGCTGCGCGAGATGATGCCGTGGATCAAGCAGCGGGCGCTGGTGGATCGATCGCGCAACTAAGCGGCGGGTGGGGAGGCGGTGGCGATGCTGGTGGTGCGCGTCGCCAAGATCGTGCTGATTGCGGCGCTCGCGGCCTTCGCCTTCGTCGTCACCTACGACAACATCGCCGATTACAACTCGAATTATGAGTTCGTGCGCCATGTGCTGAGCATGGACACGACCTTTCCGAACAACGCGCTGATGCACCGCGCCATCACCGATCCGCGCCTATGGACCGCGGCCTACATCATCATCATCGCGACGGAGGCCTTGACGAGCCTCCTGTTGATCGTCGGCGCGCTGGCGTTGCTGGCGCTGATCAACGCGCCCGCCGCCGCGTTCAACCGCGCCAAGGTGTGGGCGGTGGCCGGGCTGACCGTCGGCATCGTTCTCTGGTTCTTCGGCTTTCTCGTTGTCGCCGGCGAATATTTCGCCATGTGGCAATCGAAGACGTGGAACGGGCAGGAAGCGGCGTTCCGGATTACCGCCGTGCTGCTCGGCGTGCTGATCTTCCTCTGCCTGCCCGACCGCGACGAGACCTGACGGATTGCGGTGGCCCGGGTGACTAAACGGCGGGCAGGGAGAGCAGACCCTGTGGGCGCCTTTCGGCCCTGGTCCCCTTGCCATGACGGCATAATTACAGTTTTATGACAAAGCGCCGTGCGAGAGGGAAAGTGATGATCCTTCAATCGGTTCCCTGGGGTGGCGCTTCGCCATGCGTGCGGCCCTGCTTTCGCTCAACAAGCGCCTCGGACTGACCGATTTTTTTGCGGCCTATGTCAATGGGCCGGCTACGCTACTGATACTGCCGCAGCTTGTCGCGCTCGGCCTCATGGCGGCGACAGAAAACAACGGCATATCCATCGCGGCATTTCTCCTGAGCTGGGGATTTTTGAACTTTGTGCTGCTGGCGTTCATTCGCCGGCCGGCCGTGGCGGGTTTCGTGTCGCTTATCCTGATTACGGTTCTCGTCCTGCTCTCTCAGCTCAAATACGACGTGATGTGGATGACGGCCAACTTCGTCGACGTGATGATCGTCGACACCGACACCATCGCCTTCCTGTTCACCATCTTCCCGGATCTGCGCTGGTTGGCGGCGTTGAGCGCGATCGTGCTCGTCCCGATCATCGTTCTCGCTTGGCGGTTTGATCCGTTCCGTGTGCGCCGGCCTGCGGCACTCGTGCTGGCACTCGCATGCCTCGGTGGGCTGACGATTCTGGAGAAAGAGCTTCCGCTGGTGCCATACCAGGCATTCTATGGCGGCAATCAAGTTTCATCGTTTGCGCGCTCCGGTGTTGACGCGGTTTCTGCGCTGATGAGCCAGGGCTTGATGGAGTCCGATCCCGAGGCCACCGGCAGCCTGCCACCGGCGGCGGCTTGCCGTCCGGCACAAAGGCCGCCGCACATTATCCTCATCCACGACGAGTCCAGTTTCGATATTCGCCGCGCCCCGGACATCGACGTGCCGCCGGGCTATGGCGCGCATTTCCTCTCGTTCGACGGCAAGGAGCGTAATTTCATCGTCGAGGGCAACGGCGGGCCAAGCTGGTACACCGAATATAATGTGCTCGACGGTCTTGCCGCGCGCACTTTCGGCTCGTTTTCCTATTTTGTGACGAGGATCGCAGCCGGCCGCGTGCAGCGTGGCCTGCCGGCGGCGCTGCAGCACTGCGGCTACCATACCTATACGCTTTATCCGGCATACGGCGCGTTCTTGAGCGAAAAGAGTTTCGAAGCCACGGCCGGCGTCCAATTCTTCTTTGACAAGGACGATCTCAACGCCTCCGGTGTCGAGCCTGACAGTTTTTTCTACGATGCAGCGATCAAGCTTTTCCGGACGCGGCAGGCCGACGGCCCGATGTTCGTTTACGTCTACCTCGAAGCCAACCATTTGCCATGGGATCCGGATCGCCCCTTCCGTCCGGACCTCACGCCGCCGCACTGGAAGGCTCCGGGCAACGACGACAATTCGGAAGTCGACGAATATCTGCGCCGGCAGGCCATGAGCGCGCGGGACTACACTCAGTTTCTGGCGCAGCTCAAGCGTGAGTTTCCCAACGACTCTTTTCTTCTGGTGCGCTATGGCGATCATCAGCCCTATTTTTCGACGGAGATCCTCGAACCTGACCTCAGCAGCGCGGATATTCAGCGGCGGCTGATGACGCACGATCCCCGCTATTTCACCACCTATTACGCGATCGACGCGGTCAACTTTAGGCCGGTCGATGTTTCATCGGCGCTCGATACGCTGGAAGGTCCTTATCTGCCGCTCGTGACGCTGGAGGCCGCCGGCTTGCCGCTCGATCCTTCGTTCGCGGCGCAAAAGCAGATTCTGCTTCGCTGTCACGGTCTATTCTACGGCTGCGACAACGGCGCAGCGGCGCGACGCTTCAACCGGTTGCTGATCGACTCCGGACTGATCCAGCACCTTTAGTCTGTCTTTGGCCCCGGGGCACGGTGGCGGCGCGCCCGCCTTGATCTCAACATTGCGCCCGGTACACTGAGCGTCGGAGTGGCGACAAACACGCATAACCGGGAGGAACGGGTATGAATGCTAAAGGTCATTTATTCGCGGCCGCGGCCGTGACGCTGGCGTTGGGGCTCGGCGCCACGACGGCGAATGCTGCCGGCCTGTTTACGCTGGCGTCGAAGACATTCTCGGACGGCCAGATGATGCCGAAGAAGGTGGCCAACGCCAATCCGACCGGCAAGGCGCCGAATTGCGTCGGTGAGAACGTGTCGCCGGAACTGCACTGGACCAACGTGCCCGACGGCACCAAGAGCCTCGTCCTCCTGATGTTCGATCCGGAAGGCCGCGCGCCGTTCGGCGTCAGTCACTGGGTTGCCTACGGCATCGACCCCAGCAAGACGAAGGGCTTTGCCGAGGGCTCAGCCAGTAAGGATTCGGACCAGTTTGTCGGCGGCAAGAGCCTGATGGGCGTCGGCCATTATTCGGGGCCGTGCACGCCTCCGGGCCAGACCGCGCATCATTATACCTTCACGCTGATTGCGACCGACTTTGCGCCGGGCGAATTGCCGGCCGGTCTGACGCGTGAGGATTTGACGGCCAAATTCGGATCGCCGCCTTCGCCACACGTCAAGAGCGTCGCCGGCTTGGTCGGATTGTTCATCAATCCGTGGCACAAGTAGCGTGTACGCCGATTACGCCAAGAGCAAGCATCACTGACCAGCCGTGACAGTGTCGGGCGCGTCGGATTTCGAGAACGCCGCGCTCGACCGCACGGAGATCGCATTTGAGCCGTGGTCGTGGCGTTTCGCCGACGAACGGCGCGACGAGATCAATCGGCATTTCGCAGAAGTTCAACGCCGGCGGCCTGGCGTGTGGAACGGCCGCATTCTCCTGATGCGGCGCTATGCGATCGCAGACGGCGTATTGCGCGGCGCCTGCTTTGAGGCCGACTATGCGAGCTTCTGCGCGTGGCGCGATTGGAATTTTCCCGACACGGATGTCTACAACGTCTTCGCGGCCGCGGCATTGCGCAGCGCCGATGGCGCATTCGTGGTGGGTGAAATGGCGGCATCCACCTTCAACGCCGGGCTCCTGACCTTCCCGTGCGGGACGCCGGAACCGGCCGATCTCGATGCGGACGGCAGGCTCGACCTCGGCGCCAATCTCGGGCGGGAGCTCATGGAGGAAACCGGCCTGCCGATCGACGAATTGAAGCCTGAGCCCGGTTGGAAAGTGGTGCGCGACCGCTGTTATCTGGCTTTGGTTCGTCAGATCGTTGCGCCACTCGATGGCGAGGCGTTGCGCGCGCAAATCGTGCGCAACCTCGCGCGGCAGCGCACACCCGAATTCGTTGGCATCCGCCTTGCGCGCTCGCCGAGTGATCTGGATGCCGCGATGCCGGGCTTTGTCACGGCTTATCTGCGGCGCGTCTGGTCCTGATCGGCGGATGGCCCCGGGGTGGCTCGCACGCGCGGTACTTGCGCGTTCCTTGGCTCTTCCGCTACAAGAATAGCGGTCCCGTACAGGATTAACGCGGTATTCACCTTGTTCCGCGACCCTGGCGGGCCATGACGAGGGCATTGGCGATGTCGACGCGCCGCAGCAATTTGCGTGCGATGACCCGGGCGGCCGAAATGGCCGCCTCCGGCGCTGCTCTCCTGCATTCGAAGCTTCTTGGCGGGCTCCTGCTTCTTAGCACCCCCTGAGAGCCGGCTGGGCGTTTGCGCCTGGGCACTCAGGGGTCGACCGAGCCACGGAACCCAAGAGCGCCCTGATCCGAAAGCGGGCGCAAGCGAGAAGGACGCAAGTCATGACCACGCCAGCCAAATCCACGCCGGCCGCATCCGAACCGACCCGACCCGCGTCACCAAAGTCCGAGAAGGACCGCGTCGTCATCTTCGACACCACGTTGCGCGACGGCGAGCAGTGTCCGGGCGCCACCATGACGCACGAGGAAAAGCTCGAAGTCGCCGAACTGCTCGACCAGATGGGCGTCGACATCATTGAGGCCGGTTTTCCGATCGCCTCCGAAGGCGATTTTGCCGCCGTCAACGAGATCGCCAAGCGTACCAAGAACGCGGTGGTGTGCGGGCTCGCCCGCGCCGGCTTCAACGACATCGATCGCGCCGGCGAAGCGATCAAGCCGGCCAAACGGTCGCGCATCCACACTTTCATCTCCACCTCGCCCGTACACATGAAATGGAAGCTGCAGCTGCCGGCCGAGAAGGTCCATGAGATGGTGGTCGCGTCGGTAACGCGGGCGCGCAAATACACCGACGACGTCGAGTGGTCGTGCGAGGACGGCACCCGGACCGAACACGACTTCCTCTGCCACTGCGTCGAGGCGGCCATCAAGGCCGGCGCCACCACCATCAATATTCCGGACACGGTGGGCTACACGGTCCCGGAGGAATATTTCGCGCTGATCAAGATGGTGCGCGAGCGGGTGCCGAATTCAGACCAGGCGCGCTTCTCGGTACACTGTCACGACGATCTCGGCATGGCGGTAGCGAATTCACTGGCCGGCGTGCGCGCCGGCGCCCGGCAGATCGAATGCACCATCAACGGCATCGGCGAGCGCGCCGGCAACGCCTCGCTGGAAGAAGCCGTGATGGCGATGCGGGTACGCAATGACGTGTTGCCGTTCTGGACCGGCGTTGACGCCACGATGCTGACGCGGGCCTC
>DASZWK010000223.1:0-4810 GCA_035546235.1 Xanthobacteraceae bacterium | reverse complement strand
CGAGCTGGTGGCTGTCTCGTTGAAGTTGATCTGCAGATTGTTGCCGCCGATCAGATTGACGCCGTTGTAGCCGGAGTCCGCGGCCAGCTGATTGATCTGCGTCAGCAGTGTGTTGTAGTTGCTCTGCAGCGACGTCCGCGTGGTGCTGGTGCCGGAGACCGCTCCCGTGGTGACGCCGAGCCCCGTCGCAGTGGCGTTGCTGCCAATAGAGAAAGTGGTAGAGGTGGAGCTCAGCACCAAATCCCCGCTGCCATTGTCGCTCGCGCTCACGGCGCCGCCGAGCGTGGTGGTGCTGGCGCTGTTGATCGCGGATTCAATGGCAGTCAGGGCCTCGCCCGAGGTGATGGCGATCGTGGCGGTCGAGGTCCCGACGCTGAGCAGCAGATTGCCGACCGCGCCGGTGGGAGCGCCGGCGGTTGCAAGGTTCACCGATCCCGTCGTAGCTGCCGCCGTCGAAAACGGATCCGATTGCGCCTGCTGCACGGTGGACAGCGCCTGCTGCAGGAGGCTGGTGATGCCCTGGAGGCCGTTGGTGGCGGCGTCGATCGTCTGCAGGCCTTGCCCGATCTGATCGAGCAGGCTGCTCAGCGAGTTAGCCGAATTCGTCAGGTTTTGTGACGTGAAATAGGCGCTGGGATTGTCGGCGGCGGAATTGACTGCCTTCCCGGTTGCCAGCGCTTCCTGGGTCACCGTCAAATCGCGAGAGGTTTGCTGCAGTGACAGCAGGTTTTGCCGAATACCTGATGTCAAGGTGATGTCAGACATACTCATGTACCCTTCTGGTTACAGGCCGTACTGGCTTGCACTTGCTGTACGTGCCCGTACTGGCGAGTGCGTGGTCCGATCAGGAAACGACCGGCTGCCCAATCCATGACTTGTTTCGCTTAAAGACGCGTAAAAACCCCTATTACGAGGCTTAATCCGAGTTTAACGGCGCGGACTCTCTATTCGGCCGGGATTCAACACAGATCAAATAATTCAGCCTTCGCCGTGGCGCGGCCACAATGGTTTCCGTCCATTTCGACCATTGCGGCACACTTGCGTAATCGTTCGTTAACCGAATTGTTTGCTATTGGTTAACCAGGTTTGGAGTGTTTTAAACATCCCTCCGGAAAATCGGTCTTGAACTGATGCTCGACAAAACTATCGAGGCTACACCTGCCGACCAAGGGGTCTCCGGCAGCCGCCCCGTCAACCTTGTCATCGCCACACCCTGCTTTGGCGGTCAGGTCTCAGCGGTCTACGCGCTGTCGCTCCTCAATTTGCAGACGCGCCTCCGGCGCTACCGCGATCTCAAGCTCAAGGTGATGATGAGGGACGGCGATGCGCTGATCACCCGATCGAGGGCAAGCCTGCTGTCGCAGTTTCTCGATGACCCGACCGCTACGCACCTGCTGTTCATTGACGCCGACATCGGTTTCGAACCTGAACAGGTTCTGCGACTGATCGAATGCGGTGCCGACATGTGTGCGGCCGTCTACCCGATCAAGCGCATCGATTGGCAACGCATGAAAAACGCGCTGTCAGGTGCGCAACCCAATCCCGCGGCGTCTCTGCAATATGCGTTCGAGGTTGCCGATCCGAACGCGGTTATTGTCAACTCCGGCTTCATCAAGGTCCGCTACGCCGGCACGGGATTTCTCATGATCCGGCGCGGGGCGCTCGAGCGCATGTGTGCTCACTATCCGCAACTTCGCTACAAGCGCGATCACTCGACCGATGCTGCAACTCAAAGCGACAACCGATTTGCCCTGTTTGAATGCGCGATCGCCGAGGACGGCACGTATCTCAGTGAGGATTTCGCGTTCTGCAAGCGCTGGACCGACATGGGCGGCGAGATCTGGGCCGACCTAGACAGCCGGCTCCATCACATCGGACCAATGACGTTCTGCGGCGATCTGGCTTCGCAATTTACCCAGGTAGAGTCGGCAGGGGCGGCGTCGGTTACTGCCGAGCGGCTCACGCCAGCATGTTGACGAGACTGCCGGCGACACCGGAACCCGCCAGCAGCGAGGCGGCTGAACTCGCCATTTCGGTTGTCGGCGTCGCATAGCTCTTCGCGGTCTTCGTATTGCTGCTTGTCGTAGCCGACGTGGTCGTCGCAGGAGCCGGCGTGCTCGCGGCTGGCGCGGTCTTCTTGGTCGGCTTGAAGGTCTGGTTACCCACGCCGAAGCCGACGTTGGAGGCGTAGAGCCCTCCGATGAGGATCACGTCCGTGGTGTTCTTGCTGGTGAGCACCAGATTGCCATGGGAGCTCAGCGCCGCGGTCACCTGGGCACTACCAAAACTGTTGGTATTAATCGCCTTAATCAGATCGCCGACCGTGTCGGTTCCGGTCGAGGTATACGATGTCGTGTGCATGCCGGCAGTGACGCTGATCTTGCCGCCGGCAAGAACCCCGAGAAGCGACAGCGAGGTGTTTGTTGAAAGCGCTGCCGTTCCGGTTCCGGTGGCCGCGACGGGGATGGTCTGTGTCGCGGTCGTTGAGGCAGTGGTGGACGATAGCGGCTGCCCCGTATTGCCCGACAGTACATTCTGAATTTCTTGCGAGAGTTGCGTATTGACCCGATGCAGAGCGGTTGAGTTGGCGATCCTTGCGAGGCCCTTCCCAAGATTGGCTTCGGCCGCGGCCATCGCGTTATTTACGGCATCGGCGGCAGCGATATCCTGCTGCCAGAACGAAGTGTTGCTGCCGATGCTGCCGATACTCATGGACGATGTCTTGCGGCCTTTGGGATTGGCTCCCGTATGACCTAGCGCGGTTAATACCGTGTGTAGATGAGAAACCCTTACCTTTGATTAACCATGTTGGCCGATGTTCAAGGAACATCGGATGCGGGGTGACGGGTCGCGCGCTGCGTTCGCCATTGCAGCAACATATCTGGCCGCGGCCGAAATGGCCTCCAGGTGATCCAAGCATGACCAATGAAGCGATTGCACGGCCTCTGCGCGCGCCCGACGCCGTTGAGCAGGCGCTGGCGCTGCATCAGCGCGGGCGGCTGGGTGAAGCCGCGCGGATCTACGATGCGTTGCTTGCGGCCGATCCGGACAATTTCGATGCCCTGCATCTTTGCGGCGTGTTGCGGCACCAGCAGGGCCGCTCGGTCGAAGGCTTGCGCCTGGTCGGTGCCGCGCTCGCGGCACGGCCCGGAGTGGCCGACGCGATCATCAATTACGGTGTCATTCTCCAAGCGCTCAGGCGCCACCAGGAGGCGCTTGCCGCGTTCGACGCCGCTTTGGCACGGTGCGCCGAAAGCGCTTCGGCGCACTATAATCGCGGTCGATCCCTGGCCAGTCTCGGACGCCACGATGATGCGTTGGCGAGTTACGAAAAGGCGCTCGCGCTCGCGCCTTCGCACATCGACGCCCGGCTCTATCGCGGCAATGCATTGGTCGCGCTGGGGCGCTGCCAGGAGGCGCTCGACGATTACGACGCGGTCCTGGCATCGCAGCCGCGCCATGCGATGGCGCAAACACGGCGCGGCAATGCGCTGATTGCGTTAAAGCGGCACCAGGAAGCGCTCGCCGCTTATGACACGGCGCTGGAGCTCTTGCCCGATGACTCCGAGGTGCTCAACAACCGCGGCGTCGCGCTCAATGCACTTGGACGTTGGGCAGAGGCTCTCGAGAACTGCGAACGCGCAATTTCCATACGGTCCGATTACGCCGACGCGCTCTACAACAAGGGCAACGCCTGGGTCGGACTCCTGCGGCCTGAGGAGGCATGTGCAAGCTTTCGGGAGGCGCTTGCGCTCGATCCGCGGCGGCTCGATGCGCTGAACAATCTTGGGCTGGCATTGCTCGATCTGAAAAAGCCCGAGGAGGCGTTGGAGAAGTTCGAAGCCGCACTGGCGATCAATGCCGACCATCAAGAAACACAGCAAAATCACGCCAACGCGTTATTGCGGCTCGATCGCTTCGAGGAAGCGCTCGCGGCCTGCGATAAATGTCTCGCCCAAGAACCTGGGCAGCCGGATGTGCTGAACACGCGTGGGGTCGTCCTTGGCAAGCTCGGCCGCCATGCCGAAGCCTTGGCGGACTACGACGCGGCACTGGAGGTCAAGGGTCGCGACGACATCGAAGTCAATCGCGGAACCGCACTGCTCAATCTCGATCGCATCGAAGAAGCACTTGCCTGCTTCGACGCGGTCATCGCGCGACAGCCCGGCAACATCCCCGCTCTGATCTACCGCGGCAACGCCTGCATAAAGGATAAGCGCTTCGACGAGGCGTTGACGAGCTATGAGCGGGCGCTGGCTGTCGACCCCGGCAACCCGATCGCGCACACGGATCGCGGAGTAGCACTGAGCTTGCTCGATCGTTTTGAGGAGGCGATCGCCAGTCACGAAGAGGCCATCCGCATCGAGCCGCACATCGTTGGCGCGCACATCAATCGCGGCAACGTGATGCTCAAGCTGACGCGCTTGCAGGAGGCGCTGGAGGCCTACACCGAGGCGCTGGCGCGCGAACCGGTGAACTCCGAGGCCAATTTCAACGCGGCGATCACGCGTCTGTGCCTGGGCGATTATCGCGAAGGCTGGAAGCAATACGAGCATCGCTGGGGGACGAAGCACTTCGCGGGTCATCGCCCCAACTATCCGCAGCCCATGTGGCACGGCGAGGATATTGCCGGAAAGAGAATCGTGCTGAACGCCGAGCAGGGCATGGGCGACGTCATCCAGTTTGTGCGCTACGCGCCGCTGGTTGCGGAGCGCGGCGCCGAAGTCATTCTCGCCGTGCCGCGCGCACTGAAAGCGCTGATGGAAACCGTGCCGGGCGTTTCTCTCGTTGCGTCCAGCGGCGACGGGCT
>DASZWK010000222.1:0-10606 GCA_035546235.1 Xanthobacteraceae bacterium | reverse complement strand
CCAGTTTTGGCCATCAGAGAGAGGTCGCAATTGAAGCGACCTCCCGAAGCAGATGCACCTCGTTCGTGGGCAATCGAAGCTCTAGTTCGCAGTTCCTTCGACGATGAACGAAAGCGAGTTCGTCGACTTCATGCGGGCTGCTGGGCGACAAAGTCGAACCCCGCCGCGTGTTCATCGAGCACAATGCGCTGGCGGCGAGCGTGGATGTGTAGGCGGCGGCCACCGTCTCTGGTTGCCTCCCGCGGCGCAGGCTGAATCGGCTGACGTCCGCCTTTCGCTAAACCTGCCGTGATGGCGCACACCGAAAGCCGACGCGATGGGCAACCATATCGCAACCCAGCGACGTCGCTTGGCTGGCTTGAACAATGCGGGGCGACGATCGAACTATGCGGGATAAGCCGCACAGGACCACTCGCGGTTGGTGCTGGCGATTTTCACCGTCGACGGGTACATTAAAAATTATATACTGCGAATTTGCGTGACTGAAGCCTGTACGCCTTGGGGGGTGACATGCCTGAAACGCGCGCGCGTAATATCGTTGTGGTCGGCGGCGGACCCGCCGGCGTTTTTGCGGCATTAGAAGCGAAACGAAGCGATCCTTCAGCTGAAGTTGTTCTGCTCACCGAGGAACGGTGCGAGCCGTACGAGAAACCGCCCCTTTCGAAGGGCGTGCTCACTGGCAAGGCGTTGCCCGAGGATGCGCTGATCGCCGGACGGGACGGTGCTGCTGCCCATAAGGTCGTGGTCGAATTCCTCGCGCTGTGCACAGCGATCGACAGAGCTGGGCGAAGCGTCGTCACGGCCTCCGGGCGAAAGTACCCATATGATTCATTGGTGCTTGCGACTGGATGCATGGTGCGCGAACTGCCGCAATGGCCGCTGGGTAGGCCGCGGGTGCATTATTTGCGTACGGAAAAGGACGCACGAGCGCTGGCGGCCGCACTGCGCCAAAGCAAACATCTGCTCTTGATTGGCGGCGGCCTTATCGGTCTGGAGGTCGCCGCCTCGGCCAGGCACCTGGGAGTCGAGACGACCGTCCTGGAGGTAGGGCCGCGAATTTTGGCACGCGTCTGCGACGAGCAGACCGGCGCATTCATCGCGGAGAAACACCGCCAGAACGGCGTCGAAATTCGCACCGGCACGACGATTACTGAGGTGCAGGCAAATGACGCCGGGTTCGACATAACAACCAGCGCCGGAGATAGCTTTTTCACGGACGTCGTGGTCGTAGGCGCCGGCGTTAAACCAAATTACGCGCTCGCTGCGGCTGCTGGGATTGCGGTGGAAGACGGGATTATCGTCGACGAGCACTGTCGCACGTCCGATCCCAACATTTTCGCCGCCGGCGATGTAGTACGCTTTCCAGGGCCGCACGGCATGGTGCGGCAGGAAAACTGGCATCATGCGCAGGATCACGGCACGGTAGCGGGTCGCAACGCGGCGGGAGCGAATGAAGCTTATCGCCCGACGCCGCTGTTCTGGTCGGAGCAGTACGATCTCTACATCCAAGGGGTTGGCTGGCCGCCCCCTAAGCCGGACTTGCATATCCACCGGCCGGTCGCCGGGCATTGCCCACTTGTTCTGGAGCTTGTTGGTGGCGCTTTGGTGTACGCAATGGGTATCAATGTGCAGCATGATCTCGCGATCGCACGGCGGCTGATTGAACGGCAAATTCGGGTGGACCCTACGGAGCTTGCCGATCCCAGTAAGCCGCTTACGGCGATGCTCAACGCCCGCGCCTGACAAAAGTGTTCAGCTCACGAAGCGCGTGGAAATTGACCGCATTAAATACCGATGTTAACCTTCAACAGCCTCAAATTGCCAGACGCTCACGTTCGAGGCGACCTCACTTGACCCAACAGGGGGATGGGACATGTGGTTGAATACCAATCTTTGGCTGACTCTGCTTACGATTCACGGCATCTTGGCATTCTTTCTTTTAGGCGCGCTGACCCATCAGGCTATTGCGGTTTGGGCGCCAGTGCATGCCCGCGTCAGCAATTTCTTCGGCCATGTCCGTGCCGTATCCGCCCATGATTATGGTGGCGCCATCGTTGTGCTGTATGTGCTGACTTTCCTCCTCGGCATGATCGTCTATCCCGATTACAAACTCACAGCGAGCACGGTCCTGAGCAATCCGGCCTTTAAGTGGGTGAAGGCGTTGGACAGTTTTGAGTTCAAGGAACACACCCTTGCCATCGGTCTCGCGTTGCTTCCCGCCTACTGGTATTATTGGCGTCCGCCGCTTGTGCCCGCGCGCGATTTTGTCCGCGCCATGCTGACGACGCTGCTCACCATTATTGCCTGGATGGGCTTTATCGTCGGACACATCCTGAACAATGCCGGGGGATTGGGCTTCTTGCCGTCTCACTAGGAGGCTGGCCAGCCCTCAACAGATCCGATTGAGAGAGCGAACACATGAGCACACTAAGGCACACAAGCTCGGTAGATCCCGACGCATTGGGAAAATACCCTTTGTTCGCGATCACCTTCGGCGCAGTTTTCTCGGTGTTATATCTGTTTGTCATGAACTACAGCTGGCAACTGTTCAGCTACTACCCGCAGGTCGGCAGGTTTACATTCTGGACAAGTACTCTGCCGGCGACTGCGGGCCCGCAAATGAAGTGGTATGGATATGTCGCGACCTGTGCCATCGTGTCTTTCGTCGCCGGGCTCATCGTGTGCCTGCTGCCGACCAACCTGCTGCGGAGGGTCTGGTGGCCGGGATTTATTTGGCTGGTCCCGGGCTGCGCCATGCTTGTCGCGCTTTATCTGATCCTCGTAGTGGGCGACTGAACGCTTCCGCGGGAAAGCGGCGTCAAACGCAGCCTGGCCAGATCAGTCGGCCGATCGCCCCGTGAGGGCGTTCCGCAGCGTGCAGCGGGCTCGGTGTCTTTGGTTCCCCCTTCGGGGCCACAGTCCTAATTTTCCTCTCCGTCTGCCCGGATTCGGACGCACATCGCTGCCGCCACCTTTGCCATGCGCGAACCGCAATGGTAGCCTCCACGCACCAAGTCTGGCTCGTCGTCCTCCAACAAGGTGAGGCTCGCTATGTGGCACCGTCGCCGCGTTGTACGCACCGGTATCGCCGCTCTCGGCGCTGTCGCGGCTTACGGATCGATGGGCGCGCTCGCCTATGGCAAGCCGCTGGTCAAGGTCCGCTACAACGAGGTCGTACGTTCGTTACTGTATGCGCCGGCCTATGTAGCGATAACGAAGGGCTATTTCAGAGACGCCGGCCTCGATGTCGAAATGTCGACGGCAAACGGCGGCGACAAATCGATGGCCGCGCTGCTGTCCAACAGCGCCGACATCGCCCTGCTCGGTCCTGAGGCGGCGATCTATGTGCTCAACAGCGATTCGTCGATCAAGGCGCGCATCTTCTGCGGGCTGACTTCGACCGACGGATTCATGCTGATGAGCCGCAAAAAGGTGGACAAGTTCGACTGGGGCATGCTCAAGGGCAAGGAAATTCTCGGATTCCGGCCCGGCAGCACGCCACTTCTGTTTCTGGAAGAAGCCATGCGGCTGAACGGTGTCGATCCGGACAAGGACGCCAAGCTTTTGAACAATATCGCCGTGCCCGCGCGGGTCGGTGCATGGCTTTCGGGCCAGGGCGAGTACGCCATTTTCATCGAGCCTGACGCCTCGCAGCTCGAACTCGACGGCAAAGCCTATTTCCTGACCTCGATCGGTGCCACCGTGGGCTTTGCCGACTACACGGCGTTCGTGGCGACCGACAAGTATCTCAAGGACAACGCCGCGATCGTGCAGAGCTGGACCGACGCCGTCTACCGGGCGCAGAAATGGACGGCCGCGGCGTCCTCGGCGGAGATCGTCAATGCGATCAGGGACTTCTTCCCGGGCATCAATCAGCAGGCGCTGACCTCGGCGGCAGAACGCTATCAAAAACTGAAAATCTGGAAGAGCACCCCGGTCATCGAACCGCAGGCGATCGACAAGTTCGAGAACATTCTTGTTCATGGCCACGTGCTCGATGACAACAAGCGCGTGAAGTTCGCAGACCTGGTCCGCACCGAGTTTGCCGCCAAGGCGAAGTAGGCCGTGGCGCAGACGGCCGTTGTGGGCACCCCAAAGGTCGAATTGCGGAGCGTCGGGCTGCGCTACTTTAGTGCTGAGGGCGAGACCGAGGCGCTCAGCAACGTTTCTTTATCGGTTGCTTCGGGCGAGTTCGTTGCCGTCATCGGGCCGAGCGGTTGCGGCAAGAGCACACTGCTGTCGCTGATCTCCGGCATCGTCGCGCCGACGGAAGGCACGGTATTGATCGACGGCCGACGGGTGTCAGGGCCAAGCCGGAAAATCGGTTACATGCTGCAGCAGGATTATCTGTTCGAATGGCGGACGATCCTGGAGAACACGGTCTTGGGCGCTGAAATCCAGGGCGCGCCGATGGCCAAGGCGCGGGAACGCGCGACCCAGCTTCTGAACCGCTACGGGCTCGGCCAGTTCGTGAACCACCTGCCGCGCCAGCTCTCCGGCGGCATGCGTCAGCGCGTCGCGTTGGCGCGCACGCTGTGCACCGAGCCGGACGTCGTGCTGCTTGACGAGCCGTTTTCGGCGCTCGACTCACAGACGCGGTTGGCACTCGGCGATGAGATCACGGAAATCTTGCGGCGCGAGGCCAAGACAGTGATCCTCGTCACTCATGACATCGGCGAAGCCGTCAGCATGGCGGAGCGCGTCTTGGTGATGTCGCACCGGCCCGGGAGGATCAAGTCAAATCATCCAGTCCGCCTCACTGCACCGGGCGGCGCGCGCCTTGCACCCTTTGCGGCGCGCAATACGCCCGAGTTCAATTCCTATTTCAACATGCTTTGGCAGGAGCTCGAAGTCCATGTCGAACGCTGACATTGCCCCAGCAGTCGCAGCAAGCCCGCAGTACCGCGCGTGGGTGCAACGCGAACAACGCAACCGGCTGATGGTGCGTGCGGCGCAGCTTGCCATTTTCCTGGCGTTTATCGTGCTGTGGGAAGTGTTGCCGCGAGCGCAGATCGTCAATCCGCTTTTCACCAGCTATCCGTCGGCGATCTGGCCGACGTTTATCGAGTTGCTTAAGTCGACGCCGCAGCAAGCCAGCATCCTGACCCATACCTGGTCGACAGTAGCCGCCACCGTGATCGGTTTTACCGCCGCGATACTCATCGGCACGGTGGTGGCAGCGGCGCTGTGGTGGTGGGAGACACTCTACAAGGTGCTCGATCCATATCTGGTCGTGGCCAACGCGATGCCCAAGACCGCCTTCGTCCCGATCTTCTATGTCTGGCTCGGTGCCACGCTGTCGATCTATGGCATGTCGCTTGCGATCTCATTGTTCGTCACCGTGCTGATGATCTACAGCGGCTTCCAAGGCATCGACCCGAACAAGATCAAGCTCGCCCAGACGTTTGGCGCCAGCAAGGCGCAAATCCTGGCGAAGGTTGTCTTGCCGGGAAGCGTGCCGACTTTCATTGCGGCCTTGAAGGTCAACGCCGGCTTGTCGCTTGTCGGCGTTGTCGTCGGCGAATTCCAGTCGGCCAATCTGGGATTGGGATACCTCATCCAGTATGGCGCCCAGATCTTCAAAATGAACATCGTCATGACTGCGGTCACCATCCTCGCAATCATCTCGTCGTTGATGTATCTCGCAATTTCATGGCTGGAATCGGCCGTCATGCGCCGCCGCTGAGTTGAGCGTCAGGCCGCAACGGCCTCGGTCTCCACCCCATGGTGGAGAATATTTCGGGCTAGCGGGACATTCAGTAACGCAGTGCGGGACGCCCGCAAGGCCGAACGAACAGTTCCAAAATGGAACTTGGCGAAACGTTCGAACAAATTTTTGCGTTCATTGACAGCGTCAATGATTCCATTCATGTGCAAGCTCTTGTTTCTGGGCCGAAGGGGATTGAGAACCAGCCCGATACGGCGCGCTTCCTCTCGTCGCTGAAACCTGCAGGGTCGTAGAAACGGCCATAAAGACAACTTCGGACAATCCGCCAACTGAATTGGCGAACGAATGGCGCGGCCACGTTGATTGGCTGGTCATGCCGGGACCGCCGCAATGCGAATACCCGGCGCCCTACTCCGTCGCCGCCGCCTTCCCATCCGCAATCCGAAACGTCAGCTCGTTGCGGTCGCCGTGGCGGCGGTATGCGACGGTTTCCATCAGCGTGCGAAGCAGATGGATGCCGAGCCCGCCGACTTGGCGCTGCGCGATCGGCGCGTGAACATCGGGCGTGGCCTGCGCCAGCGGGTCGAACGGCGCGCCGTCGTCGCTCACGGTCGCCGTCAGGTAACCCGCCCGATGTTCGATCCGCACCGCGATGGAGTGGCGCCCGCCCTGCGGAAACCCGTAGGACACGGCGTTGGTCAGCGTCTCGTCGAGCGCGAGCGTGAATTTGCGCGCGACTGCATCCGCAATGCCGCGGCCGCGGCAGAACGCCTCGACCTGTTCGGTCGCGCGCGACACGGCCGGCACATCGTTGACTACGGCGATTGACAGGCTGTCGTCGCTCACAGGCTCTGTGCCACCCCTTCGGCGCCGTTCGGGCCGCCAGATAACAACGCGCCCAAGCCCGCCTTCGTCAATGCTCGAAGCCGAGATCGATGCACTGCATATTGCCATGGGCCCGGGTCGAAAGCCGGGTCGCCTGGCGGCGGATCATGATGACGCCGAGGCGCGTCAGTTGCGAGGCGTCGGCCAACAGCTCCTCGCGGCTCGGCGCCGCCGCACTGATAGCCAGCGGCTGGCCCTCGTATTCGGTCGCAACGTCGAGCCAGTATTCGTCGAACGTCATGGTCACGCGCGCGGTCTTGCCGGGCGCGATCAGAATTTCGAGACTCTCGGCGGTTTCGATCAGCGCGCGCACCACGCGCTCGATGACATCGCGCCGCGCGCCCCAGACCGCGCCCTGATGCTCGGCGAACTCCTCGAGCTTGGACAGCGGATCGACGCCGGGCGTATAGCTTATCGCCGCCGATTGCTTGACGCCGATGCGGAACACGAGATTGAGCACGAGCGCACCAATCAGCCCGATCACCAGCGGCGAACTCACGGCGGGCTGCAACAACGAAGGCGCCGCCGCGTAGAAGCTCGGGAACACGAAACGGCTCAGCGCGAGCAAGAGCGCGATGCCGATCACCAGCGTGCGGCGCGCGTCCATCATCCGGCTCGTCATCACCTGCATGGCGCTGACATTGATGAAGCACGAGGAGAACAGCAGCGCCGCGCCCATCACCGGCCGCGGAATGGCGATCAGCAGGTTGTGCACCGGCGGCAAGAACGCGATCACGATGAACAGCGCGCCGGTGGCGTGACCGACGATGCGCGACGTGACGCCGGCGGCCGCCGACGCGCCGACCGAACCCGACGTCGTCCCGATCGCCGGAGCGCCGACAAGACCGGACAGCATCGTCGCCAGCCCGTTGGCGGCGAGCCCGCCGCGGATCACATGCATGTCCGGACGCTGCCATTTGGCGTCGTTGATCTTCTGCACCGTCGTCAGGTCGCCGATGGCCCGCAGCGACGACGCAATCGCGGCGACCGCGAACGGCACCATCATGTTGGCGGCGAAATCAGGCCAGCCGAAATCGGACGCTGGAAAGCGAACCAGCTCTGCGCCCGGCGGCCGCAGCGCGGCGAGCGGCGTAAGGCCGAGTGCCAGCGCCGCGACGTAGCCACCGCCCAAGCCGATCAACACCGTATAGATGCGCCAACGCGCCGAGCCCCAGACGTGCAGTCCCACCATCACCAGGATGCAGCCGATGCCGAGCAAAGCCGGAAGCGCCATGGCGCCGCTCATCGTTTCCGCCGCATCGGCAACGCCGGTGATGAGATTGAAACCGACCACCGCCAGCGTGAATCCGCTCATCAGCATGGCAAAGCCGGCAATTTCAGTCGGCAGATAGGGGCGCAGCCATCGCACCAGCCGGCTCAGCACGAGCTGAGTGAGGCCGGCGAACATGGTCATGCCGGCGACCAGCGGCAGGCCGCCTTGCCGCGCCGCGAGAATGCTGACCGAGAAGTAAACGCCGGAAAACGACGCCGGCATCAGGTAGCCCGAGCCGAGATCGCGCAGGTTGAGGCACGACAGGATCGTACCGATGCCGAGCGCCAGCATGCACACGGATGTCATATGGAGCGTCGCCTCGTGCGAGGCGTGCGCCGCATCGAGAACCAGCGTCGGGATGAACAGCCCGACCGTGGTGGCGATCAGAATATGCTGAACGGCCGCCACGACGGTGACGAGCGGCGGCGGCCGGTCGTCGACGCCGTAAACGATCGCCTGGGGCTTGACCGGGGGCCGCGGCTTCCTGACCTTCTCGTCCTCCGGAATGTCGCGCCACAGCTCCAGCAATTGCGATAAAGAGGCCACGCCGCGCCCTCCTGGCCGCACAGGCGGCCCGTCCGGTTCCGTAGTGCGGTAGGAAGTTTGCAAGTTTCTCAACACATAATGCCGCGCCGTCATCGTGATTAAGACGTGGTGAACTATTCGATCCGCGTGACGGACCGGACGGAGCGGCAATGGAAATCACCGAAGGCCGAATTGGCGAGGCGACAATGCTCCGCGTGGTCGGACGCGTTGACGGCTCGGTATCGAAGCTCTTGGAGCAGAAGGTCGCCGATGTGACCGCCGTGGACCGCTTCATCATCATCGACGTGGCGGAGATGAGCTACGTGTCGAGCGCGGGGTTGCGCCCCTTCGTCACACTCGCCAAACACGCCCAGGCAAAGAGCCGGGTCGTTTCGTTGTGCGGCATGCGCGACGAAATCGCCGAGATATTCGATATCAGCGGACTGTTGGGACTGTTCGCCGTACACGACACCGTGGAGGCCGCGATCGCCGCGTTGCCGCGGTAACCGTAAGATCGCCTGTCCGTCGCCATGCTCGAACGCACCACGTTGCGCCAGACGACGCTCGCAGGGCTTCTCGAACCTGCCGACGCGCGGCCGCGCGGCCTCGGCGCATGGATCTTTCTCAACATTATCGTGCTTGCGGCCTACAGCGTCGCCGGCCTGGTCGTGGTGCTGTTCGGCATCGGTCCGGCGAAGATCAGCCCGATCTATCCGCCGGCCGGCATCGCGGTCGCCGCAACGTTCCTGCTCGGGCCGCGCATCCTGCCCGCGGTCTTCCTCGGGCAATTCTGCAACGGCTTTCCGCTCTTGTCGCTGCCGCAGACGACGCTGGCGACGTATGCGTTCGCCAACAGCGGCACCGGCGTCGGCAGTATCCTGGAGGCACTCATCGCACTCGGGGTGCTCCGCGCGCTCACCGGAACGTGGCATCCGTTCGACCGCGCCCGCAACGTCGTGATTTTCCTGGTCGGCTCGTGCCTGTTGGCGGCTTTTGCCGGTGGCACGATCGGGACGCTGTCGCTTTGGGCCTTCGGCTTTGTGCCCAATGACGAGCTCAACGAAACATTCGTGACGTTCGTCCTCGCCGACGCCGCGGGCATCGCGGTATTCGGCGCGTTGATCCTCGCCTGGTATCGCGAACCGCGGCTGAGCTTTTCGATTGCCGCGCATGCGTGTTTCATCCTGGTTGTCGCCGCCGCCATCGCGGCGGTCGAGACCTGGCTGCGCTATCCGATCGATTACCTGTATCTGCCGCTGTTGCTGTTCGCCGGCTTCCGAGCCGGCCCGCGCGGCGTGACGCTTGCCGCCGCCGCCATCACCATCGCGGCCATTCACGTCACCATCGCGGGGATCGGTCCGTTTGTCGGCAAGACCGATGCCGAATCCATCCTGCTGCTCGAAGTGTTCGTGGCGGTGATCACGTTCACCGGCCTGTTGGTGGTCGCGGTTCGCGCGCAGCAGCTCGCCGCCGAGGCGGCGCTGCAGGCACACAACGCGATGCTGGAACAACGCGTCAGCGAACGGACCGCCGAAGTTGCCTCAAAAAACCGCCTGCTCGAAGAAAAGCAGGCGCGCATCGACGAGGACCTGCACACCGCCCGGATTCTCCAGGAGTCGATTCTGCCGACCGACTTCTCGGCCTATGCGGGGACCGGGATCGCCGCCTCGATGCGGCCGGCGCTCGAAGTCGGCGGCGATTTCTATGATGTCTTTCCGCTGGGCCGCGGACGCTTGGGCCTGGTGATTGCCGATGTCTCCGGCAAGGGCATGGCGGCGGCGTTTTTCATGGCGGTCACCCGCACCCTGCTACGGGGCACGGCGCTGGCCGGCGCGTCGCTCGCCGAGTGCGTCGCGCACGTCAATCGCACGCTGTGCCGGGAAAACCCGATCGATATGTTCGTCACCGCGCTCTATGCCGAGCTTGATGAGTCCTCCGGGGCCGTCAACCTCGTCAACGCCGGTCACTGCGAGCCCATCGTCACCGCCCCGAATGGTACTGCGCGTCTGATCCGGCGCTCCGGCAATCCGCCGCTCGGCGTCATTGAGGATCGGGTCTTCGCCGAGCACGGCTTCACGCTCCTGCCCGGCGAAATGCTCTTCCTCTACACCGACGGCATCACCGAGGCGTCCAATCGCGCCGGCGAATTCTTCCGCATCCAGCGCCTGATGGATATCGCGCAACGCTTCGCCGACCGGCCGCCGCACGACCTGATGCTGGCGGTAACCGATAGCGTCGACCGCTTCTCTGTCGGA
>DASZWK010000221.1:0-24614 GCA_035546235.1 Xanthobacteraceae bacterium | reverse complement strand
AAGGGCAATCCGTGCTTGGCGCGCGCCTTGTTCGAGGTGACGAGCGGCGGCGTGTTCTGGATGGTCGCCGTCGGTCCCGTCAGATGAGCAATGCGTGTTTTGGTGCTGTCGTTCATCGTGTCCCCTTATTTTCACGCAAAGACAGATACGTTGGCATTGTTCACCGAGCGTACTCCGGAGGCTACTGACGATCCAAGGCACCGCTCACGGCACGCCCCCCTCGGCAAAGGCTTAAAGAGGCTACCTCCTAACGACAGCAGCAGCATCTTGTCGACGCCTCGGACATCTCCATACGCGGCTTCGCGCGATTTGGTGTCAGGCGAAGTGCGGGGTCGTCAGGAGAACTGGCTGCGGTGACCGCGCACAGATGGCGGGGGCAATCGCCGTGCTGGCGGCCGGGCTGCCTTCCACTGGCCGCTGATCGGCATCGCGATCAAATACTCCCCACCGTCTTCAGCCGCGCGCGGGGGTGAATCTCCGATTGTGACAGCACGCTGGTCTGTGCGCGGAAGCGCTCGACAATGCCGCGCACGAACGGCCGGATGCCGGGCGATGTGACCAGGACCGGGCTTTCGCCCTCGCGGCCGGCCAGGTCGAATTTTTCGCGCACCGCATTGATGAACTCGGTGAGCTTCGAGGGCTGCATGGCGAGGCTTCTGTCGTCACCCTGGCCGACGATCGATTCGGCGAATGCCTGCTCCCATTTGGCGGTGAGCGCGATGATCGGCAGATAACCGGCGGGGCTCGTGTGCTGAGCGCAAAGCTGGCGCGACAGCCGCGCCCGCACGTGTTCGGCGAGGCTTGCCGGATTGCGCGTCGCCGGCAGCCCGTCGGCGATGCCCTCGAGAATGGTGGCCAGATCGCGGATTGAGATGCGCTCAGCGAGCAGAATTTGCAGAACGCGCTGGATGCCCGAGATGGTGATCTGCGCCGGGACGATATCCTTGACCAGTTCGCTCTGTTCCTTCGGCAGCTCTTTGAGCAGCTTTTGCACTTCGCCGTAGGACAGAAGCTCGCACATGTTGATCTTGATCAACTCGGTCAGGTGCGTGGCGAGCACGGTCGCGGCATCGACCACGGTGTAACCCTTGACCGACGCCTCCTCCTTCAATGCGGTGTCGATCCAGGTCGCGGGCAGGCCGAAGGTCGGTTCGGTCGTGTGCGTGCCGGGCAGAGTGACCTGCTTGCCGGCCGGGTCCATGACCATGTACTGGCCGGGCCACACCTTGCCGCTGCCGGCGTCGACTTCCTTGATCTTGATGACGTAGCTGTTAGCGTCGAGCTGCACATTGTCGAGAATGCGCACCGCCGGCATGACAAAGCCCATCTCGATAGCGAGCGAGCGGCGCAGCGCCTTGATCTGCTCGGTCAGCCGCTCCGAGCCGTCCGGCCCGTTGACGAGCGGCAGTAGCGCATAGCCAAGCTCCATCTTGAGGTCGTCCATCTTCAGCGTCGCCGACATCGGCTCCTCGGCCGGAGTCGCCTTGGCGGCGTCGGGCTTGGCAACCGCCGCCTCAGCCGCGGCGCGCTTGTTACGGCGTTCGACCAGATAAGCGAGCGCGCCGGCACCGCCGCCGAGCGTAAAGAACGGGATCATCGGCAGGCCGGGCAAGAGTCCCATCGAGATCATCACCGCGGCCGACATGCCGAGCGCCTTGGGATAGCCGGAAAACTGGCTGAGCAGCGCCTTGTCGGCGGCGCCGCTGACGCCGGCCTTGGACACGAGCAGGCCGGCCGCCGTCGACACGATCAGCGACGGAATTTGCGTGACCAGGCCATCGCCGACGGTCAGCAGCGTATAGGTGTGGGCGGCGTCGGCGAAGCTCAGGCCCTGTTGCACAATGCCGATGACCATGCCGCCCATGATGTTGATCAGGACGACGAGCAGGCCGGCGATGGCGTCGCCGCGTACGAATTTGGAGGCGCCTTCCATGGCGCCGAAGAAACCCGATTCGTCTTCCAGCGCCTTGCGCCGGCGGCGCGCTTCCTTTTCGTCGATCAAGCCCGCCGACAGGTCGGCATCGATTGCCATCTGCTTGCCCGGCATGCCGTCCAAGTGGAAGCGCGCCGCGACTTCGGCGATGCGCCCCGAGCCCTTGGTGATGACGACGAAATTGACGATCACCAGGATGGTGAAGACGATGATGCCGATGACGAAATTGCCGCTCATCACGAAATTGCCGAACGCCTCGATGACGTGACCGGCAGCCGAGGTGCCTTCGTGACCGTGGGCGAGAATGAGCCGCGCCGAGGCGAGGTTGAGCGACAGCCGCAGCATCGTCGAAATCAACAGGACCGTCGGAAAGGCGGAGAATTCGAGCGGCGCCTGAATGAACAGCGACGTCATCAGGATCAGCACCGAAAAGGTGATCGAGATGGCGAGCGAGAAGTCGAGCAGCACCGGCGGCAGCGGTAGGATGAGGACGAGAAGGATCGCCATCATGCCGACGGCGAGAGCGATATCGCTCCGCCGCAGCATCGTGCCGAGGTCGGCAAGGCGGGACATCGCAGTGTCGCCGTTCGGCGCCGAGGATACGTCCGTCATGTCGTCCGATCGGCCCCGCCGTTTGCGGTCGCGCGTTTCAAAGCTGTGCGCCGCGGCCGGAGGGCCGCCGGCACGAAACAGTGGTGCCGCGCTCGCGTCCAAGGCTGGTCCCCAGGCAGCGTCAAAAGAATCCGATGCAAACGCTTACGCCTCCCCGGCAAAATCTGCCGGGTATATGGTTACTGGGGGGTTAACGCCGGGTGCCTGAAGGGATCAAAGGGGACAAAATGCGCAGAATCATGCTGGCAGTGACGCTTGCGGCCATAGCCGTGCTGATCGCGCCGATGGCGTGGGCGGATGGTATCGACGCCGGCCTGTGGAAAATCACCACCGTCATCGAGACTGGCGGCAGGGCAGGACCGCCGCGCGAGACTTCGAAATGCCTCACGGCGGATCAGGTGGCCGACCTGTCGGCAACCTTCTCTCCGGTCGCCAACACCATCAATTCCACCTGCGAACCGATGCAACGCAGCTTCGATGGCAAGAAATTGAGCTGGCATCTCGTCTGCAAGGGCCAGCTGGATATGGAACTGACTGGCGAATTCAATTTCGACGGCCCGCATCATTATACCGGCATGGTGCAGAGCAAGGCCTCGATGGGCAGTCAGGAGATGCCGGGGTCGAAAAACACCGTCGAAGGCACGTGGGTGTCGGCGTGTCCGCAATAAATCGCAGGATCGTTTCAGCGCTCATTGTCATATGCTGCGCGCCGGCCGTCGCACAGCCGCAGCCCGCTGCCTTCGTCGACGCGGCGACCGTCGTGCCCGGGCTGGTCGTCGAGATGCGTTATGCGGGCGCGCATAATTTCGTCGGCCGGACGATCGATGGTTACGAAGCGCCGCACTGTTTGCTGACGCGCGCCGCCGCAAACGCTCTGGCCGCTGTCGCGGCCGATCTCAAGCCGCAGGGGCTGGTGCCCAAAGTCTTCGACTGCTACCGCCCGGCGCGTGCCGTTGCGAATTTTGTACGCTGGGCGCGCGACCTCAAAGACCAAAAGATGAAAGCGGAGTTCTATCCGAACGTCGACAAGCGCACGCTGTTCCGCGACGGCTATATCGCCACGCATTCCGGCCACTCGCGCGGCTCGACCATGGATTTGACCCTGGCGAAATCAGACGGCACCGAACTCGACATGGGGACGCATTTCGATTTCTTTTCGCCGCGCTCCTGGACCGCCGACCACAGCGTGAGTGCGCAAGCGCACGCTGACCGCGTGCTGCTCGCGACCGCGATGCGCCGGCGCGGCTTCTACGGTTATTCCCGCGAGTGGTGGCACTTCACGCTTCGCGGCGAGCCGTTTCCGCGCACCTATTTCGATTTCGTGGTGAAGTAGCTTCGTCATTCCGGGGCGGGGCTTTAGCCCGCGAGCCCGGAATCCATTAAACAATGCCGCCGCAGGATGGACTCCGAGTTTTCTCCGCACCGATCGCGGCTATGGATTCCGGGCTCGCCGCTTCGCGGCGCCCGAAATGACACTACAGCCCCAGATAAAACTTCTTGATCAGATCGTTGTTATTGAGTTCGTCGGCCGAGCGGCCCTCGAACGCGATCTTGCCGTGGACGATAACGTAGCCGCGGTCGGCGATGCGGATCGCCTGGTTAAAATTCTGCTCGGCCATCAGCACGGTCAGCGCGTAGCGCTGCTTCATCTCGCTGATGGCGTCGATGGTGCGGCTGACCAGGATCGGCGCCAAACCGACCGACGGTTCGTCGACCAAGAGGATTTTTGGCGCCAGCATCACCGCGCGGCCGAGTGCCAGCATCTGCTGCTCGCCACCCGACATGCTCCCGGCGAGTTGCGCGCGGCGTTCGGCAAGGCGCGGAAACGTCTCGAAACAGACTTCAAGATTGTGCTTGAGCAGGCGACGCGCGGTAGGCCGGAAGGCGCCGAGCAGAAGATTTTCCTCGACCGTCAGCTTAGGAAACAGCCGGCGGCCTTCCGGCACCAGCGCAATGCCGAGGTCGACGATCTGCTCGGTTGTACGCCCAACGAGGTCATGATGGACGCCGTCGATCTCGGCGACGATGGATCCCGCGGCCGGGCGCAGCATGCCCATGATGCATTTCATCAATGTCGATTTGCCGTTGCCGTTGGTGCCAAGCAGCGCCACCGTTTCGCCGCCGCCGACCTTGAGCGAGACATCGTGAATCACGCGTACCGCGCCGTAGGCGGCGTGAACACCGGAGAGGTTCAGGCTGTTAGCCAAGGTATGCCTTCTCCACTTCCGGATTGCGCATCACCTCATCGGGCTTGCCGTCGGCGATCATGCGGCCTGACACCAGCACCACAAGACGGCGGGAAAAGCTCATCACCGCACTCATGATGTGCTCGATAAGGATGACAGTGACGCCCCTTTCGTTCAAGCGCACCAAAAGCGCCAGGATGTCGCCGATCTCCGAATGCGTCAGACCGGCCATCGCTTCGTCGGCGATCAAGAGTTTCGGCTCCGCCGCCATGGCGCGCGCCAATTCGAGCTTGCGCATTTCTACCTGGGTGAGGTCGCGCGGCAGGTGCCGCGCCTTGGCTTCGAGCCCGACCTCGCGCAGCAGCCCGTGGCAGTGGTCGTCGATCTCTTCGGCCGTGCGGTGCATTCCGCGCGCCGCGACCGTATAGAGCCGCGGGATGCGCACGTTGTCGACGAGCGACAGGCTGGTGAACGGACGCGGCAGCTGAAAGCTGCGGGCAAGGCCGAGATGCGTGCGCTTGTGGGCCGGCATGCCGTCGATGGGCTTGCCGTCAAAGCGCACCGAGCCCTGCTCGTTACGCAGTGTGCCGCAGATGCAGTTGACCAGCGTGCTCTTGCCCGATCCGTTCGGTCCGATCAGGCCTAGCCGTTCGCCGGCCGGCACGGTCAGCGAGATATTATCCAGCGCCACGAAGCCGCCGAAGCGTTTGCTGAGATTGTCGACCTCAAGCAGTTCGCTCATGCCTGTCACTCCGGGGCGGCACCGGCCGCAGGCACCGAGCCCGGCTCATCGAGCGCGGTGCGGTGGCGGCCGACAAAGTCGTCGTGCTTGTGCCGAAAATATTTGCGAAACAATCCCACGATGCCGTTCGGCGCCAGGATGACGAAGGCGACGAGCAGACAGCCCACGATCAAGAGGTTGACCGCCGACGAGATCGTCACAGTGATGAGCTGTTGCAGCGAGTCGAGCAGAACGGCACCGATCAGCGGGCCGACCCAGGTCGAGGTGCCGCCGATCAGCGGCATGGCGATGGCGTTGATGGCGTAGTCGAGCGCGAAGGTCGAATCCGGCTGCAAATAACCGATGTAGTAGGGGAACGGCGCGCCGGCCATGCCCATCAGGGCGCCGGAGATCGTGGTGGCGATCAGTTTCACGCGCAGTGTCGGTACGCCGGAGGCCTCTGCCGCCAATTCGTCATCGCGAATGGTGGTCATGCCGTAGCCGAGGCGGGAGCGCTCAATCAGCCGCGCGATAACCAGCGACCCGACGGCCAGCAGCAGCATGGCCAGGAACAGATAACGTATATAGCTGCCCAGCAGCGGGACCGACTCGGGACGCAAAATGTAGGCGCCTCGCGAACCGCCGACAAAATCCCAATTGATGACCAGCGTCTGCAGCACGACGGCCAGCGCCAGTGTTGCGATCGAGAAAAACGCACCGCGCAGCCGCAGCGTCAGATAACCCATACCAAAGCCGACAATGCCGGAGACGACGCCGCCGACCAGCATCAGGACCGGCATTGGGATCACGTGCGGCAGTTCGTTTTTGCCGATGAAATTGTAGATCGCGACCGTCGAATAGGCGCCGAGCGCAAAAAACGCGCCGGTACCGAAATTCACGTAGCCGCAATAGCCGCCAAGAATGTTCCAGGCCGTCGACAGCACGATGTATTGCAGGACGACATAGCCGGCGAAGAAAATGTATTCGTTGCCGATGGCAAGCGCGGCGGCAAATACGAGGCCGGCAATGACCAGGCTGATGACAAGAAACGGAAGCGTGCGCACGCGTCACCGTCCCAAGAGACCGGCGGGACGTACCGCCAGCGTCAGCAGCAGAAATCCGAACGAGACCGCCGGCGCCCATGACGGGCCGTAAAACGTCGAGGTCAGACTCTCGACAACACCGATCAACATGGAAGCGATCACGGTCCCAGGCAGGCTGCCCATGCCGCCCAGCACGCAGATGGCGAAGATGCGGCCGATGTAGTCGCGACCGACCGACGGCTCGACTGGCTGGATGATGATCAGGAAGGCGCCGGCGAGCGAGGCGGTGGCGATGGAAATTGCAAAGGCGATGCGCTTGATGCGGATCGGGTTCACCGCCATCAGGCGCAGCGCGAGCTGGTCCTGCGCCACCGCCATGATGGCGCGGCCGATAAATGTGCGGCCGAGCAGGAGCTGCAGTGCGGCGATGAGCAGGAGCGAAACCATACACGGCACCGCGATGCGCAGCGGCACGTCGACGTCGCCGAGGTGCCAAGTCGGGCCGATATACCACGCTTCCACGTCGCGGTAGTCGACGCCGAAATACAGCACCAGCGCAACTTCGGTGATGAACAAAAGGCCGAAGAAGAACGCGAGCCCGCGCAGCGATTCCTGGCCGCGCTTCTCGAATGCCACGTAGTAGATCTGGTAGATGCCCGCGCCGAGTATGTAGAACGCCGGCAGCATGACGATGCTGACGAGGATCGGATCGAAGCCGAAGGCGTGGTTGAACGTATAGGCGGCGTAGGAACCAAGAATGATGAAGGCCGGATGGGCGATATTGACGATGTCGAGAATACCGAACGACAGCGACACGCCCGAAGCCATCGCCGCGTAGAAACCGCCGATCAAGATGCCCGAGACAACGGCATTGATCAGGAGATCGAACGAGAAGATCATTATTATGTTCCCCACGTGAGTGTGCAGGAACCGGCCGCGCTTGGCTAGGCGAAAAAAGCCGTATCAACCGCGGGGGAGGCAACCTGACGCGGAGTTGTGGGGCGGCCCCGGGATGGGCGGAATGGCGGAGGAGCGCTTCGAACTGCGAGCGCCGCCGCTTTTATAGCGCAGCGACGAATTGCTCCATGTGCCGGCGCTGATCCGGATCGGGCAGTGCGCCGCGCATCGCGCCAAGGTTGTCGGTCATGTGTGCCGGATCCGAGGTGCCGGGGATGACCGCGGTGACCCGCGGATCGCCGAGGAGGTATTTAAGGAAAAATTGCGCCCAGCTTCCGGCGAACGCCGCAGCCCATGGCGGTACGGGCTTGCCATGCACGGCGCGGAACAGCCGGCCGCGGCCGAACGGCAGCGCGGTCAAAACAGCCGCTTTCACTTCAGCGGCGCGCGGCAAGATACGCTTTTCGGCTTCGCGGTTGTCGAGCGAATAATCGACCTGCACGAAATCCGGCTGCTCGCGGGTGAGCACGGCCTCGAGCGCGGGGAAGGAGCGGTGATACGTCGACGTGATGCCGATGTAGCGACACACGCCTTGCTGCTTCCATTCGCGGAAACGCGACAGCGATTGATCGGGATCGTCGACATTGTGCAACTGCAGAAGATCGAGCTTCGGGGTTTTCAAGCGCTCAAGCGAGCGATTGAGTTCGACGTCGTCCGGCGCTTCGAGCTTGGTGGCGATGAACAGCTTTTCGCGCAGACCCGTCGGCGCCGTGACCTCGCCAAGCACGATCTCGGCATCGCCGTAAGAGGAGGCGGTGTCGATCAAACTGCCGCCGTGCTCGATGAGCGCGCGGACCACGGCGGCCGCCTTCTTGCGCGTTTCTGTGTCGTCGGTATCGAGCACTTCGGCGGTGCCGAGCCCGACGGCCGGCAGGCGCTCGCCGGTCTTTGGAATGGCGCGGGTAATCAGCGGTGCCGATCCTTGCGCGAACGCGGTCTGCGGCAGCGCCGCCCCGGCGGCTGAGATGATCGCAAACTCGCGCCGTGTTAGTCGCATCGCTTGTCAATCTCCAGACGCTGCGGCTGTATCGATCCGTTCCGCCCGGTGTTCCTGGGCGCGGCCGAGCGCGGCCGAGAGCGCAAGCCAGATCGCCGCCACCGGCACTGAAACCAGCGCAATCGCGCCGAGCTTCAGGCCCAGGACCTGCAGGCTGTCGTACACCCAACCGTACAACGCATCGGAGCCGCGATAAATGACCACATCGATCAAATTCTTGGCTTTGTATTTTTCCTCCCGCCCAAGCACCGTATAGAGCACCTGGCGCGCCGGAGTAGCGACAGAGAAGTGAAACCAGCGCTGCGCCACCTGCGCGACCAGAACCACGGTCAGCGTCGGGGCGGCAAATACCGCGAGAAAGCCGACGATATAAATCGCCGGCAGTGCCGCGGCGGTGACGCCGGTGCCGAAGCGCTTGAGGAGGTGCCCAGTGGCAAAAACCTGGGTCGCCAGCGTCAGCAGATTCACCGCGAGATCGATCCCGGCAAAAATCCGCGTTTGCGCGCTGGCGCCATGCACGCCGGCGGCGACAAGATGAATCTGCTGGAAATACAGGATCGTCGCGCAGAACGATTGCAGGCTGATCCAGACGGCGATGCCGAGCAGATAGGGCGAACGCATGAGCTCGGGCAAAGCCGCAAAGGCGCTGCCGCCAAGCCGCGGCGGCTCGGTCCGCTGATTCACCTGCATCGCAGTCGCGTGTTCGAGACGCCAGACGCAGAACACCGCCGCCTCCAGCAGGATCACCGCCGCGAGCAGGAGGTTGACCGGACCGAACGACACCAAACCGATGGTCATGACCGGACCAAGCAATGCGCCCGCGGTGCCGCCGGCGCCGATGAAACCGAACAGGCGCTTACCCTGATCGGCGGTAAAAATGTCGGCCATGAACGACCAGAACACCGCGACCGCGAACAGGCTGAACACGGCGAGCCAGACATAGAATACGCGGGCGACGATCGCGGTGCCGACGTGAAGCGTCAGCAACAGCCAGAACAGCGCGAGGTTGGCGGCAAAGAAATGATAGACGACGGGGATGAAACGCGCGCGCGTCAATCGCGCTACCAGCGCACCGTAAATCGGTTGCACCGCGATCAGCACAAGAAACGTCGCGGTAAACAGCCACGGCAGGTTTTTCACGCCACCCGCGATGCCCATCTCGTCGCGCAGCGGCCGCAGCACGTAATAGCCGGCGAGAAGCGTGAAGAAATAGGCGAACGACCACAGCGCCGCGCCGCGTTCAGCCGGTGTCGCCGGCACCACTGTCGCGATCCGGCGTTGCAGCGCCCCCGCGGCGCCGGCGCGTTGGCCGGCCGTGTCGGTGGTCATTGCGGCAACGACAGCTTCTTCTTCAATTCCTCGGCGCTCACGCGCTGGCCGTAACCCGGGCCGCCGCGCTGGAACAGCTTGGCGTCGGCGAGCTTGCCGACGACGACCGGCTCGAAGCCGGCATCGCGCACCAGTCCGGCGGCGACCTTCACCGCATCGGCGTCGTCGCCGGCGATCGGCACCGCAAGCTTCGGATCGGGCCGGTTGGCCTGTTCCTCGAAATACATGTAGCTCATGGTGTTGAAGGCGCGCACGATGCGCGCGCCAGGAAAATATTTCTGCGTGGTCACGCCGATGCCGTTCTTCTCGACCTCCTCGGTGACGGCGCCGTCGCGTGCCGGCACGGCGTTGCAGGTGTCGAGCACGATCTTGCCTTTGAGCTTGTCCGCGTAATCATGGCTGAGCTGCGGGATGGCGCCATATGGCACGGTGAGCAAGATAGCGTCGCCAAACGCGATGGCCTGTTCGACGGTGCCGGCCTTGGCCAGCGGTCCGAGCGTTGCGACGAGACCGTTGAGCTGCTGCGGATGCCGGTCGGAGAAGAACACCCGGTGCCCGTTCTTGATCCACAGGCCTCCGATGGTGCCGCCGATGTGGCCGGCGCCAATGGTGCCGAGCGGGATTTTGGCGCCGCCATCGGTTTGCGCGCGGCTAGCGGTCGGCCGTAATGCGCAGCCGAGCAGCGCCGCGCCGCCGGCGGCCAGCAAGACGCGCCGGTGGAGGTCAAATAAGTTCCGTTCGGTCATTAAATCCTCCTGGCTAAGGCTTGGTACCTTGCCACGTTGAATGGACTGTTGTTCACGCGCCAATGAACACCGCGTGTGGGTGAAAATTGCTAAATGCGCAGTGCATGGTCGGCATGCGTGTAGGGTAATTTCAGTGCATCGGCGACGGCGCGGCAGGTGACGTGCCCGTCATGCACATTCAGCCCGTTGCGCAGGTTGGCGTCGGCGGCAAGCGCCAGCCTCCAGCCTTTGTCGGCCAGCGCCAGCACGAAGGATGTCGTGGCGTTGCTCAGCGCGAAGGTCGAGGTGCGCGCCACCGCGCCCGGCATGTTGGTGACGCAGTAATGCACCACGTCGTCGACCACATAGGTCGGGTGCGAATGCGTGGTCGGCCGCGAGGTCTCGGCGCAGCCGCCCTGGTCGATGGCGACATCGACGATGACGGACCCGGGCTTCATCGCTTTTACCGTGGCCGCGGAGATCAATTTCGGCGCGGTCGATCCAGGTATGAGCACGGTGGCGATCACCAGATCGGCGCGCCGGCACAAGAGTTCGATGACGTCGGGCGTGGAGAATACTGTGCGCACGCGGCCACCCAGCTGCGAAGCGATGCGGCGCAGCGCCTCCGGATTGCGATCGAGCACGGTGACGTCGGCGCCCATGCCAGCGGCGATTAGCGCGGCATTGCTGCCGGCCACGCCGCCGCCGAGGATGAGTACGCTCGCGGCGCCGACCCCGGGCACGCCGCCGAGCAGCACGCCGCGGCCGCCGTTCTCCTTTTCCAGACAGTGGGCGCCGACATGCGGCGCCATGCGGCCGGCGACTTCCGACATCGGCGTGAGCAGCGGCAGGGTACCGTTCGGCCCGGTGACGGTCTCATAGGCGATGGCGGTGACGCCCGATTTGAGCAGGTCTTCGGTCTGTTCGCGGTCAGGTGCGAGATGCAGATACGTGAACAGCACCTGGCCGCGCCTGAGTTTTTTCCGCTCGGCGGCGAGCGGTTCCTTGACCTTCACGATCAGTTCGGCGCCGCCGAAAACGGTATCGGCGTCCGCGGCGATCTCGGCGCCGGCCGCGCGATAATCGGCGTCTGCCAGTCCCGCGCCCGCGCCGGCATTCGTCTCCACCAGCATCCGGTGGCCCTTGTCGGCCAATTCGCGCACCGTCGAGGGTACGAGACCGACGCGGTACTCGTTGTCCTTTATTTCCTTGGGAACGCCGATCAGCATGGCGGTTGAGCTTTGTTTGCTGTGCGAAGCGCTACATCACGTAGAGGCGATCCGGCAGTACGTCCGGCGATCCGTCCGGCGGCGCGTGCTCGGCCAGCACCGCGCCGCAACGCTCGATCGCGGCAACAAAGCCGGCGGCGATACGGCCGTCGCGCATGTGGCCGGTCAGGGCGTCGATTGCGGCCTGCCATTCCGCACTATGGACATTCGCGGCGATGGCCTCGTCGGCGATGATGCGGGCGTAGCGCTCAGCGAGTGATACGAAGATCAGAACGCCGGCGCGATTTGCGGTGTGACTGGCGTGCCGGAGGTAAAACTGTTCGAGCGCCGCGTGGTGGGCCCGGGCGTGCTGCACGCGACGCGGCACGAGCCAACGCCGCAACGGCGCCCAGGAAAACAACAGGCCGGCAGCGATGAAAAGAGCGAGCTGCACCAGAAAAATCCGCTCCACGCTCCATGGCGTCAGATAGATCAGCGGCCATGGCAGCGCCAGCGCGAGCACGCTCGCCCAGAGCACAGGAACGTAGGCATATCCCGATGAGGCGTGGGCGAGTACGCAGACGAGCTGTCCACTGGTGCGCTGCTCCGCAGTCCGGATCGCGGCTGCAATCGCTGTGTGATCTTCCGGCGTGATGTGCATCACCAGCTCCCCGATGCGCCGCCGCCGCCCGACGAACCGCCGCCGCCGGAAAATCCCCCGTCAAAGCCGCCCCCGGATGAGCCGCCCCAGCCCGAGGAGCTTGAACCTCCACCCCAGCCACCGCCTGGAAACGGCACAAAGACCATGCGTCCGTTGCGTCTGACGTAGCGGCCGGATGGACTGCGCTCGGCGCGAATCATCTGAAAGAACACGAAAATGAAAACGCCGAAGAACACAAACGGCAGCAGCGCACTGATGAGACTGCCGGTATCGTCCTGGCGGACCGCGATCTTGCGCTGCCAGTCCGTGGTGTCGCCCGACAGCACGCTGATGATGCCGTCGACGCCGCGCTCGATGCCGCCGGAAAAATCGTTGGCCTTGAAACGCGGCAGCACGGCGCTCTGAATGATGACCGACGACAACGCATCGGTCAGCGTCCCTTCAAGGCCGTAGCCGACTTCGATGCGCACCTTGTGCTCGGCCGGTGCAATCAGGAACAGGACGCCATTGTTTTTCTTCGCCTCGCCGAGCTTCCAGAACCGGAACAGCTCGTTGGCGAAGGTCTCGATGTCGCCGCCCTGCAGCGATTTCACTGTGGCGACGACGAGCTGGATGCTGGATTTGTCCTCCAGGTCCTTGAGCTTGGCTTCGACATTGGCCCGGCTCTGCGGAGTCATGACGTTCGCCTGGTCGACGACGCGGCCGGTCAGCGGCGGAAAGTCAAAGGCGAACGCAAATGTCGCCAGCGCGCAGAAGACGATGATCGTAATGGCTGTGCCCGCGGCTCGCAACGGCGCGTTGCCCATCAGAATTTCACCGCGGGCGGCTTTTCTGCGCCCTCGTTGGCGGTGAATTCCGCCATCGGCTTGGCATCGGTAAAGAAGAATTTCGCCCAGATCACCGTCGGAAACGTGCGCAGCGATGTGTTGTAGACGCGCACCGCTTCGATGTAATCGCGGCGCGCTACCGCGATGCGGTTTTCGGTGCCTTCCAGCTGCGACTGCAGCGCCAGGAAATTCGCGTTGGATTTTAGATCGGGATAGTTCTCCGTCACCGCCAGGAGTCGCCCGAGCGCGCCACTGAGCTGGTTCTGCGCATCCTGGAATGCCTTGAGCTTGGCCGGGTCGGTGAGATCATCGACGCTGACTTTGACCTGTGTCGCCTTGGCGCGGGCCTCGACTACGGCGGTCAGCACACTTTTCTCCTGCGCCGCGTAGCCCTGCACGGTCGCCACCAGATTGGGAATGAGGTCGGCCCGGCGCTGATATTGATTTTGCACGTCGGACCAGCGCGCCTTGGCCTGCTCCTGCAGCGTCGGTATTGTGTTGTAGCCGCAAGCCGAAAGCGCGAGGCCGATGCCGATCACCGCCAAAACCGCGCGAACACGCGTCGCGATCGCCTTCATGGTCGCCTCCCAGGTCACTTCTACGCAAAATGCGCGCTCAATTCTCCACAGATTCCATGCCGGCGATGTCGATGCCGAAGCCGGACAGGCCCACATAAGTCATCGGGCGCGATGTCGATAAAATCCGGATCGAGTTGACGCCCAGATCCTTTAATATCTGTGCACCCAGGCCGATCTCACGCCATTGCCGGCTGCGCGCTTCGCCGGAAGCGGTCTCGTCGGGTTTTGGGATGGTCAGTACCGGCACGCCGGCAGTGCCGTCGCGCAGCAGCACGAGCACGCCGCGGCCCTCGGTCTTAAACCGCGCCAGCGTGTTATGGATTGTTTTCGCGCCGCCGAACACGTCCGCAATGATGTCGGCGCGGTGCAGGCGTGTCAGCACGTTCTTGCCGTCGCCGATGTGGCCGTGCACGAACGCCATGTGATAGACCGGATCGAACGGCGTGAGAAACGCATAGCCGGTCAGCGTGCCGATCTCCGATTGTACCGGAAACTCGCCCGCGCGCTCGATCAGCTTGTCGCGCGCCTGGCGGTAGGCGATCAGCTCGGCAATGGTGAGATGTTGCAGCCGGTGCTGGTCGGCGAACTTTTTCAGCTCGGGCCCGCGCATCACGGTGCCGTCGTCGTTCATGAGTTCGGCCAGCACGCCGACCGGCGGCAAGCCGGCGAGCCGGCAGAGATCGACGCACGCTTCGGTGTGCCCCGAGCGCATGAGCACGCCGCCTTCGCGCGCGATCAACGGAAAGACATGGCCGGGGCGCACGAAATCCGCCGCGCCGGTGTTGCCGTTGGCGATCGCGCGCACCGTATTGGTGCGCTCCTCCGCGGAAATTCCCGTGGTCAGACCGTGGCGCACGTCGACCGATACGGTGAATGCGGTGCCGAGCGGCGCATTATTGAACGCGACCATCGGGTCGAGATGCAGACGCCGCGCCTCGTCCGCGCCGAGGGGGGCGCAGACAATGCCCGAGGTGTGGCGGATGATGAACGCCATCTTCTCCGGCGTACACAGGCTCGCCGCCACGAACAGGTCGCCCTCGTTCTCGCGGTCGTCGTCGTCGGCGACGATAACGATTTCGCCGCGCGCAAAGGCGGCAATGGCGGCGCTGATGTGCTGGTGGGTATCGTCTGCCATTTGGCTCACTTCACTGGCGGCGCAAACGGCCATGCCGGCATTTCGCCGACCTGGCCGCGCTGGCGCAGATAATGGTCCGCAATCACGCACGCCACCATGGCCTCGCCGATCGGCACGGCCCGGATGCCGACGCACGGGTCGTGGCGGCCTTTGGTGGAAATCTCGGTATCGCGGCCATAGCGGTCGACCGTGCGGCGGGGATTGAGAATCGACGAGGTCGGCTTGACCGCAAAACGGGCCACAATCGACTGCCCGGTGGAGATGCCACCCAGAATGCCGCCGGCATTATTGGACAGAAACACCGGCTTGCCGTCATTGCCCATGCGCATCTCGTCGGCGTTGTCTTCTCCCGAGAGCGCCGCCGCGCCGAACCCCGCGCCGATCTCGACGCCCTTGACCGCATTGATGCCCATCAGCGCGGCGGCGAGGTCGCCGTCGAGCTTGCCGTAGATCGGCGCGCCGAGGCCCGCAGGCACGCCTTCGGCGACGATCTCGATCACCGCGCCGGTCGATGAGCCTGCCTTGCGCACGCCGTCGAGATAGCCTTCCAGCGTGGCAGCGAGTCTGGCGTCCGGACAAAAAAACGGATTGCGCGCGACTTCGTCCCAGTCGAAGTGGGCGCGGTCGATGCGGTGCGGTCCCATCTGGATGAGCGCGCCGCGCACCGACATGTCCGGCACGATCTTGCGGGCGATGGCACCGGCGGCGACCCGCATCGCCGTCTCGCGCGCCGACTGGCGGCCGCCGCCGCGATAATCGCGCAGGCCGTATTTGATGTCGTAGGTGTAGTCGGCGTGACCAGGCCGGTACTTGTCCTTGATTTCGGAATAGTCCTTCGAGCGCTGGTCGACATTCTCGATCAGAAGCGCGATCGGCGTACCGGTCGTCACCTGCCGTCCGCTTACCTCGTCGGCAAACACGCCAGACAGAATCTTGACCTGATCCGGCTCCTGGCGCTGCGTGGTGAAGCGCGATTGCCCGGGCCGGCGCTTGTCGAGATAAGGTTGAATGTCGGCTTCGGTCAGTGGAATGCGCGGCGGGCAGCCGTCGACCACGCAGCCGATTGCCGGCCCATGGCTTTCGCCGAAGGTCGTAACCCGAAACATATGGCCGAAGCTGTTGAAGGACATGGTTCGAATTGTTTGCGATGAACCGCGATGCGGGTTGGTAGCCCGCCGAGTCTGTGGGGTCAAATGGCGGCGGTTCAGTCGCCGGCACGCGCCAATTGTCCTTAACGGCCCAGCGTCCGCGCCACGCGAAAGCCGAGATAAAATACCTTCGTGCTGGTCGCATAGCCGTCGCGGTCGGCCGAGCGCAGCCTTGCGGGGCTGTAATCCCAGGCGCCGCCGCGCGCCATGTGCGAAGCGCAATTGCCACCAGTCATCCACGCCGCACCGTCGATCGGCGCATGATCGTAAGTCGAGTGATAGCAGTCTTCGACCCACTGCCAAACATTTCCCGCCATGTCGTAGAGGCCGAACTTGTTGGGACGGAACGAACCGACCGGCGCCGGTTGTTGTCCGTCCCATCGGCTCCCGCAATGCAGGCAGTTGGCGTTGTCGACGCCGAGTTGATCGCCCCAGTAGTACACCGATGTCGTTCCCGCGCGCGCTGCGTATTCCCATTCGGCCTCGGTCAGCAGGCGATAGGTCTTGCCGGTCATCAGACTGAGCCAGGCGGCATATTGCTTCGCCTCGTCATAAGAGACGTTGATTACGGGTTGCCGGTCTCCCGGAAATCCACCGTCGGAGACGGGCTGGCAGGGGCCGACGGCAACGCAAGTGTTCCAGTTCGCCACCGTGATTTGAAACTTGGACACCGCAAACGGCGTGGCGATGGCGACTCGATGCTGCGGGCTCTCATTAGGATATCGGCCGGGTTCGTCAGGCGGCGATCCCATCGTGAATTGTCCCGGCGGGATCAAGATCATCGCCGGGCATTCCTGATCCTTCGCGCATTCGGAGAAGGCGTCGCCGGGCTTGAGCGCCTGCTCCGCGGCGGCACTGAGCACCTTGGGTTGAACGTCGGTGGCCTTGTAGGGACGGGTCACCATGAACCAGCGCCACTGTTCGTGGATGTAGGATTGATTGATCCAGGCGATGAGCCCGATAATAACAACGACGAGTGACACAGTGAGCAGCGATTGCATGCGGATGATGCGGCGCTGTGCGGCACTGGATCTGGCAAACTGTGCCGCTTCCGACTCTTTGCTCGCGGCGATGAAGGCGAGCATCAGATCGGTGATAGCGGGCGCATTGGGGCTGCGGCTGGCGGCCCAGACTTGCGCCGCTGAAAGGTCGTCGCCGCGCAGCAACAGCGATTCAGCGCGGCCGCGCGCATTCCAGCGAGCTGAAAGTTCGCCGATCCGCGTGTGCTCACGGATCCAATCGAGGTTTTGGCGCAGCGCCTCAGCGAGTTGCGCAAGCGGCCGAGTCACGCTCTGACCGGTATCGAAGCGGACGAATTGCCGGCGGCGCAACTGCTCCGGGATGTCGGCTTCGGGCACCGGCGCGAACAGCACCGGCAAGATGCGCTTGGTTTTTTCAAGCGCGGTGTTGACTTCCCATTCGCAGCGTTCGGATCTCACCGACTCCGGGGAGACGATGTAAACCACGGTATCGGCATGTTCGATCAGGCCGTTAAGGCGCGCTTCCCAATCTTCCCCGGCGACGATGTCATGACGATCGAGAAACGGTGCAAACCCGGCGAGCTCCAATCCGGCGACCAATTCCTCGGCAAAAGCGCTGGCGTCGCGCCGCGAATAGGAGACGAAGACTTTCAGTTTGTCGCTGTCGCCCGCCTCAGCCATGCCCCTGGCCATGCCGTTGCGTAGTAGTTCGGGAGAACGTCAGTAGGCCATCGTGCCGCAAAATCCGCAACAGCGATCTAAGCAAAGAGGCCTGAGGTGAGCCCCAATCACGAATACCGCGCCATCGTCCCGCCGGCGAACACATAGACGACGCCGTGGACAATATCGGCGTGGACGGCTCCTTCGTGCGGCAGAATGTTGAAATGCGCGATCAGCGCCCGCGCCACGCCGCCGTGGGCGGTGACGACGGTGTCCTGTGTCACCGTCGCATACCAGGCGCTGACACGCGCCGTCACGTCGCGGTAGGACTCGCCACCCGGCGGCGTAAAACCCCACTTGTTCTGCTCGCGCGCCGCTAACGCCTCAGCGTCGCGCCCGGCGATTTCGGGCAGCGTCAGTCCTTCCCAATCGCCGAATGAAATCTCGATGAGCCGTTTGTCGACGTCGTAGATGTCGGGCTCGAGATCGACCGCGGTACGGACCAGCTGCATGGTTTCGCGGGCGCGGCATAGCGGGCTCGACACATAGGCGCAGTCCACCGCCGCGCGGCCGTCGCGCACCAAAAGATCGCGCAGGATATCGCCGCAGTGACTGGCCTGCCGGCGGCCGCGTGCATTCAGCGGCGTGTCGCGGTGGCCCTGCAGCCGCTGCTCGACGTTCCAGTCGGTCTCGCCGTGACGGATGTAATAGAGCACAGGCATGCCGGAGCCCGAAGTCGAAGCCGTCATCAGAGATTACAAATCAAAAGAGACAGCGGCAAATTCCGGCTCTGATTTTCGATTTCACTCGCCGGTCTTTGCCACTGCGATATCGGGGGCGTCCGGGTGCTTGATGCCGACGATATGATAGCCGGAATCGACATGATGCACTTCGCCGGTCACCCCACGCGACATGTCGGACAGGAGGTAGGCCGCCGACTCGCCGACATCCTCGATCGTGACATTGCGGCGCAGCGGCGCGTTGTGCTCGTTCCACTTGAGGATATAGCGAAAGTCGCCGACGGCTGAAGACGCCAGCGTCTTGATCGCGCCCGACGAGATGGCATTGACGCGGATGTTCTTGCCGCCGAGATCGGCGGCGAGGTAGCGCACGCTGGCCTCGAGCGCAGCCTTGGCGACGCCCATGACATTATAGTGCGGCATCCACTTCTCGGCGCCGTAATAGGTCAGCGTCAGGAGCGAGCCGCCGTTCGGCATCATTTTTTCGGCGCGCTGCGCGACTGCGGTAAACGAGTAGCAGCTGATCAGCATTGTCTTGGTGAAATTGTCGGCCGTGGTGTCGACGTAACGGCCGTCGAGCTGTTCGCGGTCGGAAAAGGCGATGGCGTGAACCAGGAAATCGATCCCGCTCCAGGCCGATTGCAGCTGCGCAAATGCCGCATCGATGGTCGCAGCAACCGACACGTCGCAATCGCCGACGACCATGCCGCCGACCTCTTCGGCTAGCGGTTCGACGCGGCGCTTGAGCGCCTCGCCCTGATAAGTGAAGGCAAGCTCGGCGCCGTGCCCGCGGCACGCCTTGGCGATGCCCCAGGCGAGCGAGCGCTGATTCGCGACCCCCATGATCAGGCCGCGCTTGCCGCGCATCAGGCCCGGTGCTTCCGGCATTGCCACCTCTGGAATGACCCCAAATCCCCAACCAACCTATGGCATAGGGCCGCCCGATCCGACAAGCGCACGGATGGCCTTACTTTTCAGCCTTGGATGCGGGTTTTCACGCTGTTGGGCGCTGTTTTCTTGCCGAGTTGCCCGCGTCCGGCCTGCATTAAGGAATAGTGCGCTTGCCATGGGGTTGTTCGGGTGCAGGCAGGTATTTTGTCCGTCTGCCGCACGGGCTTTTTGCTGCCAGTTTTTCCTCAATGGCGGAGTTGCATGATTGAGTGATTTCCGGAATCAGATCGAGGCGGCCATTCCGGCGCTGCGCCGTTACGCGCGGGCGTTGACCCGTGACGCCGACGTGGCCGACGACCTCGTGCAGGATACCTTGGTGCGGGCGTTGCGTTCCGAGCATCTGTTCCATGGCGGCGACGTTCGGGCATGGCTCTACACCATTCTGACCAATCTCAATCGCAACCGGCTGCGGACCCTGTCGCGGCGTCCGGTGCTCACGCCGATCAAGGACAGCGACGCCGCAACCGGCGGGCCGGAGGCGGGCAGCCGCGATATCGGCCGCGCGCTCGACGAACTCGGCGAGGAACCGCGCACGGCGCTGCTGCTCGTCGTGCTCGAAGGGCTCACTTACCGCGAGGTCGCCGAAGTGCAGGGCGTGCCGATCGGAACGGTGATGTCCCGGCTGGCGCGCGCCCGCATGCAGATCCGCTCATATCTCGACGGCGAGCGCCCGGCGCTGCGCCGTGTGAAATAACAAAAGAGAAAAGACGATGATCGATCGAGACTCCCTTGTGACTGAAGACGAACTCCACGCTTATGTCGACGGCGAACTGCCGCCCGGGCGGCGCGGTGCGGTCGAGGCGTGGCTGGCGACGCATCCCGACGCCGCGGCCGCGGTCGCCGCCTGGCGCAGCCAGGCCGAACTGATCCAGGCGCGCTACGGCGGCGTCGCCGATGAGCCGACGCCGGACCGGCTTTCCGTCGCGCGGCTCGCATGCCGCCGCCGTAACGGATGGCTTGCGGTCGCGTCTGCCGCCGCGCTCTTAGCCTTCATCGGCGGCGGCGCAAGCGGCTGGTTCGCGCACGGCGCCGCGGTTGCCGGTCCGTCGGACCTCAAGCGCTATACCGCCGAGGCGCTCGATGCCTACCGCCTCTACGTCGTTGAGGTCCGCCATCCGGTCGAAGTGCCGGGGGACGAGAGGCCGCACCTGACGCAGTGGCTGTCGAAGCGCGTCGGCTCGCCCGTGCATATTCCCGAGCTGGAGAAGATGGGCCTGAAACTTGTCGGCGGCAGGCTTCTGCCGGGCCCGACCGGGCCGACCGCGTTCTTTATGTATGAAACCGCCTCCGGCGAGCGGTTCACGCTCTATTGCGGCCAGACCAAGGACCAAGCGACCGCATTGCGCTTTATCGCCGGCAACCGCAACTCGGCGTATTACTGGGTCGACAACAATCTGTTCTACGTGCTGACGGGGCCCGCCGAGCAGGACAAGCTCCATGCGATCGCGCAGGCCGCCTATGACCAGATCGACGTACGTTCGCCACCGCAGGGCGGGTGATTAGGCGTTCGCTTTCGGCTAAGGTGATCGGCAACGGTCCCTTTGTCGAAAAGGAAGACGTACGATGAGCCTGATGTCGACGATGGATCCCGCTGCGGAGCGCAGCGGGCGAACTGGACTTAAATTCAAACCGCTGACCAAATACATCGGCTGCGAGGTTTCGGGCATCGATTTGCGCCAGCCGGTGTCGTCGGCCGACGCATCGGCGATCTACCGCGCCTGGCTCGACCATGCGGTGCTGTTGTTCCGCGATCAGGATATGGCGCAGGAGGACTTGATCCGCGTCACCGGCATTTTCGGCGAGTTCGCGCCGCTCGGCCGGCCGAAGCACACGTTGCCGAGCGGCTTTTCCAAAATCCTGCCCAACATCATGCTGATCTCGAACATCCGCGAGAACGGCGAGACCATTGGCGCGCTGCCGGACGGCGAGATGATGTTTCATCACGACACCATCCATCGCGACGATCCGCACAAGGCGACGCTGCTCTATTCGGTGGAGATTCCGACCCATGGCGGCGACACGCTGTTTGCCAGCGGTACCGCCGCCTACGACGCGCTCGACGCGGCGATGAAGAAGCGGCTCGATGGCCGCAAAGCCGTGAACTACTACGTCTACAATTCAGTCAAGCGCAACGACAAGCAGGCCGTCGATGCGTCCAGCCAAGCGGTGCATCCTGTGGTGCGCACACATGACGAAACAGGCCGAAAGGCACTCTATGTCAACCGGCTGATGTCGGTGCGTATCGAAGGTATGGAAGAAGCCGAGAGCGACGCGCTCCTCAACACGCTGTTCGACGTTTCTGAAAAACCGGAATTCGTCTACACGCATGTCTGGCGCAAGGGCGACCTGATCGTCTGGGACAATCGCTGTTCAAGTCACGCCCGCACCGATTTTCCCGCCGATCAGCGCCGGCTGTTGCTGCGTACCACTGTGAAGGGCAATTGCCGGCCATATTAGTGTCGCCGGCCAAATTCGTTTTCGGAACATCGCGCGGCGAGAGCCGCGTTCACGCCGGGGCCACTGAAAGTTTGGGAGCAAACAGATGAAGACTCTGGTGATCGAACACACCGCCCCGTTTCAAGGCCTGCCGGAACTGGTGGCCGACGCTGAAGGCCTGTTCGCCCGTGAGGGCCTGAAGATCGAGTGGGCCAACACCAACGTGGGCGTCGATCGCGGCGCGCGCACCGACGTGTTCGATCCGAAGGGCCTCGATCCGTTCCGCAGCCACGGCCGCCTGCTCGAACAGGGCAAGGCCGACATGTACAACGCCTGCGAATGGGGCAATTACTGCCGCGTGCAGGCGACCGGCGTGAAAAGCCGCCAGCTTGGCCGCCGCGCCATCGTCACTTACGCGGCCATCGCGGTGCGGCCGGATTCGCCGGTCTACACCGCGCAACAACTCGCGCGCCGCAAGGTCGGTGTACCATTCTACTTCGGCACGCATTATCTCGCGCTGCACATGCTGGAAGGCTTCGTGCCGCGCGAGGACATTGTTGTGTGCAGCGTGCCGCACGGCTCGCGCTTCCGCTTCGATCTGTTGATGAACGGCGAGATCGACGCCACGACGCTGACCGAGCCTTATGTGACGCTGGCGGAGAAAAAAGGTTGCCGGCTTGTCTGCTCGGCGTTCTATCACGGCACCCAGGTCGGCACCGACAAGATCGATGCCGAAACGATGAGCGCCTATAACCGCGCGGTGGGCGAAGCGGTGCGGCGCATCAACGCCGACAAGCGCGGCTATCTCCACTATTTCATCGATTATCACAAGGCGCGCGATCCGGAGATCGGTACGCTGTCGCCCGACGAACTGCGCGAAAGCCGCCTCGTCGTCTGCGAACCGGCGCCGATCCCGCTCGACGAGATGCAGCGCACCTACGACTGGGTGAAGAGCTGGGGCATGCTGGAGGCGGCTCAGACGCCGCTCGATCTCGTCAACGCCGATGTGCAGGCGAGGGCGCATGCGGCAGCGTGATGACGAGGGCGCCGCGATGAACGCTGCTACGCCGGACTTGGCGGGAAGGCCTTAGCAGGCTGCTTGACGCCTGCGCGCGCTGGCCTGCATGCTGGGAACGCCGCGAAAAGGCGATACCCGTGTCGCAGAGATATCCGTGGAACCGTCAGACCGTCCGCCGCCGCTGTGCTTCGTGCTGATGCCGTTCGGACGCAAGACCGACGCGGCTGGGCGTGTGACCAATTTCGATTCCGTGTTCAAAAAGATCATCGGTCCGGCCGTCGAGCAGGCGGGACTCGAGCCGATCCGCGCCGATGAGGAAAAGATCGGCGGCACGATCCATAAGCCGATGTTCGAGCGGCTCATGCTCTGCCATTACGCGGTCGCCGATATCACCGGCGCCAATCCCAATGTGTTCTATGAGCTCGGCATCCGCCACGCGCTGCGGCCATCAAGCACCGCGATCGTATTCCGGGAAGGCACCGTGATCCCGTTCGATATCGCGCTGGTCCGCGGCATTTCGTACAAGACCGACGCCGCCGGCGAGCCGGTCGATGTCGACGGGCCGATCGCCGCGATCGCGGCGCATCTTGCGGCGGCGCGGCACGAGCCGCACGACGACAGTCCGATTTTCCAGCTGGTCGATGTGCTGCCGCATTGGCAGATCGATCATTCCAAGACCGATGTGTTCCGAGAACAGATCGACTACTCGAAGCGCTACAAGAAGCGGCTCGCCGATGCGGTGCGCGCCGGCGCCGATGCGGTGAAGGAGATCGCCGCCGAGGCCGCGCTGAAGAATCTCAATGAGATCGAAACCGGCATCATCGTCGACCTTTATCTGTCGCTGCGCGATGTTGAATCCCATGCGGCGATGGTTGAGCTGTACGAGCGCATGCCGCCGCCACTGCAGCGCGCGAAGATGATCCGCGAGCAACTCGGCTTCGCGCTCAACCGCGCCGAGCGCTTCGACGACGCCGAGACGGTGCTCAAAGAAGTCATCGCCGAGTTCGGTCCGTCGAGCGAAACCAACGGGCTCCTCGGCCGCATCTACAAGGACCGCTGGACCAAGGCGAAGGAGGGTGGCCGCCCGGAAGCGCGCAGCCTGCTGCGGCGGGCGATCGATACGTATCTGGAAGGGTTTGAGGCCGACTGGCGCGACGCTTATCCGGGCATCAACGCGCTCACCCTGATGGAGCAGCAGGACAAGCCCGATCCGCGTAAGGCGCGCATTCTTCCAGTCGTGACCTATTCGGTGACGCGCAAAGCGGCGAAGAACGCCGATTATTGGGATTACGCGACGCTTCTCGAACTCGCCGTGCTCGGCGACGATCACGACGCCGCCGATGAAAATCTGGCGGAAGCAGCCTCGCACGCGCGCCACGCCTGGGAAGTGCAGTCAACCAAACGCAATCTCGGCCTGATCCGCGCCACGCGCGAGGCGCGCGCGGAGGATGCAGCCTGGATCAAACAGATCGAGGACGAACTGGAGCGAGCCGCCGAGGCGCTCAAGCCGGCAGGCTAGATCAACGCGGCGCTGATGCGCGCCTCACGCGGCTCACATATCCTTGCGCGGATCGTAAGCCTTGTCGGCCTTCCATTTCTTCATCAGCGCATCGAGATCGGCGTCGCTGTTCTCGGGCAGCACGATGCGTGCGGTGGCCAAGAGATCGCCCTTGCCGGACTTGGCCGGAAAGCCCTTGCCGCGCAGCCGGAAGGTGCGGCCGCTGTTGGTCCATGCCGGGATCGTCAGCTCGACATGACCGTCGAGGGTG
>DASZWK010000220.1:0-4890 GCA_035546235.1 Xanthobacteraceae bacterium | reverse complement strand
TCCCGTCGTCGCTGGTCGCGAAAATCGCAATCGCTATGTGCGCCAGGTTGACGCGAGCCTGCGCAAGCCGCGCCTCGTAATCGTCAATCGAGCGGGCAATGTCGGCGCGTTTGTTGCGGAGCGTTTCGGCAGTTCGGCTATCGGCCATCACGAAACAATAAGCGCGGGACCGTCAGATGGCTTCCACCGCTTGCACCCTATTACTGGAATTTTCCACCCAACCAAGAGGTCAGCATGATGCAGATCGCAAATCCTAAACCCGCCACCGAGAAGACCGAGGTCACGCAGGACATTTCCTGGCTCGGCGCCCGGCTGCGCGAGCCGTCCACTTATGCGGGGCTCGGCATTCTGCTCGCGGCGTTTCATCTCGCCAATGCCGGCGGCTGGGTTTCGGCCATCACGGCGATCGGCACCGGCATCGGTGGGATCATTGCCATCCTGCTGCCGGAGGCAAAGCGACCGCGCGGCGGCAGCGGCATTCCCGGCGGTCGCGCCTTGGCAATGCTGGCGCTCTGCGTCGCCGCCGCGCTCGTCTGCGCGGCCCCGGGACCGGCGCTGGCGGCGAACAAGCCTTCGGTTCGCCGGCCCACGGCAGTGGTGAACAGCAAACCGACGGTGACGCAGGCGCAGCAAAATCCGCTGATCGTCGTGCGCCAGTTCACCATCGCGGACCTGCAGGCCGCGCTTGCCGACGCGCAGGCGCAAACGCCGCCCGACATCGTCGCGGTGAATTGCTACACCGCGCTCATTCCGTTCGTGCAATCGCAGGCGCAGAATCCATTGCCGGCCGGCGCCGGCGTCTTTCAGGCGCTGCAGAAGGCGCGCGACGCCAAGGCTTATCTCGCCAACATTCAGTCGCCGACCGGACCGCTGGCGAGCCTGAACATCGCCTGCGCGCCGCTGGTGCTCGACGTGCAGAACACGCTGGTGACGCTCGGGGTGTCGGTTGGCGTCATCGCCAATCCGGCGGGCGCTGCGGCGGCGGTAAGTGGCCTGCCGGCGGCCGTCGCGGCGTTCCTCGGACTGCACCCGCTGTAGCTTCCGCGCGGTTGAACACTACAAAGAGAGGCGCCGCCATGGCCGGCAAGCTTGACGAAATCAGCGAGGCAATCGGACGGCTTCGCGCCAGCGTCTCCGACATTCAAAAGAGAATGGAGGAAAGCCGGAAATTACAAGACCGCCGCCACGCGGATAATAGCGCGGCTTTGCGCGACCTTGGCCAGAAGCTCGACAAGCACGCCGCCGCCGTCGAAGTCATCCGGCCGACAGTCGCGGCGCTCGCTTTGTCGCGGTCGCGGCTCGCAACATGGGCGTCGATCGGGCTCGCCGCCGTGGTGGTCCTCGGATGGATCGTCGAAGCCGGGATTAAATGGTCCGTTTCGTACCTGCTGTCGCATACCCACTGAAGGCGGCGCGGTTAAAATTCGTTATCCAAACTGGGTTTCGCCCATCGCTTGCGAGCGAAGCGGGCGAATTGTGTAAAAGTTTACGAAATACCGCCAACGGTTTCGCAACAATGTGCCGGTAAAAACCCGTATTGGCGCGAAACCGCGCCGGGGACATGCTGTGCCGATCTTCGCGAATCCCAACTTCCTGATCAACCTGCCGACGCTGTGCGCGGTGACGGCGTTCATCACTGTCATCAGCGGCGCGCTGATGCTGTTCTCGTGGCTGCAAAACCGAAGCGAGCCGGCGCTGGCGCTGTGGGGCGTCGGTTATCTCCTCGGCACGGTGGGCGGAGCGTTTCTGGTGCGCAGTTCGTCGGATGTGCCGACCTGGTCGGTTTGCGCCGGCAATGCGCTGCTGTGCTGCGCCTACGGCACGATGTGGGCCGGCGCACGCAGTTTCGAGGGCCGCCGGCCACGGCTGGCCCTTGTGCTCGCCGGTGCGGCCATCTGGGTCGTCGCCTGTCAGTTTCCCCAATTCTATCAATCCGTCGAGGCGCGCGTCGCGCTGGCCTGCACGATTTTTGCGGCCTACTCGCTGCTGTGCGCCCGCGAGATGTGGTATCCGCGCGACCCCGAACTGATGTCGCGCTGGCCGACGCTGGCGCTCGCCGTAATCCATGCCGGCTTCCTATTGACGCGCATCCATTATGTCGACGCGTTTCAATCCATGTCCGCCGCTCAACCGGTGCAGAGCGTGGGTCTTTTTGTACTTGCCTTTGAGACGCTGTTCGCTGCGTTCTGCCAGTCCTTCCTGCGCATGAGCATGGCGAAGGAGCGCGCCGAGCTCGCGCAGCGGCGCGCTGCGCTGACCGACCCCCTGACCGAAATCGCCAACCGCCGCGCGTTCTTCGACGTCGGAACGCCGCTGCTCAAGCGCACGCTTGCCGACCGCCACGCGGCGGCGTTGTTGTTGTTCGACCTCGACCGGTTCAAGGAGGTCAACGATACGGCCGGGCATCAGGCCGGGGACGCTGTGCTCAAGGCGTTTGCGCGGCTGGTCACAGAATCGATTCACCCGGGCGATCTGTTCGCGCGGCTTGGCGGCGAGGAATTTGCCTGCCTGTTGATCGGTGCGCCGATGGCCGAGGCGTTGCGGATTGCCGAGCGCGTGCGCGGCAAGTTCGAAGCCATGCGTTTTGCCGAGTTGCAGGCCGACACCACTGTCAGCGTCGGCGTCGCCATGGCGGGCGACACCGGCCGCGATCTTTCATCGCTGATGGCAACTGCCGACCGCGCGCTCTATCGCGCCAAGGCGGAAGGCCGCAACCGCGTTGCGCCGGCGCCGCTGGTGCTTGTCGAGCGCGGCGGCGACACGCGCCACGTGGCACTCGGCGGCGTCGTCCCTGCGCCGCTTGCCGGTTAGCCGCCTGCCGAGGCGGTCGCCGCGGCACACACGCCCGATCAAATGCAAAACGGGACGGCGGCCCGAAGGTCCGTCGTCCCGTTTCGATTTGCTCTGCGCTTTCGTGCGTCAGCGCAACGTGCCGTGGCAGCGCCCGCGCTAGAGCCGGCGCCCAAACCCGCCGCGCATCCCGCCCGCGATCAGCGAGATTAGGAACAGCACCAGCGCGACGAAGAACACGATCTTGGCAATGCCGACGGCGGCGCCGGCAATCCCGCCGAAGCCGAGCACGGCGGCAACCAGCGCGATGATCAAAAGCGTTACGACAAGGCTCAGCATCTCTATCGCTCCCTATCCGGTGTCGGGGCAACAACTCGCGACCTGGGCCGGAGTTCCCTCGGGAAGGATGAGCGGTTCGCCAAGGAGGAGGGGATGGGAACGAAGCCGAATCAGATCTGATCGGGATCGGAACCGCCTTGCGGAGGAAACAGCAGCGCGCTCACCAGCACGACGATCGCGATCGTTGCGTAAATCTGCGGCCCGGCCTGCTGCAGCGCGGCCGCAAACTGACCGCAGACGCGGTCGAGTGCGTACAGAATATTAGTGCTGTCCATGGACCCCGAGCCTCTCAGGCGCAGCCCATGCGGGCCGAAGCGGGCGGATGTGTGGCGCGCAGTGAAGGTGCGAGAATTCTCGTCGTCACTGCTTCGGATTGTTCAGCAGATCGTCAACATGCGACCCAAATGCGCGAAGAGGGGGCTGGTGCTCCCCCCGCTGCATTCCGCGTTGGCCGCTTTCATTTTCAGGGACGGTCTTCCCAATCACCGCGGATAGCTCGGCCCCGGCAGCACCGTAAGGTCGAGTTCGCGCCGCGTCGGATTGGGGTTGGCTTTGAGCTTGACGGTCGTCTGCCCCCAGTGGCCACAGTCGAGCGTGGTGTATTTGATCCAGCGGCGAAGCGCGCGATTGCGCCGCAACTCGCGTCTGATCCGCAGGCCGAGCCAGCCGGTTTTGGTGTTGTAGAATCCCGGCGATTTGCCGCGGGCGCGGCCGTGCCCGTGAATGAAGCGGAGCTTGTCCGCTCCCATGTCCCAGGCCTGTTCGACGATCGTGGCCATCGGCGGCCCGACAAAATCGCGGGGGCGATAGCCGTGCAGGTCGATCTTCGCGATGCGCGGCTCTGCGGCGTCCACGGACATGCGCCCCTCTCGGTATCGATGACCTGGGATTCGCTCGAATGCGTTCTACGGCGCCAAGCGCGGGATCGCCCGGCAATTTCAGCAGTCGCTTCTACATCGAGTCGGAGTTGGCTGGGGAACTAGGATTCGAACCTAGATTCTCGGAGTCAGAGTCCGATGTTCTACCGTTGAACTATTCCCCAACGCGCGCTGCGGCCGACGTTGTTGCCGGTCTGCCGCCGTGCGGTCGTCAGCCGGGAGATGGGCCCGTCTGGAGCGGACGCTGGTGTGCTGGGCGTCCGAAGCGAGATCATCTAGGGCATCTTCGCCGGCTTTCCAAGAGCAGGTTTCGGCCAGACGCCGTCACCGCCTGACATCTGTCGATGTCTTTAAGCAAGGACCTCGCGAGCGCGAATTCGCGGACGGTCCGCGCGGCAACCACGTCGCGATACGTATTACTTTCTATTTTTAAAGTCCTGTTCTAGTAATTGTAGTATAAAACCAATACGTTAAAGTATTTATCCAATATAGATTCACCATTATTCAGACAAATTGTTTACGCGATGCCGGTTTTGACTTATGCGTGCAGTGGCAACTATATACTTGACTGAACCAATTTTCCGTGATTTTTATGGACTTATCCGAGAGGAATGAGCCCATGTGCGACCTGACTAATCCGGCCTTTGCAGACGAAGATAAAGCCCGCGAATACTTGGAAGCTTCCCGTTGGCCGGACGGCCCGGTTTGCCCCTTCTGCGGGCAAATGGACACGGTTAAGCCGCTTGGCGGAAAGTCGATGGGGCCGGGCTGGTACTTCTGCAATGATTGCCGGGAAAAATTCACGGTTCGCGTCGGCACGCTGTACGAGCGCAGTCATATTCCGCTGCACAAGTGGCTTCTCGCCACGCACTTGATCGTATCT
>DASZWK010000219.1:0-10737 GCA_035546235.1 Xanthobacteraceae bacterium | reverse complement strand
TCCCAAGGTGCGGTCTCGGACCAGGTTTCGCGGCGCTGGCGCCTTAGTGGCGGGGGTCTCCCGCCGGCGCCAACCCCGGTTACAGCGAGCACCTCGCACGCCGGTCATAGTGCCGGCGGACATGATGTCCGATACCGCCCGAGTGCAACGGGGACGAACCCTTTGCGCGCGGGCACCGCATCCCGCTCCCGCCAGCCGGAGTCACCGGCTGACGTCCTTGCACGAGGAGCGAGAGGATGGCGCTTTTATTCCTATCGCGCGCCAAGTCAAGCCGAATCATTCAGCGTGCGTTTCCATTTGATTCAATGGGACTTTTTGGGGACTTTTTGCTTTACGGTTCCTTTGCCGCGCCGCATCCGCGGGGCGGAATCGCGCGAATCAAAGAAACAACGTGCGACAGCAGCCACTCGAAGTGCTCCGCCAGATTCTGGATTTGGTTCTGGTTAGTCGGGCCGGCCTTTTGTGGTCTCACCCGGCCTGTATCACCCGCGTCACCCCCAAGCCGTGCGTGAGCGTTGGGCGTATGGTTCACAAATTATGCGGCCTTGAAAGAGCGTACCTTGATGGTACGCGCGCGACCGCGTGCCTGCGCAAGATCGTAGTCTGTTTGCAGCCCCAACCAAGTTTCTGGACTCGATCCGAATGCCTTGGAGAGCCTGATGGCCATGTCCACCGAGATGCCGGCTTTGCCATTCAATAGATCCGATAATGCCTGGCGGGTCACACCCAATCCTTCGGCGGCTTCGGTCACCGAAAGGTGCAGCGGTTCAAGGCACTGGCGTCGTACGACCCCTCCGGGATGCGGAGGATTATGCAATGGCATGGTGGGTGCTCTCTCCTTTAGTGATAATCGAGATAATCAACGTCGTATGAATCGCCTGCTTCAAAGCGAAAAGTGACGCGCCAGCTTCCCGACACCCAAACGGCCCAGTGCCCTTTGAGTTCGCCTTTAAGCGGATGCAGCCGAAACCCCGGTAAATTCATATCCTCCGGTTTCCGACTCCGATCCAGAATTGCCAGAATATCGCGCAACTTAACAGCGTGTTGCGGCGACACGCGCTTCTCCGTCTTTCCTTCGTACAACGCTTTCAAGCCGCGATGCCGAAATGAGCGGATCATGCTTCAATTTGTAGTGTCGCCTGTCGCTTGTCAAGCGACGGGGGCGCCGTAGGTCATTTATGCCTGAGCATTTAGGCAATGGCCCGGAGGCGCCTCGGGTCTCATAGATTTCAATTTGGACATTGCGCTCAGGAACGCACTTCCGGCGGCTTTCGCAGCCCCGTAAACGCTTCCAGCAATTCCATCGGGAACGGGAACACGATGGTCGAGCCGCGCTCGTTGGAGATGTCGAACAGCGTGCCGAGATAGCGCAGTTGCATGGCTTGCGGCACATCACCCAAAATTCGCGCGGCCTCGACCAGTTTTTGCGCCGCCTGCTGCTCGCCTTCGGCGTTGATGATCTTGGCGCGGCGCTCGCGCTCGGCCTCTGCCTGCCGCGCGATGGCCCGCACCATGCTCTCGTCGAGGTCGATGCGCTTTAATTCGACGTTGGAGACCTTGATGCCCCAGCCTTCGGTCTGCTTGTCGAGCACATCCTGAATGTCGGCATTGAGCTTGTCGCGCTCGGCCAGCATCTGATCGAGGTCGTGCTTGCCCAGCACCCAGCGCAGCGTGGTCTGGGCGAGCTGGCTCGTTGCCGCCAGGTAATTGCTGACCTGGATGATGGCCTTTTCGGGATCGACAACGCGGAAATAAATGACGGCGCTGACTTTGACCGAGACGTTGTCGCGCGAAATCACGTCCTGCGGCGGCACTTCGTCGACGTTCACGCGCAAGTCGACGCGCACCATCTGCTGGATGAACGGATAGAGCAGAATGAGTCCCGGCCCCTTGGTGCCGGTGAATCGGCCGAGCGTGAAAACGATGCCGCGCTCGTATTCGCGCAGGATTTTGATCGAGGCATAGAGAAACATCAGAACCAGAATGACGATGACGGCGGCGGCTGCAAAATACATGGTGTGCTCCTGTTTCTCGTGTCCCGGATGCGGTGCAGCGTGAAACGGTGCACCGCTGATCCGGGACCTTCGCAAATTCCAGAGTTCGTAACGATCCCGGGTCTGCAGCGCACCACTTCGTTTCACTGCGTGCTGCGCTGCGCCCGGGAAACAACAGTCATGTCGGTTCGACGCGAAGCGCGAGGCCGTCGCGGCCGACGATCTTGACGCGCTTGCCGGCGGCGAGCGGCGCGTCGGCGCGCGCCCGCCAGATTTCGCCCTGCACCCGCACGCGGCCTTCGGCGCCATCCCACGAGACAGCTTCGCCCTCGGCGCCGATCAGCGCTTCGCTGCCGGTGACGACCGGCCGCTTGCGCGAGCGCAACAACGTGGCGAGCGCCAGCAGGATCAGGGCGGCGCTGCCGAGCGCTGCGCCGATCACGACACCCCACGACAGCGAAAATCCCGCGCCGCGCGCCGGAAACATCAACAGCGCGCCGATGACAAACGCCGCAATGCCGCCGACGCCGAGCGTGCCGAAGGCGCCGATGTGGACTTCGGCCAGCATCAATCCGATGCCGACGATGACCAGCGCCACGCCCGCATAGTTGATCGGAATGAAAGCGAGCGCATAGAGCGCGACCAGCAGCGATATGGTGCCGATCAACCCCGGCGCGACGGCGCCCGGATTGAAGAATTCGAGAATGAGTCCATAGATGCCGATCAGCATCAGGATGAAAGCGACATCCGGATTGGTGATCAGGCCGAGAAGCTCCGTCCGCCAGTCTTGCGGCACGTCCACGACGCTCAGGTCCGCGGTGGCGAGCCGCGTCGGTTTGCCGTTGACCGTCTCGGTCTTGCCGTCGATCTGACGAAGGAGATCAGGCACGTCGGTGGCGACGGCATCGATCACGTGCAGCGACAGCGCCTCGGTGGCCGGCACGCTCGCGGCGGAGCGCACGGCGTCGGCGGCCCAATCGGCGTTGCGATTGTTGAGCGTGGCGAGGCTGCGGATATAGGCGATGGCGTCGTTGGTGATCTTGCGGGTTTCGGTATCCGCAGTCGTTGCACTCGTCGTGCGATCCTTGCCTTGCGGTTTCTGTTCCGAGCCGCCCGGTAAGAACGAGCCGCCGCCGAGCTGCACCGGCGTTGCGGCGCCGATATTGGTGCCGGGCGCCATCGCGGCAACCGCGCTCGCATAAGCGATGTAGGTGCCGGCGCTGGCGGCGCGCGCGCCGCTCGGCGCCACATAGGTAGCGACCGGAACCGGTGACGCCAGGATCGCGCTGACGATCTGGCGCATCGAGGTGTCGAGGCCGCCCGGCGTGTTCATGCGCAGCACGATGAGGCCGGTATCGGCCGGCGCCGCCGCCTTGATCTCGCGCACGATGTAATCGGCCATGGCGGGCCCGATGACGCCGTTGACGTCGAGCACGACGGCGCGCTTGGCTGCCATCGCCGGCGCGGCGGTCAGCGCGGTGATGAGGGCCGCGCCTATTGCGAATAGCGTACGAGCCGAGCGTGATCGCATCATGACAGTGGGCCCCAAAGCGCTACCGAGGCATTATATCGCGCGTACGGGGAGGCGTCCCGCGGTCCCGGACGCCTTAAATGGAGCTTGGGAACCTCGCCCCCGTGTGACGAGTTAGGCGAGGGGAGGCATTTACACAGCACAGGCACATTCGTGGCCACAACCAACTTTCGCAGACGCGAATCGCAAAGTGACGCCCCCGGCCAATGGGGCGAGGGCGCAGACCTCGACCTCACGTGTATCGATACGATCCGCACCCTGGCGATGGACGCGGTCCAAAAGGCGAATTCCGGCCATCCGGGCACGCCGATGGCACTGGCGCCGGTGGGCTACACCCTGTGGCAGGAGGCGCTGAACTACGATTGCGACGATCCAAAATGGTGGAATCGCGACCGTTTCGTGCTGTCGAACGGCCATGCGTCGATGCTGCTTTACGCGCTGTTGCATCTGGCGGCGGTGCGCGACCCCGCCGAGGGCGGCCGCCCCGCGGTAAGCCTCGATGACATCCGGCAGTTTCGCCAGTTCGGCAGCCGCTGTCCGGGCCATCCGGAATACGGCCATACGCCGGGCGTGGAAACCACGACCGGGCCGCTGGGGCAGGGCTGCGGCAACAGTGTCGGCATGGCGATCGGCGGACGCTGGCTCGCGAGCCGGTTCAATCGGCCGGATTTTCCGCTGTTCGATTTCAAGGTTTACACATTCTGCAGCGACGGCGACCTGATGGAAGGCGTCGCCAGCGAAGCAGCCTCGCTCGCCGGCCATCTGCAGCTGTCGAACCTGTGCTGGCTCTACGACAATAATCACATCACCATCGATGGCGCCACCGGCATCACCTTTACGGAGAACGTCGCGGCGCGCTTTCGCGCCTACCGCTGGAATGTGGCGCATGTCGCCGATGCCAACGACACCGAGGCGGTCGCGGAAGAGCTTAAGCAGTTTCGCCGCACCAGCGACCGGCCGACATTGATCATTGTCGACAGCCATATCGGCTTCGGCTCACCGCACAAGCAGGACACCAGTGCCGCGCACGGCGAGCCGCTCGGCGTTGAGGAAGTCCGCCTCACCAAGCGCGTTTACGGCTGGCCGGAAGATTCGGCGTTTCTGGTGCCCGACGGCGTATATGAGCATTTCAAGGCCGGCATCGGCGACCGCGGCCGGCGCGCCCACGCGCAATGGAACGAAAAGTTCGACGGCTATTGCGAGCGCTATCCGGAACTTGGCGCACGCCTTCGGGCGATGCAGGGGCGCGCTACGCCGCCGCATTGGGATAAGGATTTGCCGGCCTTTCCCGCCGATGCAAAAGGCCTCGCCACGCGCGAGTCGTCCGGCAAGGTGCTCAACGCCGTGGCGAAGAACTATCCATGGCTCGCGGGTGGCGCGGCCGATCTCAACGCTTCGACCAAGACGGCGCTGACATTCGAATCCGCGGGCGAGTTCGAGCCCGGCGAATATGCCGGCCGCAATTTCCATTTCGGCATTCGCGAACACGCCATGGGTGCGGTGCTCAATGGGCTCGCGCTCGGCGGCCTGCGTCCTTTCGGTTCAAGCTTTTTGATCTTTTCCGATTACATGCGGCCGCCGATGCGGCTCGCCGCCATGATGCGTCTGCCGGTCATCTACATTTACACCCACGACTCAATCGGACTTGGAGAGGACGGACCGACCCATCAGCCGGTCGAGCAACTGATCGGGCTGCGTTCGGTCCCCGGCATGATCGTGATCCGTCCCGCCGACGCCAACGAAGTGATCGAGGCCTGGCGGGTCATTGCCACGCTCAACGATGCCCCGGTCTGTCTGGTGCTGACGCGCCAGCCGCTTCCCACGCTCGACCGCAGCCGCTACGCTGCGGCCTCGGGATTGGCGCGCGGCGGTTATATTTTGTTGGATACGCCGAATGCCCGCCCCGACGTGATCCTGATCGGCACCGGCAGCGAAATCGCGTTATGCGTGGCGGCCGCCGAAAGTCTTGCCGGACAGAATATCGCGGCGCGTGTGGTCAGCCTGCCGTGCTGGCAGCTGTTCGACCGGCAGGATGAAGCCTATCGGCACAGCGTGTTGCCGACGGCCGTCAAGGCGCGCGTCTCGGTCGAGGCCGGTTCGACCCGCGGCTGGGAGCGCTATGTGGGCGCGGGCGGCGGTATGGTCGGATTGGATCACTTCGGAGCGTCGGCGCCTATCAAGGATTTGATGAACGCTTTCGGTTTTACCGTGGACAATGTCGTTGCGGCCGCAAAGGCACAGATCGCAAAATGGAAACAGGCATGAACCCGTTGCGGGCGCTTGCAGAAAAAGGCCAGGCCGTCTGGCTCGATTTTCTGTCGCGCGAGATCATTCAGAATGGTCATCTCCAACAGCTGATCGATCGGGACGGTCTCGCCGGCATTACCTCTAATCCGTCGATTTTCGAAAAGGCGATCGGCGAGACGGCGACCTATGACTCGGCGATCGGCCGCATGGTCGGCGATAACGGCGCGTCGGTCGGCACGATCTACGAACACCTGACCACCGCCGATATCGCGGCCGCCGCCGACATGCTGCGGCCGCTCTACGATCGCACCGAGGGGCGGCACGGTTTTGTCAGCCTCGAAGTGTCGCCTTATCTGGCGATGGACACCGATGCGACGATCGACGAAGCGCGGCACCTGTGGGCCGCAGTCAAGCGGCCCAATATTTTCATCAAGGTGCCCGCCACCAAGGCCGGCATTCCGGCGATCCAGCGGCTGCTTGCCGAAGGACTCAACATCAACATCACGCTGTTGTTCGCGCAGGGCCGATACGAGGACGTGGTCGAGGCCTATTTGAGCGCGCTTGAACAGCGCGTCGCCGTTGGCAAGCCGATCGACCGCATAGCCAGCGTCGCGAGCTTCTTTGTCAGCCGCATCGACACCGCGGTCGACAAGCTTCTGGACGAAGCCGCCGCGCGTGCCACGAACGAGGCGCAACGCACGGCGCTTAAGGCTCTGCGTGGGAAAGTCGCGATCGCCAATGCCAAGCTCGCCTATCGGCACTGGCAGCGGCTCTTTGCCGGCGAGCGCTGGGAGCGGCTGAAGAAACACGGCGCGCGGCCGCAGCAATTGTTGTGGGCGTCGACCGGCACGAAAAATCCGGTTTACAGCGATGTGCTCTACGTCGACGAGCTGATCGGCCCCGAAACCGTCAACACCATGCCGGAAAAGACCATGGACGCGTTCCGCGATCATGGCACGGTGCGCGATACGGTGACTGCGGATGTCGGCGCCGCCGAGGCGACGCTGGCGGCGCTCGCGCGCGCCGGGATATCGCTCGACGATGTCACCGCCAAGCTCGAGGCGGAGGGCGTGACGCTGTTTTGTGATTCGTTCGACAAGCTCAACGGAGCGCTCGCCGAAAAGCGCCGGCGCACCCTGGGCGATGCACTTGACGGTCAGAGCGCTGCGCTGCCCGAGGCGCTGAAGAAGGCGGTCGGAGAAGCCGCCGAAGCATGGCGCACAAAGGGCAACGTCCGCCGCTTGTGGGACGAAGACGCCACGCTGTGGACGGCAAGCGGCGAAAGCGACTGGCTGGGATGGCTCGACGTCATCGACGCGCAATTGCGCGACATGCCGAGCCTGCACGAATTCGCCGCCGAGGTTAAGGCGCAAGGCTTCCGCGATGTGCTGCTGCTCGGCATGGGCGGCTCAAGCCTCGGCCCGGAGGTGCTGGCCAAGACGCTCGGATCGGCACCCGGCTATCCGAAGCTGCACGTGCTCGACTCCACCGATCCGGCGCAGGTGAAGACTTTCGAGCAACACATCGATCTGGCGCGCACGCTGTTCATTGTTTCCAGCAAATCCGGCACCACGCTCGAACCGAACGTGCTGATGGACTATTTCCTTCAGAAGATCACCAATGTCACCGGCGCCAAGGATGCCGCGCGCCATTTCGTCGTCATCACCGATCCGGGCTCCGCGCTTGAAAAAGTCGCCGGCGAGCGCGGCTTCCACCGGGTGTTCCACGGCATTCCCAGTATCGGCGGGCGTTACTCGGTGCTGTCGGCGTTCGGCATGGTGCCGCTGGCGGCGGCCGGTCACGACGTGCAGGCGTTTCTTGAGTCGGCGCGGCTCATGGTGCGGTCCTGCGGCCCCGAAGTGCCGCCGGCGCAAAATCCCGGCGTTGAACTTGGGCTCGCGATCGGCGTTTTGGCGCAACAGGGCCGCGACAAGGTGACGATCGTGTCGTCGCCGCCGTTCGCGTCGTTCGGCGCCTGGGCCGAGCAGCTTCTTGCCGAATCGACCGGCAAACATGGCAAGGGCGTGATCCCGATCGCGGATGAGCCGCTTGGCGCGCCGTCCGTCTATGACGCGCACCGGCTGTTCATTTATGTGCGCGACTCCGCCCAGCCCGACGCCGCCCAGGACAAAGCCATCGACGCGCTGGAACATGCCGGACAGCCGGTGGTGCGGATCGGCATGGCGTCGAGGAAAAATCTTGGGCAGGAATTCTTTCGCTTCGAGTTTGCCACCGCGGTTGCGGGCGCGATCATCGGCATCAATCCGTTCGATCAGCCGGATGTCGAGGCCGCCAAGATCGCGGCACGCGAGCTGACGGATGCTTATGAGAAGAGCGGCACGCTCGCCGCCGACAAGCCCGTGTTCAAACAGAACGGCATCGCGCTCTACGCCGACGGGCGCAATGCCCAGGCGTTGCGGCAGGCCGGCGCCAATTCCACGCTGGAGAGCTGGCTGCGCGCGCAGTTCGCCCGCCTCCACGACGGCGATTATTTCGCCGTGCTGGCCTATCTCGAACGCAGCGACGCGCACATCCGCGCACTGGAGGAGCTTCGCACGGCGGTGCGCGACAGCAAGCACATCGCCACCTGCCTGCAATTCGGCCCGCGCTATCTGCACTCGACCGGCCAAGCCTATAAGGGCGGGCCGAATTCCGGCGTGTTCCTGCAAATCACCGCGGACGCCGCCGCCGATGTGACTATTCCCGGCCGCAAGGCGAGCTTCGGCGTGATCGAGGCCGCGCAGGCGCGCGGCGATCTGCGCGTGCTGGCGGACCGCGGCCGCCGCGTGCTGCGCGCGCATGTTTCACACGATCTTGACGCCGGCATCGCGGCGCTGAGTAAAGCAGCGCAAGCCGCGTTGCGATGAGGTAAGCGTATGCAACTCGGCGTCGTCGGTCTCGGCCGCATGGGCGGCAACATCGTGCAGCGGCTGCAACGCCACGGCCATTCCTGCGTGGTCTATGACCGCAATGCCGATGCGGTCACGGCGCTGACCAAAAAAGGCGCCGCCGGCAGCAGCGGCCTCAAGGATCTGGCGGCAAAACTGACCGCGCCCCGCGCCATCTGGCTGATGCTGCCGGCCGGTGAAGCAACCGAGGGTGCGGTCACGGAGCTGCGCGGCGTGCTGCAATCCGGCGATGTCGTGATCGACGGCGGCAACAGCTTCTACAAGGACGACGTGCGCCGCGCGCGCTCCCTGAGGGAAAAGGGCATTTATTACGTCGACTCCGGCACCAGCGGCGGCGTCTGGGGGCTCGACCGGGGCTACTGCCTGATGATCGGCGGCGACAAAAAGATCGTCGATCATCTTGATCCGATTTTCGCCGCGCTCGCGCCGGGGCTCGGCAACATCGAGCGCACGGCGGGACGCGACGGCCGCGATCCGCGGCCGGAACGCGGCTACATGTATTGCGGTCCGTGCGGCGCCGGACATTTCGTCAAGATGATCCACAACGGCATCGAATACGGCATGATGCAGGCCTACGCCGAGGGCTTCGCCATTCTCAAAGGCGCCACCTCCGCGGCGCGGCCGGAGGACGAACGCTACGATCTCGATGTCGCCGACATCGCCGAGGTGTGGCGGCGCGGCAGCGTGATTTCGTCGTGGCTCCTCGATCTCACCGCGATCGCGCTGGCGGACGATCCGAAGCTCGAGCATTTCACCGGCGTGGTCGCGGATTCCGGTGAAGGCCGCTGGACCGTGATGGCGGCGATCGAGGAGGCGGTGCCGGCCACCGTGCTCTCGGCGGCGCTCTATGCGCGCTTTCGCTCGCGCGACGATCACGGCTTTGCCGACCGGCTGTTGTCGGCGATGCGCAAGGGCTTTGGGGGACACATCGAAGCCAAAGGGTCCTGATCATGGACGTCGCCGCGCCCGGCATCGCCGCTACGACCGGACGCGCGCCGCGTCCCGCCGATCCTTGCGCGTTCGTCGTGTTCGGCGCCGGCGGCGATCTGACCAAGCGGCTGCTGCTGCCGGCGCTCTATAACCTCGCCGCCGGCAAGCTGTTGCCCGAGGGGTTTGCGCTGGTTGGCGTCGCCCGGGCGCCGTGGTCCGGCGATGAATTCCGCGATCGCATGCGCTCAGCGCTCAAGGAATTCGCCACCGACGGCGTCGCGGCGAAGACGCTCGATGCGCTCTTGCGTCATTGCTATTACGTGCGCGGCGATTTCGACGATCCGGCGATCTACGATGCGCTCAAACGTCAACTCGCCGATCTCGGCCGCAGTGCCGGCACGCTGGGCAACGGCCTGTTTTATCTGGCGACGCCGCCGGAATTGTTTGCTCCCGTTGCGCGTCACCTCGGCGAGGCGGGCCTCGCCAAGGAGGACAATGGCCATTGGCGGCGGCTGATCATCGAGAAGCCGTTCGGCTTCGATCTGAATTCGGCCTGCGCGCTGAACGCGGAATTGCTGCGCGTCTTTGCCGAGCACCAGATCTATCGGATCGATCATTACCTCGGCAAGGAGACGGTGCAGAACATCATGGTGCTGCGCTTCGCCAACGGCATGTTCGAGCCGATCTGGAACCGGCACCATATCGAGCACGTGCAGATCACCGTGGCCGAGACAGTGTCGGTGGAGAATCGCGGCAAGCTCTATGATCACACCGGCGCGCTGCGCGACATGGTGCCCAATCACCTGTTCCAGCTCCTGGCGCTGACCGCAATGGAGCCGCCGAGCTGCTTCGATGCGCTCCCGGTGCGAACCGAGAAGCTTAAGGCGATCGAGGCGATCCATCCGCTGACGCGCGAGAAGGCGCTCGCCGACGCGGTGCGGGGCCAATACGTTGCCGGGCGCGTGGGCGGCAAGGACGTTGCCGACTACCGCGCCGCGGCCGGCGTGTCGCCGCAGAGCATCACCGAAACCTACGTCGCCATGCGGCTGGCGATCGATAATTGGCGCTGGGCCGGCGTGCCGTTCTATCTGCGCACCGGGAAGGCGCTCGCTGCACGGAAGACCGA